>NZ_MUGR01000018.1:0-116346 GCF_002217195.1 Flavobacterium aquidurense | reverse complement strand
CAAAGCGGGTGCAAAAGTAGAAAATTTATTTTCAACTGGCAAGTAAATTTTGAAGTTTTTTTTTAGAAAATTTCTTTTCATTTTCTTCTCATTTCCTAACCAATATCTCAATGAACTTCCGTTGTTTTGCGGGGTGCAAATGTAACATCTGTTTTCAAATCTCGCAAGCTTTCTTTAATCTTTTTCAGAAAATAAATTTTCCTTTTAATTAATCTCTCTTGCCAGTATTTCAGTGAACGTCTCTCGTTGTTGCGGGTGCAAAAGTACCACCTTTATTTACATTTACAAGACTTTTCATTATATAATTTCAATGTTTTTCGAAACTTTTTCTTAACACTCTGATAACACCAATATTAGAGCACCATCATTTTTTATCTTTTAAGGAATTTTCTGAAGTCTATTGTGTTTTCAGCAATACCAGCCATGAAAGACATTCGGTTTTTATAGACTCCGCAGCTTTTTGAGTGGTTTTTCGATTACTTTTGCAACAATGCTGCGTAACAGCTTTTATAGCTTTAGCCGGTTTTGCCACCAAGACGCTAAAGCACAAAGTTTCATTTTGATTGGTTTGATTAGTTTTGAGAAGTCAACAAGGCACAAAGTTTCTTTCCCTCCTATATATAGATATACTTATCATAAAAACAACTGCCATAGCCTTGATGGAAGCGAAAATCCTTTTGTGCCGGTCCCGATAGCTATCGGTAGAAACAAAATATTGCAGCGCACGGCAGGAAATAGCTCCTCATTCAAATCCGCAAATTCCAAGAATACACTGAATAGGCTTCGACTGCGCTTAACAGGACAAATTACCTCCTATATATTGCAAATAATAAACCCGACAGGTTTTAAAAACATTTGATTGTCGGGTTTAAAATTAAAGACTAAATCTCTGAAGTTTAATCGAAGCGAATGGCTTTGACCGGCGAAATCTTTGTGATGATATATGACGGAATCAACAACACGACAAAACAAACTGTTATGGTAAGCAAATTTAACAAAGCAACATAACCCCAATTTATATAAACCGGAGCCTGATTGACGTAATAATTCTCAGGATTCAACTGAACTATCCCAAAATGTTGCTGAACAAGCAATATGGCGATACCAATTAAATTCCCCCAAAACAATCCTCTTATAATAAGATAGAATGCATTGTATAAAAATATTTTGCGAACTGTCCAGTTATTTGCTCCCATCGCTTTTAGAATCCCTATCATTTGGGTGCGCTCTAATATAAGAACCAACAATGCCACAACCATATTTATTGTAGCTACCAAAATCATAATTCCTAAAATAATGACGATATTAAAATCAAAGAGCTGCAACCAATCAAAAATATAACTGTACTTTTCTATTATGGTTTTAGTATCTAAGCTCGATGAAGTTTGCTCGTATATCTGATTACCGGTGGTTTTTATATTATCAAAGTCTTTTACAAAAACTTCGAATGCACCAACCTGATCCGCACTCCATTTATTGATTCGCTGAATATGGCGGATATCTCCTATAATATAATTAGCATCGAATTGCTGAAATCCTGAGTTAAAAATACCCGCAATTTTGAATCGGCGACTATTAGGCATTTTACCCTGTTCTTCTTTAATAAAAAAAGTATTGAAATTATCCCCAACTTTTAAATCAAGTCTATCCGCTAGAAGTCTTGAGATTAAAACTTCTTCATTTAAATCTCTAGCAAAATCAGGCACTTTACCATCAACAATATACTCTTTTATATTATTCCAATCATAATCTGCCCCCACTCCTTTGAAAACTATTCCCTCAAAAGCATTTTCGGTTCTGATAATTCCAGCCTTCGTTGCGATGGCCTGAATATGACTTACCTCCGGAACTGATTTGAAGTTGGGATAAAAATCCTGTTTCTTTGAAATTGGAACCAAAGTCACCTCTGAATTATTATTGTCATAATTGGATATAATAATCTGACCATTGAAAGCCGAAACTTTATCACGTATTTTTTGTTGCAACCCCATCCCGGTAGCAACCGAAACGACCATCATAATAATACCAATAGCAATTGCCGAAATAGCAATTTTTATAATTGGTGCCGATATACTGCTTTTATAATCTTTGGCAGTAATAAGTCTTCTGGCTATGAAATATTCTAAATTCAAATTTCAGTTGTCTTTTGTTATAATTATAATATTTTTTTCTGATGTTAATCAAAAATACATTTTAAAAAGTAAAAACGAATTGCTTCTAAAAACAATTACATTTTTTAGCCCTACAAAGGAAGTTTCTTTTTCATTTCCTCTACTATATTGTATGCAGCAGGACAAATCGCAACATTTTTTAAAGTGATATCCGTAATCTGATTAAACTTTTTACGATCTGTATGCGGAAACTCTCTGCAGGCTTTAGGACGAACATCGTAAATCATACAATAATTCTCATTATCCAAAAAAGTACAGGGAACACTTTGCAAAACATAATCCTTATCTTCATCAATTCTGAGATACTGCTCGATGAACTGCTGAGGCTTTTGTCTGAAAGATTTTGAGATTCTTTCGATATCTGCCAAAGTAAATAATGGCCCTGTCGTTTTACAACAATTAGCGCATTGCAAACAATCTGTCTTTTTAAATTCAGCATCATGCAAATCCTGCATGACGTAATCTAAATTTTTAGGCTGTTTCTTTTTCAGCTTATCAAAATACTTTTTGTTTTCGATATGCTTATCTTTGGCTAACTTATTTAAGTTATTTAAAATTTGTTTCAAGTTTACTTTTTAAAGTTGATTTGCAAAATTAAACAACTTTAAACTTGAAACCTTAAACTTTGAAACAAAATACGATGAAAGATCTATTTGGAAAAGCGATGTTCGATTTTCAAACCAATAATTCGCCGGAAGATATCATTACAGAAACCACAATTTCTGAAGAAGACGAAATGAGCGTTGACTATTTATTTCGTTCTCACAATGAAATGCCCAAAATTGAGCAAAAAGCATTACAATTAGCCACTGGAAAAACATTAGATGTGGGCTGTGGTGCGGGAAGTCATAGTTTATCTTTACAAAATGACCGCAATTTGGATGTTACATCAATAGATATTTCAGCAAAAGCGATTGAAACCTGTAAACTTCGCGGCGTTAAAAATGCAAAAGTTCAAAACATACTTGATTTTGAAGGTGAAAAATTTGATACGATTATCTTATTAATGAATGGCGTTGGTATTTTTGGCAAATTAGAGAACTGTAATAAATTCCTAACCAAGCTAAAATCGCTTTTAAATCCAGGCGGGCAAATTTTACTAGACAGTTCGGATATTATTTATATGTTCGACGAGGATGAAGACGGTGGAAAATGGATTCCTTCGAATAATGATTATTATGGAGAGTTGGTTTTTAACATTTCTTATAAAGGAGAAAAAGAAGAACCTTTTGACTGGTTGTACCTGGACTACAACACGCTTCAGAATGGAGCTATTGCAAATGGACTAAAATGCGAGCTTATTTTAGAAGGAGAACATTATGATTATCTTGCCCGACTTTCAATTTAAAAGAAAATCAAACTATCATGACTGCAACAGATTTAGAAAAATTAAAATATCCTATCGGGAAATTTGAATTCCCAACTGAATTTACCCCCCAACATCTTTCAGCAAAAATTGACGAAATTGAATCTTTTCCTGAAAGATTAAAAAAAGAGACACTTCATCTGACAGAAGAACAATTAAACACACCGTATCGACCAGACGGATGGACAGTCCGACAAGTGATTCATCATTGTGCCGAGAGTCATATGAATTGTTATATCAGAATAAAATGGGCTCTGACCGAAAACAATCCAGTAATAAAACCATACGATGAAACTTTATGGTCTGAATTACCGGATAATTTAAACATGCCCATTCAACCTACATTAACTCTACTGGAAGGATTACATTACCGCTTGACTTTTATCCCGAGAAATTTATCTAACACAGATCTCCAAAAGTCTTTTATTCATCCTGAAAATAATTCAGAATATAAAATAAAACAATTGATAGGAACTTATGCGTGGCACGCAAATCATCATCTGGCACATATTACAACTTTAAAAAAACGCAAGAACTGGACGTAGACAAAATGCGTTTCTTTTTTACACACTGTGTATTATTTACCACAAACAAAAAATCTCTTCAAAAGAAGAGATTTTTTATATACTTTAAGGAATATTCAAATATTTATGAGTCTGTAATGAAACTCTCCACTTTGGATTATTCATTACATAATCTACAATTAGCGGTGTCATTTCTTCTTTTTTACTCCATTCGGGCTGAAGAAACAAAATAGCATTATCATTTACCAACTCTGCTTGTTCTTCTGCAAAAATAAAATCGTGCTTATTATAGATAATCACTTTTAGCTCGTGTGCATTATCATAAACAGTCTGTGTTGGGAGTTTATTTTTTTTCGGAGAAAGACAAATCCAATCCCAAATACCTGTTAACGGATATGCTCCGGAAGTTTCTATGTGAACTTTTAAATTTCTGTTTTTTAATTCCTGAGTCAATAAACTCATATCCCAGGTAAGAGGCTCCCCTCCTGTTATTACAACAGTATCTGCTGAACTTGCGGCATTATTTACAATTAAATCAACACTCGTTGGCGGATGTAATTCTGCATTCCAACTTTCCTTCACATCACACCAGTGGCACCCTACATCACAACCTCCAATTCGTATAAAGTAAGCAGCAGTCCCTGTGTGAAAGCCTTCTCCCTGAATGGTATAAAATTCTTCCATTAAAGGCAACATAGCTCCCTTATTTACTTCTAACTGTATTTCTTTTGATAACATTATTATATTTTAAAGTGCAAAGATAGTCAATTAAATACGGAACAAAAAAAACCGATAGTCCTAAAGAACTATCGGCTTTCTATTTAATAAGAGATCTTATATTATTTTAAAGCTTTTACAGATTGCGCAGCATAAGCATTTGCAGGATCTAAAACTAAAGTTTTATTGAAATATTCAACAGCTTTAGCTTTATCTGTATTAGCATAACTAGCGCCAATACTGTTGTAAGCTTCTACTATTTTTTTAACTGTCGCAGGTTTTGCCAATTCCTCAGCACCTTTAGCAGTTGTTCTTGTCACATACTCTTCATAGTTTTTGATAATCAAATCATCTTTTTCTAACAAGTTGTTGATTCTACCTTTGTATAAGTAAGCTTCATCATAAGTTGGAGAAGCCTCTAAAACTCTGTCAAAAGCAATCTCTGCTTTTCCTAAAGCAGCAGCATCCGGAGCACCATCTTTTTTATTTGCATTAGCATAATAAAGTGAGATACCATAATAAACATTATCATCTAAATAATTTTTAGATTCTTTGTTATCAACAGCAAGTTCAAAAACAGCAGCCGCTTGTGCAAATTGTTTTTTACCAAACAAAGCTTTTCCTAAATCAGCAAGCTCTTCAACTACTAAAGGCTCTAATTCAATTGCTTTTTTAACATCAGCAATACCTGCATCAAAAGCAGCCTGATCTACAATACCTTCAGCATTAGTACCTTTTTTAATTTTTGATAAACCTAAATATAAATAATCTCTACCGATTACTTTATTTGAAGGTACTTTCATAAAATCTTCAATAGACTTAATTGCCACATCAACATTTCCGTTTTCGTAAGCAGCATATCCTAAATATCTGTAGATTCTTGGATTAACTTTATCCTCAGCAATCATTTTATTCGCTACAGTTTCAAGAGTTTTATAATCTTTTACTAAGATTAAGAAATCTGCATGACGCATTTTAGAATCTAAAGAGTAATCTGTAAGACTTAAATACTTCTCGTAATTGGTAATTGCATTTTGCAAATTAACTTTAGCGGTAGACGACTTATTTCTTCCCCATTTGTAATATGTCTCAGCTAATTCTCTGTAAACCGGACCATAATTAGGATTTATCGCAATAACTTCATTGAATGATTTAATTGCTTCTTCATAGGACTTCGCTCCTTTTAATAAAACACCTAATTGCATTTTAGCTCTCAAAAGTGTTGGATCAGCAGTAAATGCATCACGGTAAGCTTTGTAAGCATCATTTTGATTACTTGAACCATAATAAGCATCACCAATTGTTAAAAGAGCAGTTGCGTTTTGCGGCTCCAATACTAACGCACGTTTCAACACAGCAATTGCAGCAGTATAATCAGGACTAGTTGAGTTGATATAAGCTCTACCAATGTAAATAAACTCCTCTACATCTTTACGTTTCATATCTTTTGTAGCCAAACCAAAATTAGCCTGGGCTGCAGCAGCATTTTTGCTATCAAGATCTATCTGACCCAACCCAATATAATTTAGGTTTTTCTTATCAGATGCCTGCAATCCATTTGTGTAATAAATTTTAGCAGAATCAACAATAGACTGATTTAAATATACATTACCTAAAACAAAATTAGCTTCTCCGTCTGAAGGTTTTGCATTGATGATTGATTTAAGCAATGACTTTGCTTTTTGAAATTGTTCAGCATCGATTGCTTTTTTAGCTTCTTTGATATCTTGCGCTTTTACAACAGTAGCTGAAGCAACTAAGGCAAGACTAAAAATTTTAAATTTATTCATCTTTAATTGTAATTAATTTATTCTTTATCGTTAATAATTTGATTTCTAATTTTAAGGTTCCTTCCCGGAGTCCTTACAGGTAATAATCCAGATTTAAGGACTATGCGCTGACCAATATCTCCTGATATAAATGATGCAAAACCCATTCCTAAACCAGTATAACCCTGACAATTTATAATAAACAAATCACGTGCCAAAGGATATTTCATTTCAGCAAGGTCATTTTGAGTCGGGCTGTAATACTTATTATCATTCAGGCCTTTTACAGCCAAAACATTAATTTTTTTGATGACATCGGCCATCTTTGGCGAAGGCTGTGAAAGCCAGTTCACCCCAACAACTCCGATCATTCCATCATTCTCAGATACGAATTTAATAACTTCATCGTTAGTTTTAAAAGAAAAAACACCTTTAGCAGGGATATCTTTTACTTTTGCCAATTCTTTCATGTAACGAACCGTACTTGAGTTCGGATTATCAAACACAAGACCTTCAAATCCTGAAACAGTTTTTCCCTGCATAAAATCAATTACCGTTTTCAACGCAATTAATGTATCATTATTGCCTTTGTTCGAAATAAAAGCAATAGCATCAGTTGCAAAAGGCGTAACTCTTGGATTAATTTTACTTTTTTTAAATCTTGCCAATTCCTCTTCTGTAAGATTTCTGGCTGTAACCGCCACTTTAGCTCTCTGATTCAATAAATCATTTATCAATTCAGATTCTGATTTAGGCGTAACATTAATTTTAGAACCATAATATGTACCTTCAAAAACAGCGACCTGATCATCAACGATAGGTTTAATTGTTTCGTCGACAGTAATATCCATTGATCCTTTTAAAATTGTTTCTTTATCAGATTCATTTTTACTTTTTTGGTTGCACATGGCAAACAAAAAAACAAAAACGATCAAACCCACAACTTTACTATATTTTAACATCATTATTCTGCGTTTGAATTTATTAATCTCAAGAAACGAATTGCCGAATACACTATCAGCAATCCACCAAAAGCATATCTGTATTTAGGCTCCATATCTAAAGGAAGCTTTTTCCAAAACATAATCATTAAACCGAGTACAAGATATATTAAAAAAAACAGTATTCCTAAAACAAGAAGAAATCGCTCTTTGAGCGATTTCTTCTGAATATTATTAAGCATATCTTTTAACATTATTCTGCAGATTGAATAGTAATAGGAAGAGAGTAAAGAACCCTAACTTTTTTACCATTTTGCTCGCCGGGAGTCCATTTTGGACATTTTTTAAGAACACGAATTGCTTCTGCTCCTGTACCGTAACCGATATCCCTTAAAACTTTAATGTCGGTCAATGAACCGTCTTTTTCAACTACAAAAGTAACGTAAACTTTACCTTTTAAACCTTCCTCTTCAGGAGTCTTATAATTGTTTCCTACGAATTTGTAGAATTTTTCAATACCACCAGGGAAATCTGGTTTTACCTCGATACCAGCAGTATTATAAACATTATTATCTTCTTGAATGATTTCAGTAACTGGACCTTTACCAACTGGCTCATCTACAGTTAAAACTGCATCCGGATCTCCTTTGATAGTTTCGTTACCTACTTTTTTATCTTTAAGATCCACAATTTTTGGTGGATCTTCAGTAATCTCATTTGCTTTAGCAACCACTGGTTTCACAAACTTCACCTGATCCACTTTTGGTGGCGGTGGCGGTGGTGGCGGTTGGTTTGGCTTAATTTCCTCCTTTTTAGGGACAATTTTTACTGTCGCAATTTTAATATCATTATTCACTACCTCTTCTTCAGAATCTGGTAACAAGCTTGCAATAAGAGGGGCAGCAACAGCAAGGCTAAAAATAACCGAACCAATGATAAGTGCCTTTACGGTCGTACTACGGTTCGCTTTTCTTAACTCATATGCACCATATATCTTATTACGTCCTTCGAATACGATATCAAGCCACTGATTTTTAATTATATCTAATTTCATTTTTCTTGATTATTAAGGATTAAAACAAGATTGCTCTTATTTTTTATCTATCAATTTCGTCTCTTCCGGACTAAACTCAGGAACAATAGCATAAGTCTCTACTCCTGAAATCGCCATCTCATCCAAAATATCAACCAAATTACGGTAATTTGATTTTTTAGTTGGCTTGATAATAACTATAATTCCATTTTTAGGTTTCCCTAAAGCTGTAGAATAAGCTAAAACTGCCTTCTTCTGAGTCAATAATTCTCTACGAATTCCGTCTTTACCATAAGCGATATCTTTAGGTCCAACTTTAGGAGTTGCAAGCAATCCCATGTAATAAACCATTTTATTATCCTCGCCAAGCATAACCGTCATTGTACGATTCTCATCTACTTTCGTATCCTCTTTTTTATTAGGATCTGGATCTTTATCTGGCAGAGACAAATCCATCGATTGAGGTTTTGACAACGATGTGGTCAACATAAAGAATGTGATCAATAAGAATGCTAAATCCACCATTGCCGTTAAATCGACTTTAGAATTCTGCTTTTTACTTCTTACTTTACCACCTTTTCCGCCTCCACCGTCGCCGGTATTTAATTCAGCCATTTTAGTGTATATTTTTTAAATTAAAAGTCTCTTCCTCTCATACCTGTAACTAAGTTAAAGGAATTGATTTTTTGATCTTGCAAGATATCCATGATCTTTTTGATTTGTGGATATTCTTCTTTAGCATCACCTTTTATTGCAATTTTCAATTCTTTATCATCAATATCAATCGCAGCTCTTCTTGAAATCAAAAGCCAGTCTTTTAATTGATTATCTAATGAATCGATTGGAACACCAGGTTGGTTTGCTTTTGTTCTATCAGCCGCTTTCATGTCGATGATTTGTTTCAAATTAGCTAACGGAACACCAAAGTCATCCATTAATGCAAATTTAGTTTTATCATCTTCTGAGAAAGTAACACCGTATTTTGCTCCCATTCCTTCAAGAGTTCTTTTACGAATCTCTCTTCCTTTAATGTCAAAAAACACTTTGCTTTTCCCATCTGCACCTTTTCCTATTGTGATGATTGCTAAATCCGTATCAGGTAATTTAGTTTGAGCAACAGAAGAAGGCATATCTACAGGAAGTGCTTCTGGCACTTTAGCAGTAGCGGTCAAAATAAAGAACGTAAGTAAAAGGAACGCAACATCACACATGGCAGTCATATCTGTCGATGTTGACTTTTTTTTCATTTTTATTTTAGCCATTATCTTTTATTTTATTTTGATATAATTAATTATAATTAATACTAATCAAAAATTAATTATTGTTTCAAACTTCCTCTGAATCTTCTGTAAGTGTTTACGATAGTAACACCAGCCTCATCGATAGAGTAAGTTAAATCATCAATTTTAGCTGTAAAGAAGTTATAAGAAACGATCGCTAAGATTGAAGTAGAGATACCTGTTGCAGTGTTGATAAGTGCTTCAGAAATACCTGTTGCAAGAGCAGCCTGATCTGGAGTTCCAGCAGAAGCTAACGCACCAAACGCTTTAATCATACCTGATACAGTTCCTAATAATCCACCTAAAGTTCCTAATGATACTAAAGAAGAGATAATAGTCATGTTTTTTTCTAACATTGGCATTTCTAATGAAGTTGCCTCTTCGATTTCTTTGTGGATTACTTCTGCAGCTTCCTCACTGTTGAATCCTTCTTTTTTAACATCTTGGTATTTTACCAAAGCAGATTTAATTGCATTTGCAACTGAACCTTGTTGTTTGTCACATGCAGCAATAGCAGCTTCAATGTTTCCTTCTTTAATACTTCCTTGTACACTTTTCATAAATGCATCTAAGTTAGCTTTACCAGCAGCTTTACCGATAACGATAAATCTTTCAATAGAAAAAACAACAACCATTAAAAACATACCTAATAATACCGGTACAATAAAACCTCCTTTATATACTTGACCTAATGTATTGATCGGGTGACCTGTTTCTGGATTACCTCCTTCGAAGTTAGAAGCATCTCCCATAATTACTTTCCAAATAAACACCCCAACTAAAATACACGCAACAATAATGATTCCTGTAATCATTCCTCCTCCATTTGAAGTGCTTTCTTTTTTAACTTTAACGTTTGCCATTTTTTTTAATTTTAATAGTTTTAAATAATTTTTATTTTTTAGTTATATTTAACTTGTAGAGGAGCAAATTTATACGTTTAGTTTAAATAAAAAAACTTTTTTTAATTTAATTGACCGAAATTTAACGTCGATTTAAAAAATATCTCATTAATTTGCTGACATCATTTTTTAGATAAAACAAAAAACGGGGCGATTAATGGGAAAATTACAACGTTTTAGTAAATATTCAAACATTCCTTTGATATCTTCTTAAAAAGTTGCGAAATTATTTTTTATACATTTTTCAATCAAAAATAGCTTTTTCTTACTAAAAAAAACGAACTCTAAATGTTAAAAAACCAAGCAATACTCTTATAATCATCTAAATTACAAATAAAACATGAATAAAAAAGACAATTTCATTCAAGATATAAACAATGGCTACATATCTAAAGGTGATAACATAATTCTTGGAGGAGCCATTCTTGACGGAGAGCCAATTGCAGAAGTGCATGTAAAAATCCCACTAAAAACACTAAATCGCCACGGATTGATAGCCGGAGCAACCGGAACAGGAAAAACAAAAACGATACAGGTTTTTTCTGAACAACTGTCGAATGCGGGAATTCCAGTTTTGATGATGGACATAAAAGGTGATTTTAGCGGAATTGCCAAAGAAGGAAAAGAAGAAGCCTTTATTACGGAGCGACATGCTAAAATAAATATCCCTTATAATGTTGCTTCATTTCCGGTTGAATTAATGTCGCTTTCTAAACAAAATGGTGTCCGGTTAAGAGCCACGGTTTCGGAATTCGGACCTGTTTTATTTTCCAGAATTTTAGATTTAAATGACACTCAGGCCGGTGTTGTTGCAGTAATTTTTAAATATTGCGACGACAAACAAATGCCTTTATTAGATTTAAAAGACATCAAAAAAGTCATCAATTATATTACTGAAGAAGGCAAAGAGGAAATCTCTGCCAGTTATGGCAAAATTTCAACTGCCACAACGGGTACTATTCTAAGAAAAATAATAGAATTAGAACAGCAGGGCGGTGATATCTTTTTTGGTGAACTATCTTTTGAAATTGATGATTTGATGCGAATTGATGAAAACGGAAAGGGTTATGTAAACATCATTCGTTTGACGGACATTCAGGATAAACCTAAATTATTCTCAACTTTTATGCTCAGTTTATTAGCTGAAATCTACCAGCAAATGCCTGAAAAAGGTGATGTTTCGCAACCTGAATTAGTTATATTTATTGATGAGGCTCATTTAATTTTCAATGAGGCAAGCAAAGCTCTTTTGGACCAAATTGAAACTATCGTAAAATTAATACGTTCTAAAGGAGTCGGTATTTATTTCGTGACACAAAACCCAATGGATGTGCCGAGCGGGGTTCTGGCTCAATTGGGATTAAAAATACAGCATGCCTTGAGGGCTTTTACGGCTAATGACCGTCAGGCAATTAAGAAAACAGCAGATAATTATCCTACGTCACAGTATTATAAAACAGACGAATTATTGACAAATTTAGGAATTGGTGAGGCTCTTGTAACGGCCTTAAACGAAAAAGGAATTCCTACACCGCTTGTTGCCACAATGATGCGAGCACCAATGAGCCGAATGGACGTTCTGTCTTCCGACGAAATCGAAGCCATAAACAGCAAATCTAAACTTGTAAAAAAATATATTGAAGAAGTTGACCGCGAAAGTGCTTATGAAATTCTGAATAAAAAAATAGCTGATGCGGCACAAGCCAGCGCAGAACAGGAACAACAGCCGTCAACAAAATCATCGAAATCTGAACCGAGCACAACAAGTGTAGTAACAAAATCAGTATTGAAAGTCGTAACAAGTGCCACTTTTATCAGAGGCGTTTTTGGCGTATTATCTAAAATATTTAAAAAATAAAAAATAAACCATATAATTCATATAAGTTCATGTAAAACCAGTTACCGGTTAAATTGAATCAGCTCATAGAATTTTTACTGGTTAAATATTCGTTTTACAATAAAACCCGACAGGTTTTAAAAAATCTGCCGGGTTTACTTTATAAAAATTAAATGAACTTATATCACTAATATAGTTTCAAAAATTTATGCGTTTTGAAGCAATTCCAAAATCTTATCTTCGATTTCAGGTGTGTTCCAGATATTTTCGATATTATCAGTTCTTAAAACCTCTTCCATAATTCCGTTTTGAAAATCACCAATAGCCAAAGCTTCTGCATAAGGGCGATCACTAAAAGTCACACGGCTGTAAAGAGGAATCCATTTATCAGGGTGTTTATCTGAGAAGAATTTTTCAATTTTCTTTTGCAATAAGAATTTCTCGTCGGCAGTTTTGGTACTCATTTCCATGAAATTTCTATAAGAAAGTTCCGCAATAGCATCGGCATTTGGTTTGCGTGAGATTTCATATTCAGAGAAAATCTTCTTCCAATCGTCTCCATATTTTCCGATCATTTCATTCAGAACCGTGATATCTTCAAAACCGGCATTCATACCTTGTCCGTAAAACGGAACAATAGCGTGACAAGCATCTCCGATTAAAGCGATTTTATTTTCGTAAGTCCATGGAAAACATTTCATCGTTACCAAAGTACTGGTTGGATTCTTAAAGAAATCCTCTGCCAGTTTTGGAATCACTTCAATAGAATCTGGGAAATTTTTCTCAAAGAAATCTTCTACCATTTTACGATCCGTCAGTGATTCAAACGAATCCTCTCCCTCAAAAGGCATAAACAGCGTACAGGTAAAACTTCCATCTAAATTAGGCAGTGCAATTAACATATATTTACCGCGTGGCCAAATATGAAATGAATTTTTATCCAGTTTATGCGTTGCATCAGCATTTGCAGGAATATTCAATTCTTTATATCCCATATTCAAAAATTCCTGAGAATAATTGAACATACTCTGGCGCTGCATCCTATGACGGATTCTCGAAAAAGCACCATCGGCACCAAAAACCATATCGTATTTTTTCTCTTCCCACTCGCCTCTTTCGGTTTCACCAATATGCAAAGTTGCATCACTAAGTGTTACATCCCAGATCTTTTGGTCAAACAAAAATTCAGCTCCGGCTTGTTCTGCCAGATCAATCATTTTCCGGTTTAAAGCACCTCTTGAAATCGAATAAATCGACTCGCCTTCCTGTCCGTAATTCTGAAAATTAAGTTTATCAACCAAATGAATCGCCCGTTTGTCCATCGGAATTGCTATTTCACGAACTGATTCGCCAATACCAACGCCATCAAGAGCTTTCCAGCCACGATTAGACATTGCCAAATTTATAGAACGACCGGAAAAATTAATTTTGCGAATATCAGGGCTTCGATCATATACATGAACGGTGTGACCTGCTTTTTTGAGATAAATTGCCAAGAGTGATCCTACCAATCCAGAACCTACAACCGCAATTTTTAGTGGAGTTTGCATCAAGAAAAATCTAAATATAAGATCGTAAAAATAAGTAATAAATACACAAAAGCTTTAAAATAAAACAAATATTTACCTCTATTTGTTATAATTACCTGGGCATGACCCGCCGGAAAAAGCGGGTCGGGCTATCCGCTATATTCCCAATCAATAAAAACTAAGAGTAAAAAACCTTGTTTTTCTAAATCGGGAGATACAGCTGCTGTCACTCATGCAACAATCGTTTTCATAACAAATTTTCGTTTTTATAGATTTATTAGAAACCCGGAAAAGCCTATTTTCGCCTAACGAGAAAAAAATTGAGCCCACAGATTTGAAGGGTTGAACGGATTTTCCCAGGTTTTTTTACTAAAATCTAAATCGCATGCCTCAAAAAATAAGTGTCCACTTGTTCAACCCGTAAAATCCGCGGGCAAGAAACGAACTACTTCAATCAAACAAATACCATGAACAGCGAATTATTACAATCTGATATTTTTTTAGAAAACGAAAAAGTTTTATTACTTCCATTTGAAAACGAGCGAAACACCGAACTCAAAGAAATTATTTTCGATGATGAAATCTGGAAGTATATGGGAATGTATGTGCGAAATGACATTGATTTCGAAAATTACATACAAAACACACTAAAACAAAAAGCTGACGGAATCTGCTATCCGTTTTTAATTATTGATAAAACCACCAATAAACTTGCCGGAAGCACACGTTATGGTTACCTCAATCACGCGAGCCAAAAATGTGAAATTGGCTGGACGTGGTACGGAAGAGACTTTCAGGGAACAGGTTTAAACAAAGCCTGCAAATATGAATTATTGAATTTTGGTTTCGAAAATATTCACTTCAGGAGAATACAATTTAGCGCAGATCTCGAAAACAAAAAATCGCAACGAGCAATCGAAAAACTAGGTGCTGTAAAAGAAGGTGTTTTTAGAAATAACTATGTAGACTCTGAAGGAAAGAGTAAAAATGATGTTTATTATAGTGTAATTCCGGAAGATTGGCAATCTATTAAACGAGAATATTTCAAAGAATTTATATAAGAGGTTCATTCAACTTTGCCATAGAAAAAAATAGTATTTTAGCTTATTCATAAAAACTATTAGCTCAATAATGGAATTACAAAGTATTTATCAAAAGACTATAAAATTTGCTGCTAAAAAACATGCAGATCAGAATCAGGTAATTCCCGGAACTAATTTGCCTTATGTTGTGCATTTAAGCAATGTAACCATGGAAATTATATTTGCCTCGCAGGAAACAAAAGAATTCAACACGGCATTTGCCATTCAGGTTGCATTGCTTCACGATATTCTTGAAGATACAGAGACTATATTTAAAGAGCTTGCAGAAGAATTTAATACGGAAATTGCCGAGGCCGTTTTAGCCTTAACAAAAAATACTGACATCCCGAAGGAAGAAAGAATGATGGATAGTTTGACCAGAATTAAAAAATTATCAAAAGAAGTCTGGGCAGTAAAATTGGCTGACAGAATAACTAATTTACAGATTCCACCGCGGCACTGGGACTCAGAAAAAATAAAAGAATACTATAAACAAGCTTTACAAATACTAGATTCATTAGAAGGCGGCAATGAGTATTTAGAAAAAAGGCTTTCAGAGCGAATTCAGGATTATTCAAAATATTGCACCTCTAAAGCATGAACCTATATTCAGAACATTACGTTAATCAAAAAACTGAACGGTTCGTCAATAAAATTTGGTGTCTCGATAACAGCATTGGCGAAAGCCTGATCGAAAACAAACTTGTTTTACCAAATGGCTGCTTTAATCTGGCAATTGTGAGCGGAAATGCCATAGAAGTTCATACCAGTAAAAGCAAGTACGAAATGAACGAAGGTTTTTACTTTTGTTCGCAAATGACCAATAAAGTTTTAGTCAACATTCGACCTGAAACTAAGGTTACGATTGTACAATTTCATGCCTGGACACTTTCGATGTTTCCTAATTATGATTTGAGTAATTTCACAGATGCTATTATCAAAATTGATGCTTGCGAATTGCCTTTTCAAACTAAAATCGAAACGGATTTAAACAGTGATATCTCAATATTATTAAACACAATCAATACGTATTTTGAAGAATTAAGTACTTTACATTCAAATAAAAATGTAATCGAAAGAATCTGTGAAACAATCAAACTTCATCAGGAAGAAATTATCGTTTCGGAAATTGGAAAAATTTTAGAGATATCACAAAGATCGCTTCAGATTAAATTTAAAATTGCAACCGGGCTTACCATCAAAAATTACATTCAGATTTTGAAATTCAGAAAATCGGTCGATCAAATGGTCAACTCAGATTTAGAGAAATTAAAACTCACTGATGTTGCACTTTATAACAAGTATTTTGACCAGTCGCATTTTATCAAAAAATTCAAAGATGTGACCAAAACAACACCCAAAATGTTCAATTCAGCATCTTATTTTCTTTCTAAAAAAAGATAATATTTCGCATTTGTACAATTTTGTTACATTTGATTGCATTAATATTGCACAATCATCAATCAATCAAATCAATCAAAATGAAAATCAACAAATCATTTTTCCAGCTAAAATTGTTTTTAGTTGGAATACTACTTTTCCAATTCCATATCGGATTTTCTCAGGAAGAAAAAAACTCCAAATTGTACAAGACTATCATATCGAGAGACAGCCTTCTCTTTAATGTTGGTTTTAATACTTGCGATGTTTCACAATTCGAAAACTTACTTAGCAACAATTTTGAATTCTATCACGACAAAGACAGCATTCAGGACAAAGCTTTATTTCTGAAAAATATCAGAAAAGGCTTATGCAGTTCAACCAAAACGTATCAAGCCAGAAGAGATTTAGTTGAAGGCAGTACAGAAATTTATCCACTAGCCAAAAATGGTGTTCTGTACGGCGCTTTGCAAATAGGAATTCACCAATTTTTCGAACCTGTTCCAGGTCAAAAAGACAAATTTGGAAGTACGGCAAGATTCACTCATCTCTGGATACTGGAAAATGGAGCTTGGAAACTAAGAAGATCTTTAAGTTACGATCACCAGGATATTAATACTGTAGGCACTAAATCGAGTATTTTTGATAATGATTCCGAAATTGAAAAATGGCTCAAACAAAACAACGTTCCAACTTTGGGAATTGGTATAATCAATAACGGGAAACTTCAACAAATAAAGGTATTTGGCGAACTCAAAAAAGGCATTACAGCACCATACAACACAATATGGAATGTTGCTTCACTGACCAAACCCGTAACAGCAATAATCGCTTTGAAACTGGTAAGTTCAGGAAAACTGAATTTAGACGAGCCTCTTTATAAATACTGGGCAGATCCGGATATTGCAAATGATCCGAATACAAAACTTTTAACAACAAGAATCATTTTAAGTCATCAAACGGGTTTCCCGAATTGGAGACTCATGAACGAATCCGGTAAACTGGACTTTAAATTCAAACCCGGAACAAAATACCAATATTCCGGAGAAGGATTTGAATATTTGAGAAAAGCACTCGAAAAGAAATTCAATAAAACTCTTGAGCAATTAGCGGATGAAGTGGTTTTTAAACCGCTTAAAATGACTGACTCGAAGTTTGTATGGAATGACATTACAGCTATTTCAAGATATGCAATTAATTATGATAATAAGGGCAATGCTTACGAGCCTGTTAAAAATAAAACGGCAAATGCTGCCGATGATTTACTGACCACCATTCAGGATTACGGAACATTTTTATGCAGCGTAATGAACAGTGACGGATTAAGCAAAGCGGTATTTGACGAAATGACATCACATCAGGTTGAGACTAAGAAAAACAAATATTTCGGGCTTGGTTTCGAAATCTATGATTTAGGAAATAACAATTATGCTTTATCACATGGCGGAGCAGATAAAGGCGTTCAAACGATTGTTTTATTGTTGCCAAAAACCAAACAAGGTCTGATTATTTTTACCAATGTTGACGATGGTTACAAAGTGTATGAAAAAATAGTGAATCACTATTTGGGTGAAAATGGAAAAAAAATAATTGAAATTGAAACGAAATAAAAATGGATCATAACAAAAAAACAAATATGCCCCAAATGGTGAATGTAATAATGCTTTTTATTCTGTTTTTAAGCAGAGAAGCGGTCGCGCAAATTAAGAGTGAAGATCCTAAAATGGATCTTCTGAAAACTGAAATCCTTAAAATGGACAGTTTACTTTTTGATGTTGCTTTCAATCAATGTGATGCAGCACAATTTAAAAAAATAATAGCTGATGATGTTGAGTTTTATGACGATCGTTTTGGCTTGAATGTTTCTAAAGAAAATGAAATAAAATCACTGAACGCAAAATGTGCCAGACCTGAAAAACTAACCCGAAAATTAAATTCATGTACTATTGACAAATTAGGTGATTTTGGCGCAGTACAAATTGGTGAACATACTTTTTATATTGATGGAAAACCGGAGGGAACGGGTAAATTTATTCATATCTGGGAGCGAAAAGATAAGGATTGGAAATTGAAACGAATTGTTAGTTACGAGCACCGGCCTATCAAAAAATAATTTTGGTTAATGTTCTGATCTTCGCTTTTTAGAAGAAAAATGAAAAAAAATGACTGATCTTGAAACTTAATTGAAACTTAGTCGTCTAACCAAAAGACGCCGATATGATCTCATGTGATTATAGAGTTTCAATCATCAAATCAAAAATCGATTCATTAACCATAATCAACTCATCATCAATCATTATGAAAAAACCAATCAAACTAATTGTACTTTCTCTTTTTGTCTTTGTTTTTGCTTTGAACGATGCTTTTGCGCAAGACAAAGCAAAACAAATTGAAGAACTGATAAGTAAATACAATCAATACGGGCAATTTAATGGCGCTGCTTTAGTCGCTGAAAACGGCAAAATTATTCTGAAAAAGGGATTTGGCTCTGCCAACATGGAATGGAATATTCCAAATCAGACGGATACAAAATTCAGATTAGGCTCTATCAGCAAGCAATTTACCGCTTTCTTAATTGTAAAATTAGCTGAAGAAGGCAAAATAAAACTGGATGTTCCTATTACGATCTATTTACCGGATTATCCTAAAGCAAGCGGCGATAAAGTAACGATTCATCATTTGCTTACACATACTTCGGGAATTCCAAATTATACTTCTTTACCTAATTTCTTTAAGGACAAAAGCAGAAATCCTTATACTCCTGAAGAATTTGTAAAAACATTCTCGAATCTCCCGCTTGAATTTACGCCTGGCGAAAAATTCAATTACAGTAATTCAGGATATTTTTTATTGGGATATATTATAGAAAAAGTTTCCGGAAAATCATACGAGCAATATTTACAGGAAAATATTCTTACTCCACTAAAAATGGTTAATTCCGGTTATGACCATGCCGATGTTATTTTAAAAAACAGGGCTGCGGGTTATGAAAAAAGAGGCAAAAAAATCATCAATTCCCCTTATCTCGACATGAGTATTCCGTATGCGGCAGGTTCTTTATACTCTACTGTAGAAGATCTTTATCTTTGGGATCAGGCACTCTATACTAACCAATTACTTTCATCAAAATCAATGGAATCTTTGTTTAGCTCTTACATCAAAGCCGGAAAAGGATCTTATGGATACGGCTGGTTTATTGAAGAAGCGGACAATGGTCCTGCAGGTAAAGTAAAAGTTACCGAACACGGTGGCGGAATTAATGGTTTTAATACGATCATTTACCGTATTCCGGCAGATAAGAACCTAATTGTTTTATTGAATAATACAGGCGGAACTGTTTTGAATCAGATTAGCGAATCGATACGTGCGATTTTATACAATCAGCCTTTTACAATGCCTAAGATGTCCTTAGCATTAGAACTGTTGGACAAATTCTCAGATCAGGGAGTTACAGCCGGGCTCGATATCTATAATAAACTTAAAAATGATCCTGCTTATGCCCTTTTAGAAAGCGACATGAATAATGTGGGATATCAATTACTACAAACCGGAAAAACAAAAGAAGCTCTTGAAGTTTTCAAAATAAATGCAGAAACGTATCCAAAATCAGGAAATGTTTATGACAGTTTAGGCGAGGCTTATTTGACAGATGGAAATAAAAAATTAGCCATTATCAATTATAAAAAATCGGTGGCACTTGATCCGAAAAATGAAGGCGGTAAAAAAGCATTAGAAGAACTTTTGAAAAAATAACAGCTAAAAAAAGCAAGCGCGTAACAGCGATAATCTTTATCTTACCCACTCTGATAGTTCTGGTTTAAAACCGAAACTATCAGAGTTTTTTTTATCTGAAAAATGTTTTCCATTTCATATTTAGTAGAAAAAAACTATTTTAGCCCTGCCCAAAATAAGAATATCAAAATCCCAAATCAACCTGATTTACAACTTTTCAAGCTGTAAACATTTTTTATTTAACCTATGAAAAAATTAAAGAAGCAATCTCTTTTAGTTGTATTACTATGTTTGTTTATTCCAACCCTTTGTAATTCTCAAACCACTGCCCAAGCAGTTCCAATGCCTACTCAGCAGAATAAAATTATAATTGATAAAATTGTCGACGCAGCCCGTTACAAAAACTACGTTATCGATTTCTGTCTGGAAACCATAAACGAAGCCGCTCTTCAAGAAAAATGGAATGACCAAAAAACAGTGGAAATAACGGAAAGCATTAATTATAAAAACTTCAGGGATGCCGTTTATAATATGTTCGCATTTTATAACGAAGTAGAATTAGAAACGCTTTTAAAAACCTACAAACAAGATACTGCTTATCAAACTGCAAACGTCATGATTGCAAATCATGCCCTGGGTTATAATCTGGAAATTTTCGCGAATGATATTGTTCGTGGAAAGTATAAATAATGAAGGTTCAAAGTTCCAAAGGCTCAAAGGGGCAAAGTTTTTTTTCTTAGGTTCTGAGATGCTAAGGTTCTAAGTTTTTTCTAAAGAGAGCTCAAAGGGACAAAGGTTTCTTAGTTACGGTGTTAATCTTTGCAGTAACACAAAAAAACTTTGCGAATCTTTGCGTAAAAAACTTTGCGCTCTTTGCGGTAAAATTACACAAGCCAAGAACCTGAAACTTGAAACCTGAAACAAAAAAACTACTTCTTCACCGGTTTAAAAACCAATTTCGTTGATGTTTTGAGAATCTCTTCTTTGTTCAATTTCATTTTTCTGAATTTCCCTGCATTGTACATTTCAGCCTGATCATCATAATGTTTGCTGAACGGATTTCCGGATTGTCCGGTTGGTAAAATGCTCCAGCTGTTTTCGATGTCTGAGAAATCAACCAGTCTTCTGGTTGATGGCCCGCCTTTTACATAATATTTACCTTCATTCGTAAGTCCGAAGAATTGATTGTTTATCACCTCATTTGATCCCGGAGCTGCAAAAGGCCCAACATCAAAAAGTTTACGCAAAGCGGCTATTTTTCCTAACGGATGTTCATGTTCTACCGTATGCACTTTTCCCCAATTCCAATCAGCAACCTTATCTCCTAATTGTTCCTGAAGCGCTTTAACTGATTCATGAAATGATTTCGAAACAATTTCACTTCTGGTTTCTTTTACATTTTTGGTTTTTATATTGTCCCACCAAACTGAATTTTCATTTTCAATTTGTCTGGCAATAACCTGCTTTCCTAAAGACAATCCCAGGAATAAATTAAAATTATCTGACCCCATTTCATCTTCAAAAGTATTTTTTAGATATAAATAAACCCATTTGTTATAAATTGTTGGCGCAACGTCTTCCAGATTGTTTGTTCCTTTCCATGATTGTAAAACTGCAATCACTTCTTTTTCTTTTGGCGAAAGCGAAGCAGTATTTACATTCGAAATTAAACTCTGAACTACACCCGGAGCAATTGGGGAAGTATTATCAAATATCATTTTACTGCTTGCTTCTTTATCCCAATCTGATTTTGCATCCATTAAAGCTGAAATTCTTTTGGCACGATCTTCCGGCAAATAATACCCCGGATACAAATAGCCATCTATGGCTTCCGGCTGATTATTGGCAGAATAAACATAACCCCATTCTGGATTCTCTGCCGACGGGTTTTTCGAGAAATCAAGATATTCTTTGATATCATCTTTACCACTGGCACCGTCTAAAATAAAAAACGAATTCACTCCTTTATCGTGTTTATAAAGTGTTCCTGTTGCCCACCAAGCCACATTTCCTTTCGCATCACCATACATTACATTCAATCCCGGTGCAGCAACCAGCTGAACGGATTTCCTGAAATCTTCTTTGCTTTTAGCATGCGAAAGTCCGTAAACAGCATCTAAAATCTGTATGGGCTGTTGGGTATAAATCCAGGACATCGCAATAGGATTTTTTTTATCGAGACGATCTAATAAATCATTCATAATTGGACCGTGTCGGCTTGTTTTTAAGGTCAGGACAACATCTACAGTATCTTTTACTTTGATCGTTTTCTTTCTGGTTTCGTAAGCTGCAAAACCTGTTGGCGTTTGATATTGATTTTCATCACCTTCTTTATTTTTTTCCTGATAAAAATCGATATCATCATTTTCGAACATCGTTAATCCGTAGGCATAATCACGATTGTGTGCCAATAGCGGATACGGAGTTCCGGCCAGATAACAACCGTACAATTCAAAATCCGGTGTAATCAAATGCGCTTCGTACCAGGTTGCCGGCTGCGAAAAACCAATATGCGGGTCATTGGCAAAAATTACTTTTCCGCTTTTGGTTTTTGTTGGTCCTGCCACCCAGCTATTGCTTCCTACAAATGGCGGAATTGGAGAATTATCCAACAATGCTGCTACAGATTTAGCAATCGTTGTATATTCTTCGATATTTTCTTTTGAGCTTTTGATCTGTGTAGTATTAAATTCGCCTTCAATACCTAAATCTTTCAAATATTCAGCACCGTATTTATTCCGGATATCAGTCAATAACGGATCTGTTTTCTGCGCCATGGCAAAACTAAAAGACATGTATCCAAAAATATTATAAACGTCTTTTATTGTAAATTTTTCTTTTTTCACCCCGACCAGAGTAAACTCAATAGGCGTTGTTCCTTCCTCCAGATATTGATTAATACCATCCAGATATGCCATTGCCATTTTGTAGCTCTGACTGTTTTTGTCTAATTTGGCTATGGCTTTTGCCGAGGCTTCTTCTATACCAATTCCGGAGAAAAACTTATCATTTTTGAGCGCAACAGATCCAAAGATTTCTGATAATCTCCCTGGTGCAATTCGGCGAAGTAATTCCATTTGCCACAATCTTTCCTGAGCATGAACATAACCTAAAGCCTTCATAGCATCTTTTTCAGAATCAGCATAAATATGAGGAACACCAAAATCATCAAAATAAACTGTGGTTTCCTTGTCGAGATTCTTCAGTTGAATTTCACCTTCGTATTTGGGTTTTAAATGAAAAATATAGGCACATAAACCTACTCCAACAATAACAATCAGTACGAATAAAACCAGCAGAATTTTTTTAATTTTTCTCATATTCAAAAAGCATAAGGGTAAATGATTGGGTAATGATGTAAATTAAAGATGTAATCGTGTAAAAAACATCGCTTTTAAAAATCTAAATTTATGTATTTAAAACCAATATCATAAATGTCAATCTATAAAAAAATAGCGATCGGTGTAATTTCTGTCTTCATTTTTGTGATTTTAGTCAATATTGGTCTTAATTATTGGATCAAAAAACAATTACCCATAATTGTAAACGAGAAAAATAAAACCGCATACAACATTCATTACGAAAAAATTGAAGTCTCGCTTATCTCTCGAAATATAAATGCTACAACATTATTAGTAAGCCCTAAAAACCAACCTAAGGACAGCAAAAACGGACTTTTCTCAAAAATAGAATCCATTACAATTAAACATTTTAACATCTGGGATTTGGCTTTCCGTGATATTATTCAGGCCGAAAGTATTATTATCAATAAACCTCGTGTGATTTTATACAAAAAAGGAGAAAAACTTCTGAATAATAATAAAAGCATAAAAGACGAAATCCTTGAACCGTTTCGAAAAATTGTTGCCGTTTCGAATATTTATCTCAATGAAGGAACAGTCGACGTCGTTTCATTAGATACTGACAAACCAATTCTTAGCGTTAAGAAAATCATGCTGAAGCTTGAAGGCATTTTACTTACGGATGCAACCCTGAAAGAAAAAATCCCAATGCGGTTTAAAAAATACGTTTTGGTATGTGATAGCTTATATTACAAACCAAGTGCCTTTTATCGTATGAATATTGGTCAGATAAGCACAGAAAATAATTTCCTGAAGGTTAAGAATTTTTCTTATTTACCGGAGTTTAACCGAAAAGAATTTGTTAAAAGATTAGATAAAGAAAAAGACATTTATACCATTAAACTAGATTCGGCACACATTGAAAAGATGGATTGGGGATTTAAGAATGACCAATTTTTCTTTAAGGCCAATTCACTTGTTGCCAATCATGCTGACGCTAATATTTATCGCAATAAAATACCGAAAGATGATTTGAGCAAAAAATACCTGTACAATCATTTATTGCGCAAAATTAAATTTCCACTTCAGATAGATACGATACAAATTCTAAAATCAAAATTGGTTTATGAGGAGGAAATTGATTTCTCGAAAGGTCCGGGAATTTTAAATTTTGATCGTTTTAATATGCAGGTAACCAACCTTAAAAGTGGTTTTAGATTTAAAAAAATGGATGATGTAAAGATCAAAGTCAATTGTGTTTTTATGAAAACATCACCTCTTGATGTTGACTGGCGTTTTAATGTGCTGGATCTCAAAGATAGTTTTCATATTCAGGGAACAATATCAAATTTTAATGTGGCCGCGATGGAGAGGTTTACAAAACCCTACATCAATACTACGTTTACAGGAAAATTCAATAAATATCATTTTAATTTTTATGGAAATGATGCTTCCGCCAAAGGAAATGCAACACTGGATTATGAAGATTTAAAAGTAAAACTATACAAAAAGAAACATCCTGAAAAAGAAGCAAAATTAAAATCAGCCGTAGCTAATTTACTGCTGAAAAATGATTCTGATGACAAAACCAAAAAAGCTGATGTTGAACTGGAACGAATTCAGGAGAAATCATTTTACAATTTTTTATGGAGAAGTATAGCGGAGTCTTTTAAGAAAATTTTGATTTAATGATCTTTTACTTCGGTTTTTTTTAGCCACAAATTACACAAATTTTCACAAATTATTTTTAAATCAGTGCGGTAAAAAATTTGTGTAATTTGTGATAAACTTTTTCCTATGATATTTTTCAATCATTTTAAAACCTGATAATTATCAGTTTTTTTAAGGATAAATTTTCCAACATTTGCTTTTATTTTTAATTTAAAAACAAATGACAAAGCCACCTTTACACACTTTTCATATTCCTGTAATGGGACTCGCCTATACGATTGACAGCCCAATTCGAGTAGCGCAATATGGAATTTCGTCTGTAGTTTCTATAGCTGATGACGATTTGATTGAAAAGATGCGTAATTTTTATAGCACAAAATTCAATCTTCCGTACGAAGAGATAAGTCAGAAATTTCACGATTACAGGGCACAAAGAATAACTTCTTATCTTAATTTGGTTGACAAAATTGTAAAAGAAAAATTCGACAGTTTCAAAGCGGAACTAATGGAAAGCAAAACTGCCGTTGAAAATTATATTGCGATGTTACCCAATACTTCGGATATAAAAAAAGGTTTTCAAAGCCTGTTAGATGATGGAATTTCTTTTAAGGAAAACATTCAAAACTATATCGAATCACATCTTTCTCCCGGTTTAATCGATGTCAATATTATGACAAAACTGGATAAAGATAATTTCGAAAAAAACGAACAGCTTCCCATCGAATTCAATGATGCTCATGCAGCTTTGAGAGGCTTTGCAAACAGTAATCTTGAATCATCTGTTGTACTTTCTGCCGGAATGAATCCAAGATTGTTCAGCTATTTTGAGAATTTTTCAGATTTTTTTCCGAATCTTAACAATGAGCTGAAGAAGAAAATCATCTTAAAAGTCAGCGATTTCAGATCTGCGATGATTCAGGGTAATTTTTTAGCTAAAAAAGGACTTTGGGTTTCTGAATACAGAATCGAATCAGGATTAAATTGCGGTGGACATGCTTTTGCTACGGACGGTCTTTTATTAGGACCAATATTAGAAGAGTTTAAACAAAAAAAGGATCAGCTTGTTCAATCTGCACACGAGCTGATGACAAAAGTATTACAGCAAAAACAACTTTACGCTCCTGAAAATCCTTTACCTCTTAAAATAACGGTACAGGGCGGCGTAGGAACTGCTGAAGAACATGAATTTTTATTAGAAAATTACAAAGTAGATTCTGTTGGTTGGGGATCGCCATTTTTATTGGTTCCGGAAGCAACTTCTGTAGATAAAGCTACCCGAGAATTATTAATGAATGCTAAAGAAAAGGATCTGTATCTAAGCCATATTTCGCCATTGGGAGTTCCGTTTAACACTTTGAGAGGAACTACAAATGAAATTCTAAGACAAAAAAGAATAGACCAAAATAAGGCCGGAAGTTCCTGTCCTAAAAAATTCTTGGCACTTAGCAAAGAATATGATCCGCATGGAATTTGTACTGCATCGAAAAAATTTCAGGATCATAAACTGGAGGAATTAGAAAATGCAAAAGATACGATGTCGTCTCAGGCTTTCGAAAAAGCAAAATTTGCTATTACTGAAAAATCTTGTTTGTGTGTAGGTTTAGCGAATGCCTCGTATTTAGAGAACGATATTAAAATAAAAGGTCAGGCACAAGGTGTAATCATTTGCCCGGGGCCTAATATGGCCTATTTTGACCAAGAAGTTTCATTGTCTGATATGGTTGGTCATATTTATGGAAATAAATCGATTTTAAGGACGGATAACAGGCCAAACTTATTTGTAAAAGAACTGAAAATGTATGTGGATTATTTTAGAAATGAAATCGACAATATTTCAGGGGATATCACTAATGCACAACTTAAAAAATGGAATACTTTTAAAACTAATATTCTGGAAGGAGTTGAGTATTACCAAAATTTATTATCGCCTGCTTTATACTTCAAAAATGATGTAACGAAAATGAGAAAGGATTTCGATTTTTATAAATCAGAATTGAATGAGATTAAGATTCCAATTTTAGAATTGGCTTAAAACACAAAACCCCGATTTAGATTTAAATCGGGGTTTTTATTTATATCAAAATAGTCTATTCATTTTTCTTTTTGCTATCGATAACAGCACCGGTTCCGGTTCCTAAAGCAGCACCGGCTAAACCACCAATAATGGCGCCTTCTCCTTTTTTCTTACTCACAATCGCTCCGGTTGCGGCACCAACTCCGGCACCAATTACAGCACCTTTAGCAGTAGCGCTCCATCCTTTTTTCTTTTTGGTAGTTGTTGTAGTTGCAGTTCCGTCAGCTTGTTGCTGATGTACGACCACCACTTTTTGAGATTCCACTTTTTGGGATTCTACCTTTTGATCTTCTTTGATCTTTGCCATTTCTGTCTTCATTGAATCAATAACTCTTTGTCTATTAATTTCAACTTTCATCGAATCAATGCTAGCTTGTTTTGCTTTATTGATATCTTCTTTTCCCTGGTTCTGACAAGAAACGATTGATAAAGCGGCGAATAAAATATATAAGGCTTTCATGATTGTAGTTTTAAATTATTACATTACAAATTAAAGAAGATTTGTTTTGCTGAAGTTACATGATTTAAGTTAATGGTTATAGAATTTCAAGATTGTGTTAAAAAAATAAACGCGGATGAAACGGATTGCTAAAGCAAAACGCAAATTTAAACGGATTTTTTTATTGACTGGATGTTTGTTTCACGCAGATTTAAGCAGATTGTTTTTTAAGTTACTGACTTTTAAAAAAAAATCTCGCATTCTATGATAAAATGCGAGATTATAAGCTTTATCCTAAAATTCCTTTTTTCAGGATTTGTCCAAAGTCGTACATATCTTCATACGAACAATACAACGGAACTGGTGCCAGACGAATTACGTTTGGTTCACGCCAATCTGTAATTACTCCGTTTTTCATTAAGTAATCGAACAAACTTCTTCCTTCTCCGTGTAAAAAAACGGATAATTGCGATGCTCTTTCTTCTGGATTTGATGGTGTAATGATTTCGAAATTTCCTTTTACTTCTTTATCAATTTCATGTAAAATAAATTCTAAATATGCCGTAATATGATCTCTCTTTTTAATCAGGGCATCCATACCAACCTCTGCAAACATTTCTACAGAGGCTAAATAGGGTGCTAAAGAGAGCACCGGTAAATTACTAATCTGCCAGCCATCAGCGCCGTGAACCGGATCAAAGTTAGGCTCCATTTTGAAACGGCGTTCTTTATTATGTCCCCACCAACCAGCAAATCGAGGTAAATCAGGATTATTATGATGTTTTTCGTGCACAAAACAACCGGAAGCATTTCCGGGTCCAGAGTTCATGTATTTATAACTGCACCAGGCGGCAAAATCTACGTTCCAGTCATGAAGTTCCAGTTTGATATTTCCGGCAGCGTGGGCCAAATCCCAACCTACTTTTGCTCCGGCTTTATGACCTGCAGCTGTGATTGTTTTAATATCGAAAACTTGTCCGGTATAATAATTTACTCCCCCAATTAAAACTAAAGCCAGTTCATCTCCAACTTCTTCAATCTTTGCCAGAACATCTTCCAGACGAATATTGTGTTCGCCTTCACGACGTTTGATCTCTACAATCGCATCTTCTGTTTTATAGCCATGAAAATGAACCTGACTCTGAAACATATATTGATCCGAAGGAAATGCTTTTTCCTCACAGATTATTTTATAACGTTTTCCTTTTGGCTGATAAAACGAAACCATCAGTAAATGCAGATTCACCGTCAAAGTATTCATTACCGTAACTTCTGATGGCAAAGCCCCTACAATTTTACTTAAAGGTGCTGCAAATCTTTCCTGATAATCCCACCATGGTTTTTGAGCATAAAAATGGCCTTCGACAGCAAGATCTGCCCAATCATTCATTACTTCATCAATATAGGCTTTTGTTCTTTTAGGCTGTAATCCTAAAGAGTTGCCCGTAAAATAGATAACGCGTTTGTCATTTACTTTTGGAAAAATAAATTGATCCTGATATTGATTTAAAGTATCTTCTGAATCCAGTTGTTTTGCGAATTCGCGTGTATTTTGAAAAGTCATTGTTCTTATTTTGAATGGTAAAAATAGGAAATGTTTTTTTGTTTCAAGTTTCAGGTTTCAAGTTTTAACGTTCTGAAAAACCTGAAACCCGAAACCATTTATAAACAGAAAACCCGACAGGTTTTAAAACCTGTCGGGCTGCTTATAAGATAAACTCCGATTAGATGATTAACATCGCATCTCCGTAAGAATAGAATTTGTATTCTTCTTTGATTGCTTCTTCGTATGCTCTTTTCATTAAATCATGTCCACAGAATGCAGAAATCATCATTAACAATGTCGATTTTGGCGTGTGGAAATTAGTGATCATACAGTTTGCAATACTAAAATCGTGAGGAGGGAAAATAAATTTATTCGTCCAGCCTTCAAAAGGATTTAAAGTGTTTTGAGATGAAACTGAACTTTCTATCGCACGCATAGAAGTGGTTCCCACAGCACAAATACGTTTTTTGTTTGCTTTAGCAGTATTTACAATATCACAAGCTTCTTGTTTAATAATCAGCTCTTCAGAATCCATTTTGTGTTTCGATAAATCTTCCACCTCAACCGGATTAAAAGTTCCTAAACCAACGTGTAATGTTACTTCAGCAAAATTAATTCCCTTGATTTCTAATTTTTTCAAAAGGTGTTTAGAGAAGTGTAAACCTGCAGTTGGCGCCGCTACAGCTCCTTCTTCTTTTGCATAAATAGTCTGGTATCTTTCAGCATCTTCTGCTGTTACTTCTCTACTGATATATTTAGGGATTGGAGTTTCTCCAAGTTCTGTCAATTTGTTTCTGAATTCTTCATAAGAACCGTCATATAAAAATCGTAAAGTTCTACCACGAGAAGTAGTGTTGTCGATTACCTCAGCTACTAACGAATCGTCATCACCAAAATAAAGTTTGTTACCAATACGAATTTTACGCGCCGGATCAACTAAAACGTCCCAAAGACGTTGCTCTGAATTTAATTCTCTTAATAAGAAAACTTCAATTCTTGCTCCTGTTTTTTCTTTGTTTCCGTACAAACGTGCAGGGAAAACTTTAGTATTGTTAAGAATCAAAACGTCTCCGTCATCAAAATAATTGATAACATCTTTAAACATTTTGTGCTCTATAGTTTGTTTTTGACGATCGATTACCATTAAACGAGATTCGTCTCTGTTTTCTGCCGGGAATTCTGCTAAAAGTTCTTTCGGTAAATTAAATTGAAAATGTGATAATTTCATTTGAGAAAGTTATGAGTTATAGATTTTCAATCAGGATTATTTGAAGACCTGATTTTTAATCGTGTGCAAATATACGACTGTGAGATAGGCGTTGTCAAGTGTTTTGCTGTTTATTTTCAAAAGTCGCTGATTTAGTGGAGTTTCGACAACATAAAAAAATGTTTTTTTACCATATAAGTGATATAAGTTCATTTAATTAGGATGCTGTAAAAATTTCCTGTTGTTTTTATTTCGCTAAAGCCGAAAAATGCCTCACAAAAAAACCTCCAGTAAAAACCGGAGGCTATCTATTTTTTCGCCACGAATTCACGAATTATTAAATAAAATTAGTGAATTCGTGGCGAATATTTTTTTTTACAATTCTGAAATTTGAAAATTTAATGTTTTTAAGTCATTCCAAAAATCCGGATATGATTTAGAAACTACTTCAGCATTTTCGATAATAATTGGAACTTTAAGTGCCAAAGGTGCAAATGCCATTGCCATACGGTGGTCGTTGTATGTCGCAATTTTTACATTATGATTGATATTCTCTGAAGCTACTAAAGTCAGACTATCATTAGTTACCGAGATATTGGCTCCTAATTTTGTCAGCTCGATTCGTAACGCTTCAAGTCTGTCTGTTTCTTTAATTTTTAAAGTATGAAGACCAGTCAAATGACAGCCAATTCCTAAACCTAAACAAGTTACTACAATAGTTTGCGCAATATCCGGTGTGTTGTTTAAATCAAAATTTACCGTTTCGTATTTAAAATTTTCTTGTTTTACCAATTTCATTTTATTGTCCTGAAACGTAGTCTGAACTCCTAATTTTTCATAAAGAGAAACTAATTCTGAGTCTCCCTGCAAACTGTTTTCTTTATAGCTGCTTAGTGTTATTGAAGCTGTATCTGCCAAAGCCACTAAACTAAAAAAGTACGACGCTGAACTCCAATCTGATTCTACCACCATTTCTTTTGATGCAACGGCAGCTTTTGGATATACTTTAATTACATTGCCTTCAAAACTGGTCTGAATGTCTAAATCGTTTAGCAAGGCCAAAGTCATTTTGATATACGGAATCGAAGTTATTTCTCCTTCTAAAGTCAGTTCTAAACCATTTTCTAATTTTGAAGCGACTAATAAAAGTGCCGAAATATACTGACTGCTTACATTAGCTGCCAAAGTAACTTTTGAAGCACTTACTTTTTTTCCTTTGATTCTGATTGGCGGATAACCTTCTTCTTTTTCATAAGAGATTTCAACGCCCAATTGTCCTAATGCTTCAACAAGAATTTTTATCGGACGTTCCTGCATTCTGCTTGAACCTGTCATCACCACTTCGCGGCCTTCGTTTACAGCAAAATAAGCAGTTAGAAAACGCATTGCTGTTCCGGCATGATGAATGTCTACAATTTCGTCATTACCAATTAGGGCTTTTTGCATTACTTCGCTGTCATCAGAATTTGATGTGTTAGCCAGTGTAATATTTGGAAACAACGCTTTTAACAACAATAAACGATTGGTTTCGCTTTTTGATCCTGTTACTGCAATTTGTCCTTTTAAGTTATGTTGAGTTGTCTGAAGTAGTAAATTCATTTTTTTAATTGTAAATTGTAAATTATGAATTATGAATGATTAGAAACGTAATTCGGCCACGCAATTTACCACTCCCAAATCATAATTCAAAATTCAAAACTCATAATTCAAAACCGATGAGTGATATTTCACAATTATTTCAATTTATCATTGTTTTTGTGGCGATCCTTGTCTCGAACTGATTTTAAATCCATTTTTTTATCAAAAGCGGCTTGTAAATCTATTCCGGTTTGGTTGGCAAGACATAAAACTACAAAAACAACATCCGCCAATTCTTCGCCTAAATCTTTGTTTTTATCACTTTCTTTTTCTGATTGTTCACCGTATCTGCGGGCAATAATTCTGGCCACCTCACCTACTTCTTCTGTAAGTTGTGCCATATTTGTAAGCTCATTAAAATAGCGAACACCATGTTTTTTTATCCAGGTATCGACATCTAGTTGTGCGTTTTTTAAGTCCATCTTTATATTTTTTTAAGAATAATTTTTTCATTTTGACTAACAATCATTTTCTGGAAAAGGTCTTTTAATCCATTATACTGATCTGCTGCAAAAATACTATTGTTAATTTCTTTTGAACTAATTATTTGAATTTTATTACCTTCCCCTAACACATTTAATACATAAACGATCTCTTTATTCTCTGACACAATCTTAACAGGAGTTGGTAACGCCTCTATTGCATATCCTTCCGGAATTTCTAAATTCAAGTTGAATTTTTCCTGAGTTGGATATCCAAAATAAACTGGCATTTGTCTTATTTCCTGGTTAAAAGGATTTTTAGATCTTGTATAAAACAATAATGGATTTATAAAAATTTTACCTCCAATAATTTCTACACTATTATTTGACACTAAAGAAAATGTTTCAATAACCGGCTCCTGAAGATTCGTTTTCTTATTCTCAACGCTATAATTTGAAATTTTTAAATCTCCCAATCGTTCTTCTAATTTTTCCAGATAATTTTCCTGACTTGTATTGGTATTTTCAACTCTAAAAAGGTAAGCATCATAATCTGTTCTTTGAATTCTAATCCTGCCTTCTATTTTACCCAAATTATCAATTTTGACCATCAAATTAGAATATTCCTTTGATGTCGAAATGGGCATTAAATTAATTTCCTGTGAAGTTCCATCATCTTTTATTAGTCTTCCTTTCCAATTCAAAACATTTAAAGGCAAAATCCCAGGGTACGTAAATTTATGTGTAGCATCCAGTAAAATTTGTTTACCATCTATTTCAGCGGCAGCTATCACATAATTAAAGCCTGTTCTTGTGGGATAAACCGGAATTCCATTTTCTATTGTACTTAACAATACTGGATTTACTTCTATTCCTGCCAATTTTAACATACTGATTAGTATAAAATTAATCTCGGCCACATTACCCGTTTGATCTGTATATGCTTTTTTTACCCCTTTGTCAATGTAATAATCATTCACTGCATTCCAGTTCATTTTATTTTGAACGAATTTAAAGATGATATCCAATCGCTCTTTTTGAGATTCGACATTCGTCAATAACTTTTTAACATCTTCCAGTAAAAAATCTCTGTCATTGAGTTCTTTTCCAAAACTTTTATCCTTAAAAATAGTAGTCGCAACACCTTCCCAGGTCACTGCATAATCTTTTACAGGCTGATCCGGATAACGAACCCTGTCTAATTCATGCTGAACTGATCCTCTATAATTATCTACATTATCTACATAGGGTTCTTTTCTTAAAGCCGCAATATCTTTTCCTTTATAAAAAGCACTTATTTGTTTGTACGAAATTCCTTTTGAAGTGTTATAATCATCTTCAAAACTTTGACTGCCATTGGTTAACTTCGAATCTGTTTCAACTTTATGTCCTCCCACCAAAATAGGCTTATAAATATAATATTCAGGAATGTCTGTTTTATATTCGAAATAATTTACCGGAATTTCATATTGAAAATCAAAATCTGGTAATTTTACAATATTTTCAGATTTCAAAATGTATTTATATTCTATAATCGATCCTACTTTTACATTAGGAAGCGTTATCGTTTTTTCATTCCAAAATTTATTTACTTTTTTCTTAAAAGTTCCCTGATTATCAAGTTTTGTCTTTACAATTGATTCATTTTCTAAATTATAGGTGATTGCGTTTGAAAACTCTAATCGGTCTTCACTCAAAGTTTCATAACCAATATAAAAACGCACCTTTTGATCAGCCCATTTTAGTCCTTCTTTTTTATAAATTTTAATTTTAAATTCATAAACATGATTTGCCGAAAACCCCTTGTCTTTATTAAAAGTAAAAAATGTTTTTCCTTTTTTAAACAAAATTGCAGCAGGTGCTGTTGTATCTTTTGGATTTGTTTTCTCTTTTAATTCAGCAACAGTCACTTTTCCTAAATCATAATTTTGGCCTTTGACATTTGAAATTTCCAGAAATAAAAAAACAACTATTACTAAGCTTTGAAACTTCATATTAAATTCTTTTTAAAACAATTTTCTCTGTTTCTTTTGCTATCATACTTTTATAATATTCTTTAAGCATTTCGTACTTTTCAGTAGATACAATTGCTTCATTAATCTGATGTTGAATGTTAATTTGCAGCATATTTTCGGTTGTAGCAATAATAAACTTAAAGCTTCCTAAATTATCCTCCATGTTCATTACAACTGGTTCCGGTAATACCTCAGCAACAAAGCCATCAGGAATTTGAAGTGTAATATTATATTTATCTGTAAAAGGAAATCCAAAATCGACTGGATATTCTCTGACATCTTGTTTAAAAGGGTTCTTTTCATTCGTAAAAAACAGCATTGGATTCACATAGATCTTTCCTCCTATTACTTCGCATAAATTATTTCCTGTAAACGAATATGTTTCTATCGTTGGCAACAATAACTCCTTTTCGTTTTTCCTTGAATAATCAGTTATTTCTATTTTTTTATTTCTGTTTTCGAGTTTTTCTAAATATTCTTCTTCCTTAAGTCCGTTAAGATTATCTCTCGTTATCATGGCATTATAATCTGTACATTGTCTTCTGGTTTTTCCCGTCACTTTACCTTCTGCATCAATACTATAATTCATAAAAACAATATCGTTTGATGCTTTTTTAGGCATCAAATCTACTTCTTCAGAACTTCCGTCTTTTCTAATCAATCGGCCAGACCAGTTTAAGGCTCTAAAAGGCAAAACATTAGGAGTTGAAAATTTATCAGAAGCATCTAACAAAACATTTCCGTTTGGAGTTTCAACCGCAGCAATAACATAATTAAAAGCGGTTCTGTTAGGGAAAATAGAAATTCCATTAGAGCGTGTACTCACCAAAACCGGGTTTGCTGTTAAACCTGCATAACGCAACATCGCGGTTAGCATTAAATTAATATCCGCAATATTTCCCGTTTTTTCTTTATACGCTTTTTTAACGCCATTATCACAGCTGTATCCGGTGTAATCATTCCATTTTACGTTCGATTTTACATGATTTAAAATAACCAATATCTTTTCATCTGCTGTATTTTTTCCTTCTAATATTTTTTTTAAATCGTCTTCGAAATAGCCTGTTTTATTTAATTCAGGACCAAAATCATCATATTCGTAAATTGTTTTCACAACTGAATTCCAATCTGTCGAATACATTTTTATTTGTGAATTAGGATATTTTGTCATTGATAATTCATGCTGAATACTTGAAGTATAGTTATCAATATTATTGACATAAGCTTCATCTTTCATAGCAGGAAAATCTACTGCCACATAATTAGTTTGCGTTTCAGAGTAATCTAATTTATCCGTAGAAAATGTTGTTTGAGTATTTCCCCATCCGCCTCCGGATCTTTCTTTATTCGTAAAAACTATTGACTTTGGATTTTTTACCGTAGTAATCTTAGGAAAAATATATCCTTTTTGTCTTGAATTAAAGACATAATATTCCGGAACGAAAGTTGAAAACTCAGAATAATTTACCGGAATACTCGTCTGAAAATCCCAATCTCTAATTATTCTATCGCTAGGACTTCTCACGATGTAACTAAACTCAATAACAGAACCTTCTTTCACATTAGGCATTGTGATCTTTTTTTGTCCTCTAAATTTATTTACGACTTCATCAAAGGCTCCATCGCTTTTTAGTTTCGTTTTTTCAATTTTACCATTTACCAAATTATAAGTAACGGCATCAGAAAAACTTACTTTTTCTTTAAACCCGGCCTGATTATAATACCAAACATTTTGATTGGCCCAATCGTATCCTTCTTTTTTATAAATCTTAATTCTGGTTTCTACTTCTGTGATGGTAATAAACCCATCATTCTGATCATATTCTATTCTCGTTTTTCCTTTTTTGTACAAAATAGCAGCGGCAGCCGATGAATCTTTAGGATGCACTTTTTGCTCTAATTCAGCAATCGATACTTTTCCTAGTTTAAATTCCTGTCCCGTTACTTTTGATATAAACAACAACAGAATTGACAGACTAAAAAGTTTGATAATTTTCATGTTTGGTTAGTTCTTGGTTAATATAATTTTGGCGTTATCGTTTCTGGAGACTTGCTCCATAAAAAGACGGTATTCATCGTATTCTTTATTAGAATAATTGCCTTTATTTAAAAACATAGAGCGTTTGTAAGTCAGTTTATTATTTTCTTTCTTGATGATTTCGGTTTTATATTCTCCAAATTTTCCTTTCAATTCAACGTTTGAAGGCAAAAATTCTATTGTAAAACCTGTTGGTAAATTAATTTCGATTTCATCCGTATCTAAATACCCTCGCTGAATCTGAAATGGATTTTTTCTATTTCTAACTCTTTTAACATTCGCTGAACTTTGATTAAAAGCATCAACATTAAAAATCATTTTATTTCCGGTAATTTTCGCGTAGTCAACAGCATTTACCTGTACATCCTCAGTAAATTGAATATTTTCTTTATTATTAGTAAAACTAATTTTGCCGAGTTTCAAATTATTGATATTACTCCAATATTCTTTATAATGTGATTCTTTTTCTGTTGGCTGTAAATTTTCTAGTCTCGCTTTCGAGCTGTATTGAGAACCTCCTGAAACAATTGATATGGAACCCGAAAAATTTCCTTTTTCATCTAATGTATAAGTTCCTGTATCTTTTTGTGTATTGCCGTTATCTTCATACAATTTGGTTCTCACAATCTCCCCGCCTTCCGGTTTAATAATCAAAACATCGCGATCATCTGTAAAGATGCCCTGATAACCAAAAGGATCATCCTGACTTGTACATTCTAACCAGGTATAATGGCTGCCGTTGGGGATAGCCAGAATCATATGATTTCCCTGCATCGAAACAAAATCAGATTGAATATTGGACTTATAACGGTCTCCATATAAAATAGTATTGTAGGACGGAACATCTACAACTTGCAAAAGTGCTTTTGTATAATTAGACAGTGCCTTACAGTCTCCATAACCTAAGCGATCTACATCGCTGGCAAGCATAGGTTTCCAACCTCCAATACCTACAGCAATATTTACATATCTGGATTTTTTTTGTACATAATCGTAAATGATCTTTGCTTTTTTTATAGGATCTTTTTCATCCCCGACTAATGCTTTTATTTTAACTTTAGTTTCTTCAGGCAAAGTAGTAGTTCCTGTTAAGATTTTTTCACCATACCATTTACCAAATGCTTCCCATGTTGTGGCAGTACCATCAACACCTTCTAAATGAAATTTTTCTAATCCCATCATTACTTTCGGAAAAAGATCATCAGTAGACGGACTGTAATCTTCTACTCTTCTTGCTAAAATATTAAGGGCGGCATAACTTAGTTTTGTATCGCTATCGACCGTCTTTTTTATATTAAAACCTGAAAAAGAAAACTCCTTCTTTTTAAATCCCAAATCATTTAGATAAGAAACATTTAAAATACATTTCTCTACACTTACATTATAATCTCCCAAAAAATACCATCGGGGTATAAAAGCAGTACTTGAACTTTCAATTTCACTTGTATAAATAATTGTAAACGGATATGTTATGGGAGTATAATCGAGATAAAGTACACGGCTGTCTGAAAAAAGAGTACTTCCGTTTACTGCGCTTTGATCCTTAAAATCTTTTCGTTTGATCTTTTTAATTTCTTTACCGGATATATCATAAACAGTTGCTTCGATACTTTTTACGCCAAGTGACTTATCATAGTGCTGATAAGCATCAATATTATTCAGTCCTTTTTCATTCAAAACTGTTACAACTCTCTGTGTTTTGATATTCATGCTTCTCTGAGAAGCAATATTAATATCCATTTGGTCTAAACGAACAACAGCATTAGCGTTCTCTTTAAGGCTATCTGCAATTGTAGTAAATGCATATTCAGCCTTTTGAGCAAAAGAAAAATTGATAAAGAAGAAAAAGAAAAATGCAAAAAAAGGAATTTTCATTTAGTAAGTAATTTCGCCAAATATATATCATTTTTAGAAATTCTTAACATATGTTTAATAAAATTTTACTCTCTATTTTTGCTGTCTATTAAAATCGTTACAGGCCCGTCATTTAAGAGACTAACCTTCATATCTGCACCAAAAATTCCTGTTTGTACTTTTTTATTGAATTCTTTTTCTAAAGACTTTACGAAATTCTCATACATGGGAATAGCGAATTCCGGTTTTGAAGCTTTTATATAAGATGGGCGATTTCCTTTTTTTGTAGAAGCATGAAGTGTAAACTGACTTACCACAATAATATCACCGTCGATATCCTGAACCGAACAGTTCATAACATCATTTTCGTCACCAAAAATTCTCATTTTGATGATTTTACCCACCAGCCAATCAATATCTTCCTGAGTGTCCAGATCTTCAATTCCTACTAAAACCAATAAGCCTTTTTGAATATCGGCAACAATTTTAGAATCTACAGTTACAGATGCTTGTGAAACTCTTTGAAGAACAATTCTCATAGCCCCCTAACCCCCGAAGGGGGAATTAAAACGTGAATAAAAAAAGTTACCATTCTCTATCATAATTTACAATATTTAAACAATACTACTGGAATTCCCCCTTTGGGGGTTAGGGGGCTATTTTCTCAATTCATCACTCGCTTTTCGATCTTCATCGTAAGAATCTGTACGATAATTTTCGTCGTCACCTTCTAAGATTTTTAGATAACTATTGTAACGTGACCAGGCGATCTCGTCTCTTTCTAATGCCGCTTTTATGGCACAATGCGGTTCTTCTTTATGCAGACAATTGTTGAACTTGCATTGGCCTTTTAGTTTGAAGAATTCAGGAAAATAACCGCTGATTTCTTCTTTTTCCATATCAACAATTCCGAAACCTTTGATTCCCGGAGTATCGATGATTTTTGCATTAAACGACAAATCATACATTTCGGCAAAAGTAGTGGTGTGCTGACCTTGTTTACTGGCCTCAGAAATGGTTTTGGTTTTAAGATGCAACGAAGGTTCCATGGCATTTACCAAAGTCGATTTACCTACACCTGAATGTCCGGAGAACATACTTACTTTACCAATCATCATTTCTTTTAATTCTTCGATTCCTTTCATTTCTGTTGAAGAAACACGAAGGCATTTGTAACCAATTTGCTGATATACGTATTGCATGTACAACTGATCATCAAGTGTAGCCTCATCAAAAGTATCTATTTTATTAAAAACCAGAATCGTTTCGATATTATAAGCTTCCGCAGTTACCAGAAAACGATCAATAAAATTGAAAGTTGTTGGCGGATTATTAATCGTAATTAGTAAAAATACACGATCGATATTCGACGCAATAATATGCATTTGATGCGATAAGTTAACCGATTTACGAACGATGTAATTTTTTCTTTCGTGAATATTAAAAATCGTTCCGGTTAAAGCATCCGAAGTTTCTTCGAGTTCATAATCGACAATATCACCTACAGCAATAGGATTGGTACTTTTGATACCTTTCATCCTAAACTTCCCCTTCATACGACATTCTATAAAATCACCTTGTTCCGATTTTACAGTGTACCAACTTCCTGTAGATTTATATACGAGTCCTGTCATTCTTTAATTTTAGATTTTAGATTCTAGATTCTAGATTACTCTTAAATCTAAAAAATATTAAAAGGCAAAATTACGTTTTTAGAATTGAACAACGCAACTTCGCCTTTTAAAATTAAAGACTTACTCAGAATTTGGTACGTTTACCAAACAATTTCAGCTAAAATTTCATTTTCCTTTATTTTTCCTAACTGAATTGTCTTTAAAGTTTTTGTGGTTTTTCCGGCTTTAGTCGTATAAATTTCAACCATAACTGTTGCAGGGCCGTTTTCAGTTAATTCGCTTTCACCAAAATAATTGGTTTTGATTTGATATTTTCCTTTCACAGCATTTCTAATTAAATATTGTTCCGGTCCGTAACCTTCTGTAAAGTCTTTAGAAAATCTCGCTCCTGCCTCAGTACTTTTATGACTATAGTAACATTCTTCTCCATTTGGCTCGATAACATGCAAATCAAGATCGACATCGATTTGGTTCCAGTTCATAATTATCCTGATATCAACCGGCATTTTCTTCAAATATTTTTCATCAAGTTTACCCATTTTCAAACCTTTGTGTTCGATTGTCAAACGATTAATATCCATTAAAATAATATCTTCCACACCTTCATATTGACCGCTCATTTCTCCGTAATAATTTACTTCCAATGCTTTAATCAATTCATCAAAAGCTTCCTGATATTTTCCTGCATCTTCAAGAGCCAAAGCAAAATCTCTCAAACTTTGTGGTTCATGCGCTCTCCATTTTGCAATTTGTCTTGCAGTAAATAAGGCATCATCAAAATCTTTCCACTGACGTAATGTATACGTAAGAGTTTTATAAAGCTGATGATTCTCTAAACCTAAATCAGCAATATTACTGATTATCTGTAATGCTTTTTTAACATCGCCCTGATTGTAGAAAAAATGCGCTACATCAAAATAAAAACTCGGGTTTCTTTCCTGCGCTTTTCTTAATTCAAAATACAATTCGTACTGCTTATCTTTTGGCGCGGCGGCTAAAGCTTTAAGATATAATCGATCGGGATTCCAGGTTTTAGGTTCGTTTTCGATTATATTAAGATCTTCACCTTCTGTTAAATCAGTTCTTGTTGCAAAATTTTCTTTTACATCATTATTTATTTCATTTTCTTGTGTGACAATTCCATTATCCTGTGGTGCCGATTCCACCTGAACTCCAGCCACTTTACCATCAAGCGTTTGAGATATATCAGTTTTTTTAGAAATGCTCTCAGCTGAGATTGATTCTACCGCATATGAAACATCTCTTTTTCGAACAGGAGCAGCGTAACTCGTTACAACTACTTCACTTAGCGATTGCGTATTTTCTCTTAACTGAACTCTAATCTGATTATTTGTTCCAACATTTAATTGATAAGAGTCAAAACCAAGATAACTAAAGTTAAGAGTACTATTTTCGGCTGCTATAATTACGAATTTACCATCAAAATCAGTGTAAGTTCCTTCTCTTTCTCCTCGTAATGTTACAGTCACACCCGGTAAAGGTATTCCTTGCTGATCTAAAACAGTCCCTTCAACTTTACCTGCCGCAACATTTGTGCTTCTGGTTGAAACTGCACTTGCACTTCTGCCTGAATTTCTGCTTACTGTATTTGTATTATTAACTGATCTTCTGGTTTTTTGAACTTTTGGTTTCGGCAACGGTTTTGGAGTTGAATATTTAATATTTTTTTGCCACCAATTATCTAAACCTTCAAAATAAGTTTCGATACTTTCCCAATTATTTTTTTGCTGCGCCAGATTCGTATCCTGCTGTTGTTTTTTAATTCTGTCAAATTCAGCACGCAATTCGGCCGGCGGTATAATATCATACGAAATATAATCGCGAATATCTTCCAGAACAATCAACGAGGTATTTTTGGTTATAATACCATATTTCTTTCCTAAAAGTTCGATTTCATCAGCATTTTTAGCATATTGAAAATCAAGATTGGCTATTTTTTTCTGCGCCCAGAGTTTTTCGACATTTACGTCATTTGTGTTTTGAACGTTTATATCCAAATTGATTTTTCGCTCTAAAACAGCTTCATTATTATATCCAAATAACAACGTAATTTGATTTTTTTGATTCAGGGAAATTCCTGAAAAACTAAAGCTTCCCGAAACCGAAGTTCCTTCCATCGGAAATAAATCTGTTACCGTATAATTCTCTTTTATACCTAAAAACTTCAAATTACTATTCGTCAGTTTATCCAAGGCATTGTCCTGATTCACCTGATTTAAATTGATCAAATTACCACCCGTTTGCATCGCCGAATAATTCAGAAAAGAAAAATCTGCCGAAACCGAAGATGTAATGGTATAAATTGGCTTTTTAGTCTTTGGCAAAACATTTTCGCTCAAAGACGAAAGTCCGTCAGAGAAAAACAAGTATTCGTCATTGTTCATGAAATTAAGTTGCGAAAAACGGGTTCCTCCGTCATATTTTGTGTGCTCTAAAACTGCTTTTAATTCAGTCCAGTTTCCGTTTGTAATGACATATTCTTTTTGTTTTTCGAAAGTATAATTCAAAAAGTATAAAGTGACTTTTGTATTTTTTATTTTTTGAAAATAAGCATTCAACAAACTCAGTTCTTTTTTTACATCTCGCGTTTTACAACTCAGTGAATTATCCCAAATTAAACCAATTGAAGCCGGAGCTTTCTTAGCTATTTTATTCCCTCCGATAAAAGTAGTTCCGTAAAAATAATGTTGTCCGCCCACATTTTGCATGATTATACTCGGAGCATTTTCCTGAATCGGAATTTTAAAAAGTAGTTTTTCAGACGGCTGGTAATTTTCTTTTTTAATGGAAGTCTGAAAAGATTGGTTCCATTTCGAAAAAACAATCGCATCTCCGGAATTCTCTGAAACAGTTGGCGAAGCCGAAGTTCCTAAAACCGAAACATTCATCTCAAAATTATCCAGCTTTTTAGGATAACGACTCACCAATTGATATGCCAGATTGTCTTTATCAAAAGCCGAAAGTTCTTCTTCGTAACCTATGATCACCGTTCGTTCTCCGTTTGGCATAATAGGATAAATTCTCGTTCTAAAATTATTTCCGTCTACTTTCTCTAACAATCCCGGATCAACACGACGATGTTCGATAGCTTCAAAAACCTGTTTTCCTTTATTTTTATTGACTGGAACAGCTTCACGCATTTTACCATTTATGTCAATCGCATATCTTGAAACCGACACATTTTCAGGTAACGGAAAAATAAGTTCACCTTCCATCTGGCGGGTTCCCGAATTAAAAAAATGCATCTCGGCAGTGGTATAAGCGATATTGCCCACCACTTTTACATTGACAATTAGTTTGTTCATTCTCACTTTTTCAGCATCTTCCCCTTTTACAGTAAGTTCAGGGCTTTGTGCGAAAGTTTTTGTTCCAAAGAACACTAAGAAAAAAAGTAATACTTTCAAGTTTACTTGAAAAATTCCTGGCTGAGATAAACATAATTTTGATTTCATAACACGAGAGTTAAGGTTCTATAATGATATAGAGAACATAAAATCTAAAAAGGTTGGAAACCACTTCAAATTATTTCAAAAAAAAATCTCCAAAGCCCGAAAGCAATGGAGATTTAATATAAAAAAACAATCTATTTTTAATATCGTGGTATAAAAAAAAATCAAGTTCAGCGTTTGCAAAAATTAAATAAAACTTATACCACTTATATAACTTATATGGTTGAATATTTCAATTATGCGTTGAATATTTTTTCCTGGTGACCAATACTTTCCTGGTGAATAGCTTTGAACATTCTCAAAACAAACTCTTCAGTAAGACCTTTTTTCTCCCCTTCCAAAATCATTTTTCCTAGAATTTCATTCCAACGGTTGTTTTGAAGAATCGCCACGTTTGCATCTTTTTTCACCTGACCAATTTCGTCAGCTACTTTCATACGTTTTCCTAATAACTCTAATAAGTTAGCATCAAGAACGTCGATGTTAGCTCTTAGTTTTGTCATTTTTTGAGTGTACTGATCTGTAGTATCATCCGTTTTTCTGATAGTCAAATCTTTAATGATTTGTTTCAAAGCGTCCGGAGTAACTTGCTGCGCAGCATCAGACCAGGCATTGTCCGGATCGTAGTGCGTTTCGATAATCATACCATCGTAATTCAAATCTAAAGCCTCTTGCGTTACTTCAAAAATCATTTTACGATCTCCAGTAATGTGAGATGGATCGATAATTAATGGTAAATCAGGGAATTTATTTTGCAATTCGATAGCAATTTGCCATTCCGGAATGTTTCTGTATTTTGTTTTCTCGTAAGTAGAAAAACCTCTGTGAATCACTCCTAATTTCTCGATTCCAGCCATGTGTAAACGCTCAACACCACCTAACCATAAAGCTAAATCCGGGTTTACAGGGTTTTTAACCAAAACGATTTTATCCGTTCCTTTCAAAGTATCAGCAATTTCCTGAACTGCAAAAGGGTTTGCAGTTGTACGTGCACCAACCCATAAAACGTCGATATCATGCTCTAAAGCCAGTTTACAGTGTGCCGCAGTCGCAACTTCAGTACCCATTAATAAACCAGTTTCAGCTTTTGCTTTTTGTAACCATTTTAAACCAATTTCTCCAACACCTTCAAATCCTCCCGGACGTGTTCTTGGTTTCCAGATTCCAGCTCTGAATACACTAACTTTTGAATCTTTCAATTCATGCGCAATTTTCAAAACCTGATCTTCCGTTTCTGCACTACAAGGTCCAGCTATCACAAGTGGGTGATTTAAATTGAAATCTTCTAACCACTTTCTCATTTCTTTCTTATTTTCCATCTTAATTTTAATTTATTTCTTAGTTGTTGTTAATCCGTTTAATATTTCTTTAATTTTATTCGTGCTTTCCATTTCTTCAAAAATGGCATTGTAATCGTCTTCTTTTAACAAATCCCTAAACCGACTCAGATTTGAAATGTATTCTTCTAATGTTTCAATAACGTGTTCTTTATTTTGTTTAAAAATCGGTGTCCACATTGCGGGAGAACTTTTTGCAAGACGTACTGTGCTCTCAAATCCACTTCCCGCCATATCAAAAATATCCTGCTCGTCTTTTTCTTTGTTCATTACCGTTTTCCCAAGCATAAAGGAACTAATGTGCGACAAATGCGAAACGTAAGCGATGTGTTTGTCGTGTGAAATTGGGTCCATATATCGAATCCTCATTCCTATTTCGCTAAAAAGCTTTAACGCCTTTTCCTGCAATTTAAAAGTGGTTTTTTCCACTTCACAAATGATGTTTGTCTTTCCTTTAAACAAACCTCTTATCGCTGCCGAAGGTCCTGAAAACTCTGTTCCTGCAATTGGATGCGTTGCGATAAAATTTCTTCTTTTTGGATGACTGGCAACAGCGTCACAAATTGGCTTTTTAGTTGATCCTACTTCAAAAACAATTGTTTTATCTCCAACCAAATCCAACACTTTAGGTAAAACTATCAGCGCCACATCTACAGGAACCGAAACAATAACAAAATCAGCATCTCCCAATTCTTCAAAGCTTCCTGCCTGATCGATAACACCTAAATCAATTGCTTCCTGCAAGTGTTTTTCGTTATTATCTATTCCAAAAATAGTGGCATCAGGATGTTGGTCTTTGATGTCCAGCACCATCGAACCGCCTATTAGCCCTATTCCTATTACGTATACTTTCATATTTATTTTTATTTGAAGCTAATTCCTGCTATCCGTTTCAATCTTTTCCGCCAAACCCCGGCGCAAAAGGATTTCCACTTCTATCAGGGCTAGGGCCTCTCGTTCTTTCAAGATCTTTTTTTTTTTGTCACCCTGAGTGATCCCGAGGCTTCGGGAGAAGTGCGCTCCAATTGGAACGTGGGCTTCGGCTTCGCTCAGCCTGACAAAATATGTCAAAAATCTTGTTTCTTGATTCTTGCTTCTAAAATCTTAATACTTAAAATCTATCTATCGCTTCTTGTACTTTTTCTTCTTTTACACATAACGAGAATCTGATATAACCTTCACCATTGCTTCCGAAGATTGTTCCCGGTGTGATAAAAATGTGTTTCTCGTATAATATTTCGTCAATGAACTTTTCTGCTGATGCTATTCCTTCCGGCAATTTTGCCCAGACAAAAAGTCCAACTCCTTCTTTATAAACTTCGCAGCCTAATTTTTCTGCTAGTTTTTCTGTCAATTCTCTACGGCGTCTGTAAATCTTGTTTTGGTCTTCGAACCATGATTTATCACAATTTAAAGCAGCAACTGCACCTTTTTGGATTCCGTAAAACATTCCGCTATCCATGTTGCTTTTTACTTTTAGGACTGCATCGATAATTTCAGGATTTCCTAAAACCATTCCTACTCTCCAGCCTGCCATGTTGAAGGTCTTACTTAATGAATTCAATTCTAAAGCCACCTCTTTTGCACCATCCACCTGCAATAAACTCATCGGATTATCATTCAGAACAAAACTATACGGATTATCGTTGACCAATAATACGTTGTGTTTTTTAGCAAAAGCAACCAATTTTTCAAATAACGCTAAACTTCCTCTCGCTCCTGTTGGCATGTGCGGATAACCCAGCCACATAATCTTCACTTTCGAAAGATCCAGTTTCTCTAAAGCTTCGAAATCCGGTTCCCAGGCATTTGCTTCTTTAAGATCATAATAAACCGGAACGGCTCCTACCAAATTAGTTACCGAAGTATAGGTTGGATAACCTGGATTCGGAATCAAAACGTGATCGCCTTCATTTAAAAAAGCTAACGAAATATGCATAATTCCTTCTTTCGAACCCATCAAAGGCAAAATCTCATTATTAGGGTTCAACTCAACACCAAACTGATTCTGATAAAAATCTGCCATCCCTTTTCTCAATTCCGGTAATCCCTGATAGCTCTGATAACCATGTCCGTTTTCATCCAGAATTGCCGCGGCAACCGCTTCAATTACTGCTTTCGACGGACTCAAATCAGGGCTTCCAATTCCCATATTGATGATAGATTTTCCCTCAGACTGCAGTTGACGAACTTCTCTCAGTTTTGATGAGAAGTAGTATTCTTCAACTGTATCTAATCTTTTTGCTGTTGTAATCATTTTTTTATTTTTTGCTGTAAGCTTTAGGCTGTAAGCTTTATACTCTATTTTTAACTTCTAACTTTTTACAAATAACTTCTAACCTATAAAGGGTTTCGTATTTTTATATTCTCCCAACACCTTTAAATATTCTGCCATTATGTTTAATAACGATTTGGCTTTTGCAAAATCTTCGTATTTCTCAAATGTTACATCTACGAAAAACGAATATTTCCAGGGAGTTTCAATTTTTGGTAATGACTGAATCTTTGTCAAATTCAGTTTGCAATCGCTCATTACATTCAAAACTGCCGCTAAACTTCCTCTTTTGTGGTCCAATTCAAATTTGATTGACGCTCTGTTGATTTCGTTTTCAGACAAAAATGAATTTTGTTTTTTGATAATCACAAAACGAGTCATATTGTTTTTGATCGTTTGAATTTCCGGCGCGATGATTTCCAAATCATACATTTCCGAAGCTACTTTGCTTCCTATTGCCGCAATTCCGGTTAATTGTTTTTCCTGAATTCTTCTTGCCGTTTCTGCTGTATCTTTATCTTCAACCAATTTGATGTTTGGATATTGTTTCAAAAAATCCATGCATTGTAATAATGCCATTGGGTGCGAATGAACTTCTTTTATATCTTCAATTTTTTGACCTTTTAAAGTCATTAAATTTTGGTGAATGCTTAAATAATGTTCTCCAATTATGTGTAAATTATTCTTGTCAATCAAAGCATAATTCGGAATAATTGGCCCTGCAATCGAATTTTCTATCGCCATTACTGCCTGATCAGATTTCCCGGAAAGAAGACTATCAACTAATTCTTCGAAAGACAAACACTCATCAATTTCCACATTTTCAGAGTAATACTCCTTCACTACCTGATGATGAAAAGAACCTTTTATACCTTGTATTGCAATTTTAGTTGTCATATATTCAAAAAAAAATCCTGATTTTCATCAGGATTGTATATTAGTTTTATTTGTCTTTTTTAATTTTCTCAAATAACCATAGCACAATCCTCACTTCTACTAAAGAAGAAATAAAAAGAGTTGCTAAAATAAAAACGGTTATTAGTCATTTCGTTTGTGTTTTTCAATAAATTCTCTGCGAATGTATAAATTAATTTCAGTGCACCAAAAAAAATATTGCATTTTATGAAACAAAAAAGGATTTCTTAACAAATTTAGCAGGTTTTGTATGATAATATAAAAATACGAGCTTAAAATGAGATATTTACAATGGACTTTTCTAAGATACTAAGGTTCTGAGTTGCTAAGGCTCTAAGATTTTTTGCCACGGATTCACGAATTGGCGTAAATTTTTATGGCTATTTAATTCTAATTTCACAGATTTTCAAAATAAAAATTCGTGAATTCGTGGCTATCTTTCAATCAAAATAACCCAGAAACCGGTTTATTCGAAATCCCAATTTTAGCATAATCAAAATTCATTTTTTGCTGTAACAAAGAAGCATACACACTTCTAAAATCAATTTCGTATTTTAAATCGCCATTATCCAAATTCGCTAAATCAGGATTATTACCTAAAATTGTTCCTTTATTATTTCCTCCGATAATAAACATGGGCGCTGCTGTTCCGTGATCAGTTCCGCTTCCGTTGTCTTTTACCCGTCTTCCAAATTCAGAAAAAACCACTATGGTAACATTCTGAAGTAATTGCGCTTGTTTGAGATCCTGATAAAAACTATATAAGGCATCATTTAGATCTGCTAGTTTTTTCTCATGAAGAGCAAGTTGATTGTCATGGGTATCAAATCCGCTAAGAGAAGTGTAGTATACTTTCGAATTCAGGTTTCCTTTGATCAATCGGCCAATCCATTCCAGGTTTTTAGACAAATCCGTTTTAGGATAACTGATTTCGGATTTGGATTTCGCTAATGCTTTCTGAATTTCATCAGATCCTTCTGTAACGGAATTAGCAATTTTTCGAACAAAATCTAATTGGGGATTATCGGACAATTTTATACCTTCTTCTTTATTGGCTTTTATCTTAAATCGATTCGGATCTTTTACCGTTATCGAATTCGGCTCCATTCCTTTTAGTGCCAGATTATCAATCGAATCCAGATTTATTCCTGCCGTTGCCTGATGTCCGTTGCATTGCAAATCTAAATATCTTCCTAACCAGCCCTGGTTTATATATTTATTAGAATCTGTTGCAGTTTGCCAAATTTCCTGGCTTCGAAAATGAGAACGAACAGGCTCGGGATATCCCACATTCTGAATCACGGTTAAATCTCCGTTTTGCTGCATTTGGGCAAAATCTTTTAAAGCCGGATGAAATGCCATTCCTTTATTTTTTCCAATAACGGCATCTTTATTCAACGCGATTTTAGTCCGCAAATCATAATACAGCGGATTATCATACGGAATAAAAGTATTCAATCCGTCGTTTCCTCCGTTCAACTGGACAAATACAACACACTGCTCTCCGATTACCAAATTATTCTGTGTACCAAAAGCATGTAAAAAATCAGGAAGCACAAGCATTCCGCCTGTAAAAGTTCCTGTAAGCGTTAGAAAATTCCTTCTGTTCATGGCTGTAGCTTTCTAAATTAATTGATATTCGGGTAGTTTTGTAATGTAATTAAAGAGTCTTATCACGGCAAAATTGGCATGTTCTTCTTTTGGGTCAAAATCGTATTTCAGTAAGTTTTCCATGTCTTTTTGCATCGAATCATTTACTTTGAATAATAACCTGTTCGATAAGTCGGCGATAATGGTTTTGTTATTTCCATTAGAATCAAAATCAATTTTCACTTCTATTTTCTCCAATCCTGATTTTGGTTTTTCAGTTTCAGAAGCCATTGTATTCAATGCTTTTCTGGTGATACTTCTCCCACTGCAAAGCAAATCTGAAGTATTATTGCGCTGCAGATAAATCTGCGAAGTCAGCCAGGAATTTCCTCCATCCCAACCTTTTACATTAATCTGATTGTACAAATCCATTCCTTGTTGTTTCAGAAAATACAGCACAATCGTTTCGTCAAGATCTTCAATGTTTAATTCATCCAGAAGTTGCAAAATATAAACCAGCGGATCTTTTATTTTAGTCCCGGAAGTTTCTTTTTTGTATTCTTCGGTAAATATTTTAGTGAGTAAAGGTTGAATTTCGAACTTTACTTTCCTTAAATAATCCCCGTAATAAGTTACCTGTTCGTCTGATGGATTATCATAAACAAACCATTTCAGAATCTTTCTGGTAATCAAATACGGAGCATTTTTCTGTTCAAAAATGATATCAACGAGATCATCCGAATTCCAGTTTCCGGTCTTTCCAAAATAAGTTTTATCGGTGTTATCCTGAGCAAGGCTTCTGTAAATTGCCGCATCATCTCCGTAATTTAGTCCCGCCAAAGCTCTTGCGCCGTTTTTGATATCACTTTCAGAATAATTCCCAATTCCAATGGTAAATAATTCTAATAATTCACGGCTTAGATTTTCATTGTATTTGCCTTTTTTATTATCGACATTATCTAAGTACTTCACCATTGCATTCGATTTTACAATTTGCTTTGTGAGTTCTTTGAAGTTCCCAAAGGCATTTTCGCGTAAAATCATATTGTGCTGATATGTCCAGTAGGTAACTTTTACTTTTGGGGAAGTAGAAACAAAATGATTGTGCCAGAAGCAAACCATGTTTTCGCGTAACGGAAATTCATCGTTTCGCATTTTAGAAATCCACCATTTTTTGAATTCAATAGTAGAATATACTTCTTTTTTGAGGATTTTCTTTTTTTCTTCTGAATCGGCGGTTTTGATGGATTCCCGCAATTCTTTAAGCTCAAGAAGCGTTTTGGGATCGTCATTTAAAAAAGCAGGAAGTTGTGTGTCAAACTTGGAATCATAGGAATGTTTTAGAAATTTTTCTAATCCCAGTTTCTCTATTTTATCGGATTCTTTTCCGGAAAACCCCAACCGTAACGACCAAAGATTGCTTTTTTTCATAACACAGGAATTTGTTTAGCAATAAGACTTGACTTTTTCTCAAAGGTTTAATTTGAGAAAGGGCCTGAGGTTCTTAGATGCTAAGGTGCTAAGTTTTAAAAATCTTTGGTATTAATTAGAACGTGAATTTTTTGGGGATATTGTAATGTAACTAAGATTGTCGACTTTGATTGCGTAGAATGGATTAAAATCCATCCCTACAATATAATTTACGTAATTCACAAAGTTCCGATAATTAAATAGCCCCGATTGAAGTGGAAATCCTTTTGTGCCGGCGTTCGGCACAAAAGATTGCAACGAAAAGCGGGAAATAGCTCCTAAAAAAAAGCAGCTACCTTACGATAACTGCTTTCTATAAATTAAGAATAAATCTATTCTCTTTCTTCTATCTTCTTTCTTCTAAAAAAAATTAAGACCCACACATTTCACAATCATCCGGCTCGGCAGCTTGCGCTTTTAAAAGCATCGCTTTATAATCCTCAACGCTGATCGCTTCTGTTTCCGGAACTAAAGTTGCCGGTGCCTCTTCTTCTTTTTTATCGTTGTTTAGGGTGAATTTAATGGCATCAACCGCAGATTTTGTTCTTAGGTAATACATTCCTGTTTTTAAACCTGATTGCCAAGCGTAGAAGTGCATTGACGTCAGTTTAGAATAGTTGGCATCCTGCATGAACAAGTTCAATGATTGCGATTGGTCAATAAAATAACCTCTCTGACGTGACATATCGATAATGTCTTTCATCGACATTTCCCAAACTGTTTTGTATAATTCTTTCAGGTCTTGCGGAATCACATCAATATTCTGAACTGATCCGTTATGACGCATGATTTCTTGTTTCAAAGTTTCGTTCCATAAACCTCTGTCTACTAAATCGTGAAGTAAGTGTTTGTTTACCACGATGAATTCTCCAGACAATACACGACGTGTGTAAATGTTTGATGTATATGGTTCGAAAGCTTCGTTGTTTCCAAGAATTTGTGAAGTCGAAGCTGTTGGCATTGGCGCAACCAATAATGAGTTACGAACTCCATGTTCCATCACTTGTTTTCTTAATGAAGCCCAGTCCCAACGTCCTGATAATTCTTCATCTTTCATTCCCCACATGTTGTACTGGAATTCTCCTTGTGACATTGGAGAACCTGCAAATGTAGAATACGGACCTTCTTCTTTTGCCATTTCCATAGAAGCGGTTACGGCTGCGAAGTATAATGTTTCGAAAATTTCCTGATTTAATACTTTTGCTTCATCACTTGTAAACGGCATTCGCAACATGATAAAAGCATCAGCCAAACCTTGCACTCCCAATCCTACCGGACGGTGACGCATATTGGAATTTTCAGCTTCTTTTACCGGATAGTAGTTTCTGTCGATTACTTTATTCAGGTTACGGGTTACACGTTTTGTAACATTGTAAAGTGCTTCGTGATCAAATTTTCCGTTATCAATAAACATTGGTAATGAGATAGACGCTAAGTTACAAACCGCAATTTCATCTTTAGAAGTAAACTCCATAATCTCTGTACACAAGTTAGAAGAACGAATTGTTCCTAAATTCTTGTGGTTCGATTTACGGTTTGCGGCATCTTTATACAACATATAAGGCGTTCCTGTTTCGATTTGTGACTCAAGGATTTTCTCCCATAATTCACGTGCACGAATGGTTTTTCTACCTTTTCCTCTAAATTCATAATCAAGGTACATTGCTTCGAATTCTTCTCCATAAACATCGTACAATCCAGGACATTCGTTAGGACACATTAAAGTCCATGTTGTATCTTCCTGAACACGTCTCATGAATAAATCTGAAGTCCACATGGCGAAGAATAAATCTCTCGCACGCATTTCCTCTTTTCCTGTATTTTTCTTTAAATCTAAGAACTCGAAGATATCTGCATGCCATGTTTCGATATAAATCGCAAAACTACCTTTACGTTTTCCACCACCCTGATCTACATAACGAGCCGTATCGTTGAAAACTCTCAACATTGGTACGATTCCGTTTGATGTTCCGTTTGTACCACGAATATAAGATCCTGTTGCACGAACGTTATGAATAGAAAGACCAATTCCTCCCGCTGACTGCGAGATTTTAGCCGTTTGTTTTAAGGTATCATAAATACCATCGATACTATCATCCTGCATGGCCAAAAGGAAACAAGAAGACATTTGAGGCTTTGGAGTTCCTGCATTAAACAACGTTGGTGTTGCGTGCGTAAAGAACTTTTTAGACATTAAATCGTAAGTTTCGATTACTGATTTTAAATCATCAAGGTGAATACCAACTGAAACACGCATCAACATATGTTGTGGTCTTTCGACGATTTTCCCGTTTATTTTAAGAAGATAAGAACGCTCTAAGGTTTTGAAACCAAAGTAATCGTAATTGAAATCTCTTGTGTAAATGATATGCGAATCTAAGAACTCTGAGTTTTCCTGAATCACATTGAATACTTCATCCGAAAGCAACGGAGCATCTTGTCCGTTTCTTGGATTTACGTACAGGTACATATCTTTCATCGTTTCTGAGAACGATTTTTTTGTATTTGAATGTAGGTTCGAAATTGCCACACGCGCTGCTAATTGTGCATAATCCGGATGCGCAATTGTCATAGAAGCCGCCGTTTCTGCCGCAAGATTATCCAGTTCAGAAGTTGAAACCCCATCATACAATCCTTCGATAACACGCATGGCTACCTTAACAGGATCTACAAGCTCGTTTAAACCGTAACACAATTTTTTGATTCTTTCTGTAATCTTATCAAACATTACGGGCTCTCTGTGGCCATCTCTTTTTACTACATACATAAGCTTACTATTTTAGTTATTGAAAAAATGAAAGACACTGGAATAACGAGTTCCAGATCTTAAACATTGCGTGTTTTAAAATTATTTTTTGAGAATTGTAGGATTCTCAATAGTTACCTGTTCCAGCCCATAAAACAGGCTGAAAAAGGATTAAAAATTGTCATCGAATCTGCGATTTGGGATAGAGATTCAACCGAAAAATGATCTGTTATAAAATTTTATTCTTTTTAGCGTTTCGAGGTAACGCTAAAATATTCCTGTTGTCTAGAAATCTGCATCAAATGAAATTTTCTGAGCATCGCTGTCTGTGTTCATCACACCTGATTTTTGATACTCGGCAACACGTTTTTCAAAGAAATTGGTTTTTCCCTGAAGAGAGATCATGTCCATGAAGTCAAACGGATTCGCTGATCCATACACACGCTCGCAACCTAATTCTACTAATAATCTATCTGCAACAAATTCCAGATATTGCGTCATTAATACCGCATTCATACCTATTAAACTTACCGGAAGAGATTCTGTAACAAATTCTCTTTCGATATCTAAAGCGTCAACAATAATTTCTTTAATTCTTTCTTTTGGCACTTTATTGATCAGGTGATGATTGTGTAAGTGTACTGCAAAGTCACAGTGTACACCTTCGTCACGGGAAATCAATTCGTTAGAAAAAGTTAAACCTGGCATTAATCCACGTTTTTTCAACCAATAAATAGAACAGAAGGCACCTGAGAAAAAGATTCCCTCCACTGCTGCAAAAGCAATTAGTCTTTCAGCAAATGAATCTGATTCGATCCATTTTAAAGCCCAGTCGGCTTTTTTCTTAATTGCAGGAAAAACTTCTAATGCATTAAACAATTCTGCTTTCTCTGCTTCGTCTTTCACGTAAGTGTCGATTAACAAAGAATAGGTTTCGCTATGAATGTTTTCCATCATGATCTGAAAACCATAGAAAAATTTCGCTTCGGCATATTGCACTTCGTTGACAAAGTTCTCTGCTAAGTTTTCATTTACAATTCCGTCAGAAGCCGCAAAGAATGCTAATATGTGTTTAATGAAATATCTTTCGTCGTCACTTAATTTATTATTCCAGTCCGTCAAATCCTGGTGCAAATCGATTTCTTCGGCAGTCCAGAAACTAGCCTCCATTTTCTTATACCATTCCCAAATATCATGATGTTTGATAGGAAAAATAACGAAACGATTTTTATTTTCTTGTAATATTGGCTCGACTTGTGACATGGTAATTTTTGTTTAATTTTCTTACTGAATTTTCACTAATTCAATACAATACAAAGATTGTCATTTATCGCTAAAAATGAAAGCCAAACTTATTCACAATTCGACGTAGTTTTTAACAACGCACTAAAATTGCGATATTTTTCAGACAATAATTAATTTATTGTAAATGAATGGTTTAAAAGCGAACAAACATCCTTGAAGCCCGTAAAATATAGACTTTTTGTATTAAAAAGCAAGGAATTTCGAATTGTTTTTAAAAGTTTTTTTTTGAGTTACAACTTTATTTTTTGAGTTAAAAAATGTCTTTATAAAGTAATAACTGAAGCAGACGGATTTTAAGATTTTTTAAGTTCTTCAGCTACTTTTTCAAGCTCTAAATACCAGTCCTGGCCAAAGCGACGAATCAAAGCTTCTTTGACAAATTTATAAACCGGAACTTCTAACTCTTTACCTAAAGAACAGGCATCGTCGCAAATATCCCACTTATCATAATTCACCGCAGCAAACTCTGTAAAATCTTTTACACGGATTGGATATAAATGACAGGAAACTGGTTTTTTCCAATCTATGATTCCCTGATTGTATGCTTGCTCAATTCCGCAAAGAGCAGTTTTACCGTCAAAAATAACGTAAGCACAATCTTTTTCATCGATTAGCGGTGTTTCAAGATCACCATCAGTTCCTTTTACCCAGGTTCCCTGCGCTTCGATTGCAGCAATTCCTTCTTTTCGCAAAAAAGGCTTTACTTTAGGATAAATTTCTTCCATGATTTTAGTTTCCGCTTCGCTCAATGGCGCACCCGCATCTCCATCAACACAGCAGGCTCCTTTACAAGCTGACAAGTTGCACACAAATTCTTTTTCAAGAATATCCTCTGAAATAATGGTTTTACCTAATTGAAACATGATAATAAAATACTGAAAATTTATAAAGTGCAAAGATAGACAAAGAAAACAGATAAAACACTCTAAATATTTAACCACAAGGCACGCAAAGATTTACACAAATCTCACAAGCTTATCACTTTTTTACCCTTTGCGTACTTTGCGTAAATCTTTGCGAATCTTTGCGGTTAAATTATCTTTTGTTACAAATATCACTTTTTAAACACTTAAAGCGTGTTTTTATAACAAAAATACAATGTGTTAAAAAAATACCTACCTTTATTATCTACCTTTGCAAAAATTTTAAACGCTTAAAATCAAAGTAATATGCTAGAAATCGACTTTAAAGAGATAATTACTGTTGGAATGGTTCTTTTTGCTGTAATTGATATTGTAGGGTCGATTCCTATTATTGTGAATTTAAGGGCAAAAGTCGGACATATCGAATCTGAGAAGGCTTCGATTGTTGCGGGACTTATAATGATTGTTTTTCTTTTTGTTGGAGAAGGCTTCCTGAGCCTGATAGGCATTGATGTTCACTCGTTTGCCGTTGCAGGTTCTTTTGTATTGTTTTTCCTTGCTTTAGAAATGATTTTAGGCATCAGAATCTATCGTGACGAAGAACCGGGATCTGCTTCTATCGTTCCTTTAGCATTTCCGTTAATTGCCGGAGCAGGAACTATGACGACTTTACTTTCCTTACGATCTCAATTTCACACCATTAATATTATAATTGCCATAATCTTAAATATCATATTGGTTTATATTGTTTTGAAATCCTCTAAAAAAATAGAAACTTTATTAGGAGAAAACGGACTTGGCGTGGTTCGTAAGACATTTGGAGTGATACTTTTAGCGATTGCTGTTAAATTATTTGCCGCTAATGTTAAAGGTTTGTTTGTCTAACATTTATTTTTATAAATTTACCCCATAAAATTTCTAAAATACGACTTGAGGATATTTTTTAACATCTAAAGGTTTTACTTTATTATTTTAGGCAAATAAACAACCATTATGAAAATCTTTACTTCCATCTTAGTGCTTCTGGCATTAGCTTTAATTGTTTTTAATATTACGTTGCTAGACTTCAAAAATCCTTTTCAGGGAGATAGTGTAGTTGCTTTTATTGGAATTGCAGCTTCATTTTGCGCCGTATTGATTCTTTTGATTTTTAGAATTTCTAAAAGAATCGAAGAAAAAACAAACGGCAGATAATATATGTTTGACGTTTTAATAATTGGCGGAGGCGTTTCTGGCATGTCTTGTGCTCTCGTTTTAGGATCAGCTAAAAACAAAGCTTTTGTTACCGATAAAAAAATCGGAATTTTTACACACCAAAAAAGTTCCTCTTTACAGGAGGCAATTTTCTACAACGCTTACGGAATAACACCAGGCAAATTAGGTGCTGATTTACTGGAAGAAAGCACGCAGGATTTAGCCGTGACTTATCCGCATATTACTCAGATTCCAAATGAGAAAGTAATTAAAATTGAAGGTTCTTATCCTGAATTTACTGTTACTACAAACAAAAACTCATACCAAACAAAAAATATCGTTGTAGGGATTGGTTCAGCCAATACTTTTGACATCGAAGGTCTGATGCACTATATTGAACCACATAAAAAAGCCTTGCCCGAAAAACAGCGTATTCAGCTTAAAAACAACGATCATAAAGTAACCGATGGTATTTACGTTATTGGAACTTTAGCCGGATGGAGAAGCCAACTGGCAATTGCTGCCGGAAGTGGTGCTGCTGTTGCCACAGATATTCTTACTTTATGGAATAACGGCGTACAAACTCATGCTCACGATAGTATTCGATAAAAAATTCACTATAAAATTATTCAACCATATAAGTTATATAAGTTAATATAAACATGCTTTGCGCATAGATTAAATGGACTTATATAACTTATATGGCTGAACTCTTTATTTCTATTTTACTGAAACAATTTCCTTTACTGTGATATGCTTCTCTGTATCTGTTTTCCAGATTTCTCCTTTTACTGAGACTTCATCACCTTCTTTAAATCTTTTGTAGTTTTGTGGTCCGCCCACATTTACAATACTTACAGTGGCAAAATAAACCTCATTTTTAGCGGTATTAATTTTAGCCGTGTAACCGTCTTTTCCATTCTCTATAGATTCTACTTTTCCTGAAATCGTATTTTTATCTTTCATACCAGCACAAGAGATGACAAATATCATTAGTACGACCAGAAAACTTATTCTTTTTAGATTTTTCATGTATATATTTTAAATGTAAATCTCGTTCCTTTTAGATAAGATCTATTACATTATCTTTTAAATAATTATTATTATTTCACTGTAGAGTGACGCAACTTCCGGCAATTACTTTCAGGCTTTCGCCGAATTGCCTCCAGACTCTTATATAACGAAATGAATTAGCGATAGGATTATTATCATATGTTCCTTTTAACAAAATAATCACACTCACCACTGCTGTATCCTCAATTACATTAATAATTTGATCTGCAGCTTCAAGTGTTTCGATTTTTATTTTGCCTGAACGATACGATTCTAAATCAACCTCTTTTGTGATGGTTTGTCCGTCCGGTAAATTAAACAGTAAATCATCGTGCAGCATTTTTTCCAGAGTTGGAACATCCGCATTCTTAATAGCCGTTAGAAGTTCGATTTCAGCATTTACAATAGTTTCTATTTTCATCTGACAAAAATTAAGGATTACTTTTTTGGACTCAAAACTGCTTTAATCATCGCATCTTCTTTCAGGATCACATCATAATAATACAATTCACCATACAGTTGTCTCGCAAATTCTGCGGTAATATAACGATTCACCAAAGCTTTGGTTTTATCTAATTTCAGGTCTAAACCTGTCATTAAAATATAGGTTCTAAACTTTTTAAAATAAACATCTGAGTTTTTCATTTTATCCAAAAACTCATTAAAATGAAGATCTTTAAAAGCGTCTCTGTTTTTATCTAATTCTTCGAAGACAAAATGCCCAACGATTCCGGTCTGCATCAGATAGGCTACATTTTCATTTCCGTGTTCTGCTTCCATTGGCACAAACACATCCGGAACGATTCCGCCGCCTCCGTATACAATTTTTCCTTTTGGAGTTTTAAACTTCAAAGAATCTGCTACTTTTATGCTGTCTTTTGCATAAAGCTCACCGGATTTGATACGGGATTCTGATTCCTTAAAATATTCCTCATTGCCTTTTTTATATGGCTTTTGAATCGATCTTCCGGTTGGCGTATAATATCTTGCCACGGTTAATCTCACAGCCGAGCCGTCATTGAAATCCATTTCGCGCTGTACCAATCCTTTTCCAAAAGAACGTCGGCCTACAATCGTTCCGCGATCACTATCCTGAATTGCTCCGGCCAGAATCTCACTTGCCGAGGCGCTGTTTTCATTGATCAAAACATAGACTTTTCCAGTTTCAAAACTTCCTGCTTTTGTAGCATATGTTTTTTCAGTGGTTCCGTTTTTATTTTTGGTAAAAACAATCAATTGCTTGTCTTTCAAGAACTCATCGGCAATTGCAATAGCTTCTTCCATATAGCCGCCGCCATTATCGCGAAGGTCTATAATTAGCGATTCAATTCCTTTTTGTTTCAGCCTTGTTAAACCGGTTTTGAATTCATTAAAAGTAGTTTCGGCAAAACGATTGATTTTGATGTAACCCGTTTTATTATCGAGCAACAAAGAAGCATCGACACTTTTTATTGGGATAATATCTCGTTTTACTTTAAACTTCAGTTTCTTTTGTTCTGATTTCCTAAAGACAGTCAATTCAATTTCAGAACCTTTAATTCCTTTTAGTTTGGAGAATAAACTATCTGAAGGCAATCTTCTGCCGTATAGTTTTGTTTTTCCGGCAAATAAAATTCGGTCTCCTGATTTTATTCCGGCTTTCGCCGAAGGTCCGTTTTCAATAGGTTTTATAATCGCAACAGAATCCTTATACATATAAAAATTGATTCCGATTCCAACGAAATCACCTTTCATGCTTTCAGCTACTTCAGCTTGTTCCGTAGGCGGAATGTAAACAGAATGGGGATCTAATTTTGATAAGATATTGTCTACGGTGAGGTTTACAATAGAATCTGTATTGATACTGTCAACATATTCGTTATTGATAAAATCAATGAGTTTATTCAGCTTGGTTTTTGAGTAATTTTTAGCCAACAGCTGATCATCAACGGGAGCATTCATAAGGCTTCCGATGACAATACCAAGAGCAAAAGTCGCTCCGATAATGATTGGCAAATATTTTGAGTTCAATTTCATCACTCTTCTAAAACAGGAATATGCTGTACTTCAACACCTGCTTTTATTAAAAACTGAATTCCGGAATCATCACGATATCCATTTTGATACACTACTCTTTTTATTCCGGACTGATGTATTAATTTGCTGCACTCTTTGCAGGGCGAAAGTGTAATATACAAAGTCGCTCCTTCGCAGGATTGTGTTGATCTGGCTACTTTCAGGATCGCGTTTGCTTCAGCATGCAAAACATCCCATCGCGTTAAACCTTCTTCATCTTCGCAGCAATTTTCAAAACCGGATGGCGTTCCGTTGTAGCCATCAGAAATAATCATTCGGTCTTTTACGATAATCGCACCTACTTGTTTTCGTTTACAATACGAAAGCGAACCCCATTCTCTGGCAATTCTCAAATACGCCTTATCGTATTTATTTAATTTTTTTTCTTCCATTTATTTTATCTGTTCCAAATTGGGCTTTCGATAATCATAGGAACTACTACTCCTATAACAAAAGCCGACATTACGAGTGCCCAATCGCGTTTTGAAAAACGAAATACGGTCTGTACAATATAGGATACTATCAAAACCACAAAGACTACAACTAACTGAGCTGCTTCGATTCCCAAAGCAAATTCGCCTAAAGGTAGTAATTTTGAACCAGGTGAGCCTCCTAAAATCGTCTTGAAATAATTGGAGAATCCAAGTCCGTGAATTATTCCAAAAAACAACGTTACAAAAAACACTAAATTCAATCCGTCATTCTTTGACGCTTTCCCTGCTGTAAAAAGATTAAAGACCGCGGTTATTAAAATTGTGATTGGAATTAAAAATTCAACAGTATTCACTTTTATTGCTATGATTCCAAAAACTGAAAGTAACAAAGCCAAAGTATGGCCAATTGTAAAAACAGTAACTAAAAGCAAAATACGTTTCCAGTCTTTAAACAAATAAGGAGTTGTTAACGCAATTAAAAAAAGAACATGATCATAAGCATGAATATCTAAAACGTGCTTTAATCCTATTTGAAAATAAATCCAAAATTCTGACATACGGGTACTACTATTAAAATGATTAGGGGCTGTAAACTTACGATTTATTTTGAAAAACTAAAGAGGACACAGCGTAAATGAAGGAATAAAAATAAGTTAAATTTTATGAGAAAATTAAAATTAATAATTTAAAATAAAAATTATCTTTGCCATATAAAAATCAACAAATTATGCCATTTTCAGAATTATTTGATAACGAATTCAAAGAAAGAAACAGAGGTCATTTCTCTGCCATTGTTCGTGTAGCTTTTGCTGACGGCAAAGTAAGTTTAGAAGAAAAAGACTTCTTAAATAAATTAGCTTCCAGATTAGAAATTTCGGAAGACGAATACAATGAAATCCTTACAGATCCTTGGAAACATGCAATAAATCCTCCTTATTTATATACACAGCGTTTAGAGCGTTTGTTTGATTTAGCGAGAATGGTGCACGTAGACCATCATTTAGGAGATCAGCAGGAAGTAATGTTAACCCGTATGGGATTGGCATTAGGTTTTACTCCTGGAAACGTAAATTACATTGTATCAAAAGCATTGTCTTTAGTAGATAAAAAAGTAGATTTGGATACTTTCCTTTTCGAAATGGAAAACATGAACAAGTAAGAAAGTATTCCGTTTTCAGTGGCAGTTTTCAGTCACAGTAAACAGTTTAGCTAAAATAAATAAACCCGACAGATTTGAAATTTCAAAAATCTGTCGGGTTTTCTACTTATAGTTCAATCTGAGACTGTCACTGAATACTATAAAGCTTCCGCCATAAACTGCTCCGCTTTTTCTACCATATTATAACTGCCGCAGAAAAAAGGAACTCTTTCGTGTAATTCAGTTGGCTGGATTTCCATAATTCTTCCAAAACCATCTGTTGCTTTTCCTCCTGCCTGTTCTGCAATAAACGCCATTGGGTTGCATTCATACAACAAACGCAACTTTCCTTTTGGTGCTTTTGAGCTTGTTGGATACAAATAAATTCCGCCTTTGATCATATTTCTATGAAAATCAGATACGAGACTTCCAATATACCTTGACGTATAAGGTCTGTCTTCTTCTTCTCTCTGGCAATATTTAATGTAATTTTTTACACCTTGCGGAAAATGAACATAATTTCCCTCGTTTACCGAATAGATATTTCCGTTTTCCGGAAATTTCATATTAGGATGTGACAAATAAAATGTTCCGATCGCCGGATTCAGTGTAAAACCATTTACGCCATGACCTGTAGTATACACCAACATGGTCGAAGTTCCATAAATTACATAACCTGCTGCAACTTGATTGATTCCCGGTTGTAAAAAATCCTCGCTTGTTACCGGGGTTCCTATTGGTGTAATTCTTCTGAAAACAGAAAAAATAGTCCCAAGAGAAACATTTACATCAATGTTTGAGGATCCGTCAAGCGGATCCATCAAGATCACGTACTTATTATTATTACTGTTGTCGCTCCCCTTGACAGTAATAAATTCGTCGTTCTCTTCTGAAGCAATACCACAGACAATCTCACGGTTTATTAACGTCTGGATAAATACTTCGTTTGCATACACATCTAATTTTTGCTGGTCTTCTCCCTGGATATTTTGTTCGCCTACGGCGCCAATAATATCCACCAATCCGGCTTTGTTGACTTTATAGTTTACGACTTTTGCCGCCAAACGTATAGAGTTGATAATTCGGGAAAGCTCTCCCGACGAATACTGAAATGCTTTTTGGTTCTCAATAATAAACTCTCCTAGTGTTTTATTGCGTTCTTCCATTGCTATATCGTTGTAGTTTTTGATTATAAGTCACAAATATCGCTTTTTTTGTGAGAATGATTCAAAAATTATTTTGTTAGTTTGACACTATTGTATATTTGCTAATTAAAGACAGTAAGTACCGAATAAAAAAATAGATTTTTAGCGAATAAACGCTTAATAATAAGAATATATGAATTGCCCTTACAAGAAATTCGTACAAAGAATTTTTGAGCTAAAAAAAGGCAACACTATATTCCGGAATAAAATAAAATGACATAATATGAATATTAGAAAAGGAAATCCTGAAGACATGAAATCGGTTTTGGGATTAATACAGGAGTTGGCAATATTCGAAAATGAACCTGAAGCTGTTGTTATAACTGTTGACGATTTAGTACGTGATGGCTTTGGCGAAAAACCGTTATTTCATGTATTTGTTGCAGAGATTGAAGATGAATTAAGTAATAAAGAAATTGTTGGAATCGCATTGTACTATTACAGATATTCTACCTGGAAAGGAAAAACAATACATCTTGAGGATTTGGTTGTTAAAGAAAAAATGCGCGGGACAGGTTTAGGATCTGCACTTTATTCTGAAATAATGAAACAAGGAAAGCGAGATAACGTGCGAAGAATAGACTGGAATGTTCTGGCCTGGAATACTCCCGCTGTGAAGTTCTATGAAAATTCAGGAGCTAAAATTCTTGAAGACTGGCAAGTGGTTCAAATGGATGAAAACGGAATTAATTCGTTCTTAGAAAAATTATAAAAATATTTTGCCACAGATTATAGGATTAAAATGATTTTAAAATCTGGGGTAAGTTCGCCACGAATTTCACGAATGTACACAAATTTATTTATGCCAACTATTGGCAAAAAATCTTTGAAATCATTTTAATCTGTGGCAAAAAAATCATAAAGAATAGTAGATTTCATTAATCTGAAGTCTAAAATTAAAAATCTAAAATTAAAAATGAGAGTATTTAAATTTGGTGGCGCATCAGTTAAAGATGCTGATGGAATTAAAAACGTATATGACGTTTTGCAAAAAGTAGGTTATGAAGATGTGATTTTGGTTGTTTCGGCAATGGGAAAAACCACAAATGCCCTTGAGGTTGTCATCAAGAATTATTTTGATAAATCAGCAGAGTTGAACTCCTCTGTACAGGAAATAAAAAAATACCACAATCAAATCTTATTGGATTTATTTGAGGATGAAAAACATGAAGTTTTTACTGCTGTAAAAGCGCTATTTTCTGAATTAGAATATTTCCTTGCACACAATAAATCTCCTAATTACAATTTTGTTTACGATCAGATTGTGAGCTTTGGAGAGTTGATTTCGACTACAATCTTAAGTCATTATATGAATTTCAGAGGAATTCAGACACAGTGGCTTGATGTTCGTAATTTTATTAAAACGAATGCGAATTACAGAGACGCCGAAGTAGACTGGGAAACCACCCAACAATTGATCAGTAAAAATGTAAAACGCAAAATCTTAAACATCACACAAGGATTTTTAGGTGCTGACGAAAATAACTTTACTACTACTTTGGGCCGTGAGGGTTCTGATTATACTGCAGGAATTTTTGCTTATTGCCTGAATGCGGAGAGTGTAACGATCTGGAAAGACGTTCCGGGAGTTATGAATGCTGACCCTCGTTATTTTGAAAATGCGAGTTTATTAAACCAGATTTCGTATCGTGAAGCGATCGAATTGGCGTTTTACGGTGCAACGGTTATTCACCCTAAAACATTACAGCCTTTACAGAAAAAGGAAATTCCGTTATACGTAAAATCGTTTATCAACCCGTTACTAAAAGGAACTTGTGTTTCTAAAGGTGTTGATTTAGAACCACAATATCCATGTTTCATTGTAAAAAGAAACCAGCTTTTGATTTCGCTTTCATCAATTGATTTCTCTTTTATAATGGAAGAAAACATCAGTGAGATTTTTGCTTTGTTTCACGAATTTAAGATAAAAGTAAATCTGATTCAGAATTCTGCTATTAGTTTCTCTGTTTGTGTAGAGGATAAATTCGAAAATTTTACAGAACTAAATGCGATACTTTCTAAAAAATTCAAAGTCGATTTTAATGAAAATGTAACCTTATATACGATTCGTCACTTTACAGAACAGGCGGCAGAAACTGTAGAAGACAATAAAGTGGTTTTACTTAAACAAGTAAGCCGCGAGACAATGCAAATCGTTACTAAAGAGATTAATTAAATCTTCTTTATTAAGTTAATTATTTAATTCAATTATACGAAAGGCTTCACTTATTGGTGAAGCCTTTTTTGTTTCTTAAACCACTTACACTGCTTTACAAATAGATCATTATTAAAAAACCTAAAAATAATTTACTAAATTTACTTATGTTTTTCTAAAAATTTAAAGTTCCCAAATCATGAGAGATAACAATGAGCCAAGCGAAGAAATCAAAAATGAATGGGAAAATGATCCTGAAAATTGGATCTGGGGAATGTTTTATTACAATCCGAAAGACAAAAGGCAATACTTTCCTAAGAAAATGAAAGAACTTGGGTGGCACGCTAATTATGCAAACTCCAACAACATAATTATCCTTTCATTATTATTTGCCATAATTCTGATCTTCATAAAATATGCTAAATATAAACAATAGCATCATTACTATACTTTTCTAAACTAATCCCCTCGACAACATTTTACAATGTGAATCTATTACATCATAAACTTATATATTTAAAATACTATTGATAACAGTTTTTATCTAAATTTTTAAAGCTCAGAAAACAGAAATATTAGACAGTCAAAGACCTCACCAATAAGTGAAGCCTTTATTATTTCTTCTTCTTATTATTATTACTTATTATAATTTTTAGATCTTCAATCTTCAATTCGTATTCTTTTATTATTTTTTTGTAACCGCTAAGCGTTTTAATTTCCTCAAAAGGTTCTTTTATTAAATTTCCATTTAACGAAAATTTCGATTCTTTCCGCACCAAGTCTTCCGGTGCTATTTCAAAAACCTCACAAATTTTATTAAAATGACTTGCCCAGGAAGTGCTTTCTCCTCTTTCCATTCTTGAGTACGCAGATAATGATATATGCAAAAAATCTGCCACTTGCTCTTGTGACAGATTCTTAGACCGTCGCAATTCTTTAAGCTTATTTCCTATAATTGTGTTCATAATTAACATTTTTACGAAAGTAAACGTAAGAAATATTTTGCAATATCCCGAATACAGATTTAAAATAACCGATTTCCGAACAAGACTTATTTAAAATTATAGATAGATTTGATCTTTATTAATTATTCTTAATCAAATAAGAAAATGAATTATCCAGCTCTATTTCCATCACTAGTTGTTATAATAATTGCTCTGGGATACCGGTATCTAAATAAAAAAAAGTAAACGAAAGAAAATCAAAATGCCCCATCTTTAAACTATGGAATATAACATCGAACCATCCGAAGAAGAAAAAAATGATTGGCACAACGATCCTAACAATTGGGTTTGGGGTCTTTTTTACTATAATCCAAAAGATAACAGATTACTTTGCCCTAAGAGAATAAAGCAATTAGGCCTTACAATTAATTTCGGTAATCCTAACTCTGTTTTCTTTGCTGTAATCCTTATACTTACTTTGTATCTTTTGTCCTTTAATATTACTGTTCCCTTTATTACTACTTCAAATTTTATTATACGCCATATACGGCACTACTGCACTAATTGACTTATCAATACTGGCGTATTGGCTGTTATGTTTTGGTATTATTATATATAAAACCGAAAAAAAATTAAAACACAATGACACCATAAAAAAATAAGCATGAAATCCAAAACTAAAAAAGCACGTTTTTTTATCAATTACATTTTAGGCCCTGTCTATATACTATTTATGTTTAGGATTACTTTTTTTGAAGACTATGAATCTTTTACAGAAAAAATTATTGAACATAAAAGTGATCCTATGATGTATCTCGCATTTATACTTGCGGTAATTAGCTGGCTCTTTATACAATGGGGAGCGAAATTTCCGAAAAACAATAAACAAATCTCATAACCATGAATAAATCAGGATTTTTGATGTCCTTTCTTGTAATCATAATTGCATTAGGATATCAATTTAGTAAAAAAAGTATTTTTTTTTAAATCTAAACTTTATATGAACTACAACAGCGAACCATCTGAAGAAGAAAAAAACAATTGGAGTCAGGATCCTAATAATTGGGTTTGGGGGATTTTCTATTACAATCCAAAAGACAAAAGAACGTTTCCTCCTAAAAGAATAAAGCAAATGGGATGGACAATTAACTTTGCTAATCCCAATTCTGTTTTTCTTTGCGTTATTATGATTCTGATTTTAATGATTTTGTGTGAGAGTGTACAAAGATAATTTTAATCTATTTTTTTATAACTATATGGCAAATCAAAAAAACCTTTTACTTCTTTTTTTAATTCTTATTCTATTATTTATTGGTTCTGACATAAATCACATTTTTCAAACAGAAAGTCTGAAAGACATTTCATTTTTAGATTTTAGACATTCGATCGGACCTTTTTTGACTTCTATTGCCGTCTTTTTAAGCTATAAAGCACAAATTAAAAAAGAGAAAAGCACTGCAAAGCAAGCCAATCTAACGCACTAAAAAATTTACCTCGCCCTATTATTTTCGCTTTGTTCAATCTCCGTTTTCTTAAAAACCTGTTTCTTCGAGTTTCCAAAACTATAAGTGGCAATCAATTTAAAATAATTGGTTGTATACGTTCTGTGATAATAGATTTCAGTTTGTCCTACGTCATAATTACCAGAAACCATGAAGTCATGAAAAATATCATTTGCGGTAAAATTGAGTTTTAGGGCCTCTTTAAAAAAGTTTCTTTCGATTCCTACAGTAACTGTCGATCTGCTATTTTCACTTCTTAATCCATAGCTTTTATCGCCAAGATACCAGGCAAGCAATTGAACTTTAAAAAGATTCGGAATCGTAAATGTATTATTCGAATACAGATAGATTTGAGGTTTGACCGGACCCGAAGCATATTCATAAAAACTATCGATCGATTTACTTAAATTCATACTAATTGTATTTGTCGAATTCCACCATTTGTTTGTAAATGATCTTGAAAGCGAAGTAAAAAAAGTATGTTCTTTTTCTATATTTAATGATCTCAAAATATAACTGTTGGGCGTATCGCCACGCAAAGCAGCTCCGGAAATTGGATCGATTTTATAGGAATATCCTATTCTAAAATCGAACTTTTTGTACATCGCACCAATTTCAAAGGCATGAACTTTTTCAGGTAATAAATTAGGATTTCCTTCTATAGTGGTAAACGGATCCTGATAAATAACAAACGGATTCAAACCCTGATATCGTGGTCTTGTTATTCTGGAAACATACGATAAATGTGCTTTCAAATCATCTGAAACATCCATATTTAGTAACACATTAGGAAAAAAATTGCCATAACTTTTTTTGAATTCCTGAATCCCGTTTGCAGTAGTATACAAATTATAACTCGTCCATTCGCCTCGGGCGCCAAAAGAAAAATTAAACTTCTTTCCTAATGAACTTCCATAATTAAAATAAACGGCACTGATTTTTTCAACGTATTTAAAATCACTCGAAAGTTGATCATCAGGTTCAAAATCTCCATTTTCTACATCAGAAATCAGGAAATCTGTTCCTGATTGTACTTTCGCATTGCTAAATTTTGCTCCGGTTTCGAGCTTTGTATTTTCATTTATCTTTTTAGAATAATCTGCCTGAATGCTTATAATATCAATTGTATTGTCAACATTATTCTTCAAATACTTTTCAGTATTTCCTTCGTCGACCAAACTATTTTCATCAATAAAATCTTTTACAATTCCTTTATAATTAGAGTATTGCGTTCCTATAAATAACGACGAACCTTTACTATCTGTTATGGCATTATAATTTAGATTAATGAACTGATTTAGCAACACATCATTTTTAGCAACATCCGTGGCATAAAAACTATCTCCAACATTATTACTGATGGAATTTCGGCTTTCTACAATTCCGCCTAAATCTTCAATATTCCCGCTATAGGCCAACGAAATATAATTCTTTTCAGAGAACGTGTATTGCAATCCAAAACCAAAATTTGAATAATTATTAAATTGTCTTTTCCAGTCTGTCGTTAATTCAGATCGCATATAATCCTCCGGATTAGGTCGCGTTCTGGTTGTGTATAATAATTCGCGGCCTTTACCCAATTGCAATCCGTAATTGGTGATAAACGAAAAATTGCCTTTTGTATAATTAAAATCCAGAAGTGTATTCGTACTCGTTCCGGCAAACTCAGAAACGGTAATTTGCTGACTAGCCGTTCCCATCATACCGTTTTCAATATTTTTTTTGGTAATAATATTGATCACCGCTTTTCCTTCGGCATCATATTTTGAGGATGGATTTGAGATTACTTCAATCTTTAAAATTTGAGAAACCGGAATCGCGGCAAAACGTTCATAATTAATCAAGATTCCGTTAAGGTAAATAATCGCTTCCCCTTTTCCGAGAACACTTATTTGTCCTTCGGCCACAATAACATTCGGAACCCTGCCCAATAATTCATTGACAGAACTGCTTGTCGAAAGTAACGTATTGGCGACATTAACATCGATAGTTCCGTTTGCTGAATATTTTACTAATGAAGTTTGTCTTTTAATAACAACTTCGTTTAACTCATTATTCTGACTGGTATTTTTCTCGGAAATTGTTGGCTTGGATTGTGCTTTTATTTCTTCAATAGAAAAAAACAAACAATAGATATACATGAAAACAGAAACTGGGAATCTCATAGATTTGACAATTTAAAATTTGACTTTGTTGAAGACAAAAGTCTATTGTAAATCACTAAATGAGGTAATCGTAACTGAAATCAGGAGTACGAATTTATAAATTCACACTCGTTCTAAGCCTGTAAAGCCTGAAGCTGATAATTTAAGGGCGTAGTTCCGGTATGTTTTTTAAAGGCTGCAAAAAAGGTGGATTTAGAATTAAAACCCACATCATAACCAATAGATTCTAACGTTAGCTTATCATTTGAAGTGATGATTTTGCAGGCTTCATTTATTCGGAACTCATTCACAAAACTCGTAAAATTCTTGTTGAGATTGTTATTTAGAAACTGCGATAACTGATGACTTGTGATATTGAGTTCCTGAGACAAATCCTGTAAAGTCAGATTGGAGTTTTTATACCATTCTTTTTCAACCATTACTTTTTCGAGTTTTTCGGATAAAATTATGGCCTCGGCTGAGTCTATTTTTTTAGCCGAAGTTTTGGGTCCATTCAATAAAAACAAATCATCTGTTCTTTTTCGGTACAACAAAATCGAAATAACCAAATACAGAATAAAAGAAAAAACAACCGCGCCACTTATATAGGTTGCCGCCGGAGCATGCATGATGGCCAGAAAATAAAAAAGGAACAACAAGAAATTACCCAGAAAAAGCATTCCAAACCACATTTCTGCCGGAGTTGTTTTGTGTTTTCTGTTTACGATTTTTGCCAATATTTCTCTGATCGCAAAACCGGAGAAAACAATATAAGCAAACCACTGAAAATAAATAATCCTTATGAAAATTTGGTTCCAAAGCAAAGGATAATATTCATACGGATAAATAATCCCGACCGAAATAATCAATATTGCCCAGAATAAAAGTGTGCCTTTCCAGGATTTGGGCATTACATTAATTTCGGCAACAGCTGATTTCAGGAAATAATACAAACAGGGACCAATAAAAAAACAAGCGGTTAGCCCAATTTGTAAATATAATCTAGGCAACGCGGGACTAAAATATACAAATACCGATTTGCCAATTCTGATGCTTAGGGCAAATAAGAGTGCGCCCAGAAAATAATTGGTCAGGTATTTTTTTCTGGTAAAGAAAAAGAAATACACGCCCAAAATAATTCCGTTGAAAACTCCCAAAGCACTAAAAAAGAATAAGAGTTCCTTACTGGTATCCATAAATTACGTTTGTTATATTCTGACAAAGCTAAAAAAAATTATGACTTCAGCGTTTTTTTATTGTGCTTCAGATCCTTAATCATTTTTTTCAATTCTTTGATACGTTCCTCATATTGTTCTATCACTTTATGAGATAATACTAGACTTGTATCCTCAGAAGAAACGGCTTTCTGACTGGTTTCTATCCGAAGTAATTCTTCAGGAGCTATTGCAAAAATTTTACAGATTTTTAGAATATGAATCGCCCAGGTATGACTTTCGCCATTCTCCATTCGCGCATAAGCGGATTGTGACATACTAAGATAATCAGCCATTTCTTCCTGTGACATCTTTTTATCTTTTCGAAGTGTCTTGATTTTATTCGCTACAACAATATTCATAATAGACGGAGTTTTCCTTACAAACCAATAGAGGACAGTTTTATAAATATATACTCACAAACAAGTCATTATTTTCAAATAAAAAATACCTGTAAATTACGTACTAAAAATACCCGATAATCACATAAAACAAACGCTGACAATGTAGTAATTTAGACATGCTAAAAAAACAGCATCCACATCTGACAAGATAAATCACCAAAACTCCTGAAAACACATGAATAATTCGACAATATTCCTAACTCTACTTATCATTATAATTGCATTAGGATACCGCTTTGGTAAAAAACGTTCCTGATCATTTTAATACATTTTACCAGCTTTTTTTAAACCTGCAAACAAATGAACTACAACAATAATCCAAGCGAAGAAACTCAGAACGAATGGAATAATGATCCCAACAACTGGATTTGGGGATTTTTTTATTATAATCCTAAAGACAAAAGATTGTTTCCGCCAAAACGATTAAAACAAATGGGATGGACTATTAATTTTGCCCATCCTAACTCTGTATTTTTAGCTGTAATTATCATTGCAGTTCTTCTTATAATAAGCGAACAAATAAAATAATTAAAACACAAAAACTAATGATCTTAAGGGATCAGTTATTCATTGACAACATGAAATTTTTTATATTCAAATACAGCATAGCCATTATGAGCTGTCTTTATTTAGCTTACTTTTTTTACAACCCGGACCATACGGGAAATATGATCAAAATGGGAACCTCTCTTGTTCTGGCACTTTCTATATCTCTTGCTCTTTACAATCAGATAAAAAGCAGGTAAACTTTCAAGATTTGTATTGACTTAGCTTTGTGAACTTTGAGTTTTTAGAAACATTCTTATCGTTGGCCAATACATTGTTCGCACTGACAACATTGAGCTTCATGCTTATTTTTAACACTTTACGAAAAACATATTAATAAATTGATTAATTTTAATTGAAATTTAAAAATTGTAATCCTATGAAAAAATTATTATTACTTTGCTTTATAGTTGTTTTATCCTCTAATTTCTATGCACAGGAAACAGCTGTAAAAGATGCAAAAAGCAAAACTGCAGCTACTGCTAAAAAAACAAAAGCAACTGCAGACAAAGCGGCAACCGATGCGAAAAAAGAAGCCGCAAAATCGAAAAAAGCAGCCAAGGATGCAACTGATGCTTCAGCAGCAGCAAAAAAAGAAACTGCCGCAGCAACCAAAAAAGCAGCTGATAAAGAAGCCGCCAAAGCAAAAAGTGATGCTACAAAAGCCTCAAAAAAAGCTACTGCAGCAGCAGAAAGCACAAAAGCTGACGTAAAGAAAACAGCAGCCAAAGCTGACGCAACAGCTAAAACCGCTAAAAAAGACGCTACGGCAACAACTAAAACTACTACCAAAACGCTAAAGGAAACTTCTGAAAAAGCACCAAAAGTAGCGGACAAAGTTACGGGGGAATACAACGGGAAAAAAGTATATACGGGACCAAAAGGCGGTAAATACTACATTAACAAAAATGGAAATAAAACATATATTCAGGATTAGGAAAAAGGTGCTAAGACTCTATCCCGAAAGATTACAACATAAAAAACTTTGAAGCCGAACGTAAGTTCGGCTTTTTTATTTGCTAAAAAAAACTTAGAACCTTAGCCCCTCAGTATCTTAGAACCTTAAAAAAAATTACAGAGTTAATAATTTAGTAATATGTGCGAAATAACATAAAAAACATATTTCTCTATCTTCGTTTTCAAAAAGCGTTATACTATGAGCATTGACTATTCTGCGAACAAAACAATTTTAGTTGCTCCATTAAACTGGGGATTGGGCCACGCCACAAGATGTATCCCGATCATAAAAGCGCTTCAGGATAATAATTATATTCCGATAATAGCTTCTGACGGTATTGCATTGGCACTATTACGAAAAGAATTTCCATACATTCAGACACTGGAGTTGCCTTCTTATCATATTGAATATGCTAAGAATGCGAAAAACTTTAAATGGAAGCTGATTAAAAACCTTCCTAAAATGATTGTAGCTATTATGGATGAGAAAAAAATAGTAAAACGCTGGATCAAAAAGCACGGAATCGACGGAATCATTTCAGATAACCGACTTGGGGTTTTCAGCAAAAAAATCCCATCTGTTTTTATGACCCATCAGTTAAATGTCATGACGGGAAATACCACTTGGTTTACAAGCAAATGTCATCAGCATATTATAAAAAAATATACGGAATGCTGGGTTCCCGATACTAATGAAAATATAAATCTAACGGGAGATCTTGGCCATCTTAAAACAACTGATCTTAACTTAAAATATATTGGGCCTTTAAGCAGAATGCGCAAAAAGGAAACGCCAAAATTGTATGATCTTATGATTATTTTATCCGGACCGGAACCTCAACGCACTTTTCTGGATGAAAAACTGCAAAAAGAGGTTTTAAACTACAAAGGCAAGGTTGTTTTTGTGCAGGGTATTGTAGAGAAAACACAAACCAAATGGCAAGCCGGAAATGTCACGTATTACAATTTCATGAATTCTAAACAATTGGAGCAGACTTTCAATGAGAGTGATTTTGTTTTATGCCGCTCCGGTTACACGACGGTAATGGACTTAGCAAAATTGGGAAAAAAGGCTTTTTTTATCCCTACTCCGGGACAATACGAGCAGGAATATTTAGCGATCAAACTTCAGGAAGAGAATCTGGTACCGTATGCAATGCAAGACGACTTTACCATTGAAGATCTTTCAAAAGTAAAGTCGTTTAAAGGTTTAACCCAATTCAACGACACCATAGACTGGGATGCGTTGTTTACGGTTTTTGAAGATTAATTTTAAAAATTAAACTGTGCCTGCAATCGTAACAAATTACCTTGTTGACGGTTGATTGGAAGCACGCTGTCTTCAAAAGTTCTGTCTGCTATAACATATTCTGCTGTAAGTTCAAAAGCTTTAAAAGGCTGCCACTCTATCCCAATTTCATAATCTCTGACAACATAACTTCTGGCATCTTTTTCATACTTTTTTCCTCCGTCATAATATTGAAATTTAGCAAAAGGATAGATGTGTTGCTTTTTTATATCTAGTTTATAATTCAGTAACACATAACCTCCGTTCAGATCTGTTTCGTCGACTGTATTGGTTACTTTATTATAACGTGGTCCCGTACCAATATTATATTCTGTCTGGATTCCGAAAGGTCTTGGGTACAAAACAAAAGTTGCACCTACTCTCTGGTCTTTTACATATTGCGGATCGTTGACTTTTACTCCCGGCGAAATTTCGCCGGTAAAAGCCCATTTTCCGGTGTAGGCCTGAATTCCAGGTTCGATAATCTGACTGCCAATAACAAAGGGATAAGTCGCTCTTGCCACAACATTCAGATCTCTGTTACCATCCAGCTTATTGGCTATTTGACCGTTATAAACCCCAAAGGCAAAAACACCATAATCTCCTGAACCTTTATAACCATCTTTTACTAACATGGCAAAACGCTCTCTGATCTCGGCTGGAGCCCAATAAAAGAATATTCCTAAATCACGTTCGTTTAATATCGCACTATTCATCGCGTCATTTCTGTCCAATGCTAATCGGATAGAACTGGATTGCATGTTTTCGAAACCATAAGGAATTTTACTTTGTCCTACACGAACGCGATATTCTTTTTTCTTGTCAAAAGAAAGGTCGAAATACAAGTCACGGATCTGAACAAAATTCTGGATTCCGGTACTTGGCGAACTGGCAAAATCAGGTTGAAAATAGAAGAACACATTAGGATGTACCTGACCCGAAAACACTAAACGCGCACGACGAATAAAAAGCCCGTTGTTTGATTTTGCATCCGGCTCAATAGAAGTTGTTCCCCAGGATTTATCACATTGCTCACAAGAAACTTTATCATTTGTAGAGAACAAACCATTGTATCGTATTTGTGCATAACCTCTTAACGAGATTCTGTCGTACCAATGTTCTTCATTGCTAACTCCCGACTTGGTATCCGGAAGTTTTGCCTTATTAATAGAATCTAAAATACGAATTACTTCATTTTTTACCTCTTGTTTATTCAAATCCTGAGCAATTGCTGCGAAATTCATCAGCAATAAAACGGCCACTAATTTTCTTTTTATCATCCTTTCTCTAATTCCCTTAATTTCACGGTGCAAAGATGCCGCATCAATGTTAAGAAATCATTAACAGGATGTTACTATAATAAGAATTTAATGTTATGGGATTTTACTGTAAATTGATTAATTGTTAAAACATCATATTTCACACCGCTTTACCTCAATCTGCTCGCAATTATTTAACGTCTGATTTTACGGTTTTATGGGCCTTTTCGAGCGTTAAAGAAAACTCAGAACCAATTCCGAATTCACTTTCTACATATACTTTCTCTTTATGTGCTTCAATAATGTGTTTTACAATTGCCAATCCTAAACCAGAACCGCCTTCAGAGCGTGTTCCGCTTTTATCGACTCTGTAAAAACGTTCAAAAAGCCTTGGTATATTTTGTTTCTCCACTCCTTCGCCATTATCACTAATACGGATCAGTACTTTTTTCTTGGTTAAATTTACAACACCAACTTCTGTCAAACCACCATCTTTACCGTATTTGATAGAATTGACAATCAGGTTCTCCAAAACTTGCTGAATTCTGTCCTGATCGCCGCGAACGATAACAGATTGTACATTTTTGCTTTCAAAAGCCAGTTTAATTTTCTTTTTGTCAGCTTTCATTTCTAACAAGTCAAAAACATTCTGGATTAATTCGACAATATTAAAATCTGTAATGTTAAGATCTAAATCACCGGATTCTAATTTGGTGATCATGTCTAAATCTTCGACGATATAAATAAGTCGCTCCACTCCTTTTTCGGCACGTTTAAGGTATTTTTTTCGAATGGTTTTATCGTCCATCGCGCCATCAAGCAAAGTCGAAACATACCCCTGAACGGTAAACAAAGGTGTTTTTAATTCGTGCGAAACATTCCCCAGAAACTCTCTTCGATATTGTTCCCGAATTTCGAGCATTTCGATTTCCAGCTTTTTATCGGTAGCGAACTTTTTCACTTCGCGTGAAAGAGTTTCCATATCAGTAGTTATGGGCTGATTGATAAGTGTAGTAGATTCAAGTAACGAAACCTCATCGTAGATTTTCTTTACCCTTCGATAAATAAAACGCTCTACACGATATTGCAAAACCAAAAAGGAGAATATATAAATCGAAATAATAAAAATTATTCCAAATGCAATTTGATGTTTTAATTGATTTTTATAAAATAAATTCATCAATATCAACACAAATCCTGTCCCAAAAAGACTGATATATAATGCCGATTTTACAGCGAATTTGTATGTTTTTTTAAAATTAATTTTCATTTATATCATTAACCATTAAGAGATTATTTTTTTCACCATATAAGTGATATAAGTCCATTTATACTTTGACTATAAATAACTTAGCACATACAAACGCGATGCTTATATGTGCTAAATATACTATTTTTTAAAAATTGCGAACAACAAATTAAATGAATTTATATCACTTATATGGTTCAAATTTTTACTGAATATTAAACTTCAAATTTATAACCAACACCTTTGATAGTTTTAAAAAGGTCTTCTCCTATTTTTTCACGTAGTTTTCTGATGTGAACATCGATTGTTCTTCCTCCTACTACGACTTCATTACCCCAAACTTTATCCAGGATTTCGTCTCTTTTGAAAACTTTTCCGGGTTTAGAAGCCAATAAATAAAATAATTCGAATTCTTTTCTTGGTAAAGCAATTTCGACATTGCCTTTAATGATCTTGTATTCTTCGCGATTGATCTCGATTCCGCCTACATTTAAGGTATCACTAACAACTTCTTGTTCTTTTAACCTTCTTAACAAAGCCTTTACTTTGCTTACCAATAATTTAGGTTTTATTGGTTTGGTAATATAATCATCTGCACCTGCATCAAAACCAGCAACTTGTGAGTAATCTTCGCTTCTGGCTGTCAGAAATGTTATGATAACATTATTTAATTCCGGGATTTTCCTGATGTGTTCACAGGCTTCCATTCCGTCCATTTCGGCCATCATAACATCCATAATAATTAAGTCCGGCAATTCTTTCTGAGCCTTTGCTATAGCTTCTTTTCCGTTAGAAGCTGTAACAATCTGGTAGCCTTCCTGAGCAAGGTTATAGCCTACGATTTCCAAGATATCTGGTTCATCGTCAACTAATAAAATCTTGGTTTGTGTTTTTTTCATAAATAGCAAAAATTGAGATTTTTACATCAAATTTTCTTCATTATACATTCGATGTTTTTTATTTCACAGCGTAAATATACTAACAAAATAACCGTTAAAAATTGCGGTTAACGGTAATTTAATCTGGTAACAATTTGATAATCTACAAGACACAAAAACATAACAAGTGCCTAACATGAACTTTACACAGCGTTTCTTTCTTTGCACAAAAATAAATCAAACACAACACAAAAATGAAATTCAATTTAAAATTTCTATTTATTACATTATTTATTTGTACGATTTCGGTCGCGCAAAACAAAGGTACGATTTCTGGTGTATTAACCGACAAAGAAACCAATAATGAAGTACTGCCTTTCGCAAATGTTTTAGTAAAAGGGACTAACACAAGCGCGAACACTGACATTGACGGAAAATATTCGTTGAGCGTTAATCCGGGAAATTATATTATTATCTTTAGTTTCGTTGGATATGAATCTGTTGAGAAACCTGTAACTGTTAAGGCAAACGAAACTATTACAGTCAATCAGGTACTTTCTTCAGGAAGTTTTACTCTAAAAGATGTTGTTGTAAAAGCAGCAGCAGTAAGCAAACAAAAAGAAACAGCGCTACTTTTAGAACAAAAGAATGCAGTGGACATTAAACAAACTATTGGTGCGCAGGAGTTGTCAAGAAAAGGAGTTGGCGATGTAGCAGCGGCTGTAGCAAAAACTTCCGGAGTTTCTAAACAAGAAGGAAGCAACAATGTTTTTGTAAGAGGACTTGGTGACCGTTATAATTCTACTTCGATGAACGGATTGCCAATACCATCAAATGATCCTGAAAGAAAAAATATCGCTCTTGATCTTTTTTCAACAGATATCGTTGAATACATTTCTATCGACAAATCTTACGGATCAAGAATGTATGGAGATTTCGCCGGAGGAAACGTAGATATTGTATCTAAAGATTACCGCGGAAAAGGAATGTTTGAAATCTCACTGGGATCTAAAGTAAACACAAATGCATTACAAAATTCTGATAACTTTTTGTTACAGCAAGGTCCAAATAAATCAGGGTTTGTTTCTTACGGCGTTCCTCAAAATGCGTTGACCGGATATAATTTCGAAAACAGTCTGAACCCTAAAAAAGAAAGCCCGTTTGGCGGAAACTTTAACGTAAAAGCCGGAAAAACTTTCAACATTGGTGAAGAAGGAAAACTAAGCCTTTTTGCAACTGCCAGCTTCAACAATGGTTATGAATACAGAGAAGGTCTGAGCCAAAGTGTAAATGCACAGGGCGCTTCATTAAAGTCTTTTCAACAAGAAAAATACACTTACAATACCAATTCTACAGGGATGTTTAATGCCAATTACCGCTTAAACAAAAACCACAAAATTGGTTACAACTTTTTATTCATCAATTCATCTGAGCAAACGAGAGACACTTATTTTGGTACTGACCGTGATTTTGATAATGCTGATGCCAGCCTTTTGGTTCAAAGAGGTACATTCTCGCAGAACACTGTTTTCATCAATCAACTTTTAGGAAACCACAAAATAACAGATAAAATTGATTTTGACTGGGGTGTTTCATACAACACTGTAAAAGGGGACATGCCGGACAGAACTCAAAACAAAATGTTCTACAATCCAACTACTGATATCTACACAATTGCGCAAAGAACAACTACTGACAATCAGAGATATTATCAAAACCTAAAAGAAGATGAAGCTGCCGCTAATCTTGCTTTTACTTATAAATTAGGTGATAAAGAAAGTGGAACTTCACATGGTAAAATCGTTGTGGGCTATAACGGTAAATTTAAAAAACGCGATTTCGAAGCGATACAGTTCAACTTTAATGTAAGTCAGGCAGGTTTGGCTACAAGTGTAACTCCAAATAATCTGGATGCTTTCTTTAATCAGACCAATTACGACAACGGTATATTTTCAATTGGTGCTTTTGCAGGAATGACTCCACAAACTTATAGCGGTGATCAGGACATTCATGCTGGATTTGCTAATATCGAATACAAATTAACGGACAAACTAAGCGGTGTTTTAGGTTTTAGATACGAAAAAATATCTCAAAGTGTTACCTGGAGAACACAACTTGATGCATCTGGTGGTAAAAACGAATTTGACAGAAACGAATTTTTACCAAGTTTAGCATTAAAATATGCATTAAGCGAAAAACAAAATCTTCGTTTAGCAGCTAGCAAAACATATACATTACCACAATTTAAAGAGCGTGCTTTATTTATTTACGAAGATGTAATGGAAACTAAAATTGGTAATCCTGATTTGTATCCTTCACAAAATTACAATCTTGACTTAAAATGGGAAATGTTCCCAAAAAGCGATGAGTTATTCTCTGTTACTGCTTTTGGAAAATACATTTTAGATCCAATAAACGAAGTTGTTATTGCTTCTGCATCAAATGATATTTCATGGGTAAACATTGGAGATTCAGGTTATGCTTACGGACTTGAATTGGAAGCAAGAAAAAACATTTTTGAAATTGAAGGAGAATATACTAATAAACTTTCTTTTGGATTTAATGCTTCTTTAATGCAGACACATCAGGATATCGATTCTCAAAAAGTTCAAAAAGAAACCAACAGCAGAATGAACATTAACCTTACTGATACCAGTTCAGGTTTTACAGGAGCTTCTGATTTGATTTTAAATGCGGATCTGTCTTATACTAAAAACTGGAAAAATGATTCCGGAATTATGGCAACTATCGCATACAACCATTATTCTGATAAACTTTATGCAATCGGATCTGAACAAAAAGGAAATTTAGTAGACAAAGCAATGGGAACTTTAGATCTTGTTCTAAAAACTAAATTAAACAAAAGCTTCGGAATTGATTTTGGAGCAAGAAACCTTTTGAACCCACAATTTAAGAGGGTTCAGGAAAATTCAGGTGGAGACGTTTTAGTTTTTAACTATAAAAAAGGAGTAACATTTGGATTAGGTATGAATTACCAATTCTAATAAAAACATAAAGAACAAACCCGCTTGTTAATTTCTTAACATTTGGTTAAAAAACATATAACAAATCCATTACGACAACTTAACATTCATTCAGACTTAAGTTTTCATATTTGCACAAACACAAACTAATAAAAAAAGTAATGAAAAAAACACTTTCAACAATTTTCGGCTTAGCAGCTTTATCACTTGTAACAATTACAACGTCTTGCTCAAGCGACAACAACAATGACGCACCTACTGTACCGGGATCTACTTTCGTAGTAAACAGAGACAATCTTCAAGGAGAAATTAATGATGGAGAAGTTATTTTAGAATCTGGAACTTATAAACTAACAGGAAAATTAGTCGTTAAGAGTACTGCAAAACTTACGATCAAACCTGGAGTTATTATTGAAGCAACTACATTAGATCCAAACAAAATTGAATCTATCAGATATATCGCTATTTCTCAAGGTGGAAAAATCGATGTTCAGGGAACAGCTGCAAATCCAGTAGTTATGACAGCTGTAAATCATAAGCCAGGAGCTTGGGGTGGATTAGTAATCTGCGGAAAAGCACCTATCAACAAAGGAGCAACTGCATCTGCTGAAGTTTCTGATTTACCATACGGTGGAACTGATGTTAATGACAATTCTGGATCAATCAAATATTTAAGAATTGAATATCCTGGATACGCTTACAACTCTGATAAAGAATTCAACGGAATCTCTTTCTTTGGTGTTGGAAAAGGAACAAGCGTTGATTACGTTCAAATTTTCGAAAGCTCTGATGATGGATTCGAGTGGTTTGGTGGAACTGTAAATGCAACTCACTTAGTAGTTTCTAATAAAGATGCTGCAAACGTTGGTGATGATTTATTTGACTGGACTGAAGGATGGAACGGAACTGGTGAGTTCTTCTACGGAATCAGAACAAACGCTGGTAACAGAGGTGTTGAAGCAGATAACAATTCTAACAACCACTTAGCTAGTCCAATTTCTTTCCCTACAATCAAAAACCTTACTTTAGTTGGTTTTGGATCAGCTGACACAAGTGCAGAATCTCAAGCTTTCAAATTGAGAGTTGGAACAAAAGGTAAATTTGACAACGTTGTATTAAAAGGCTGGAAAACTGGTTTTGATGTTCAACATGACGAAACTGTTTCATATGTTGGAGTTGACTTATTAGCTACTAACGTTAAATTTGAAGACGTAGCTGCTAAATCAAAAGGTTCAAGTACTGCTGGAGTAACTGTTGATGTTACTAAAGTTTTCACAGAATCTACAACTGCAAACGGAGCAGGAAACGGATCAGGAGTTCCAACTTGGGCTGCTGGATGGACAAAAGGTCTATAATACTTAAAACACACAATATTCAAAAACACTCTAATTTTTTAGAGTGTTTTTTTTATCCCTATTTTGCAGATCATTTTAAACAATTGCTTTTATCGTTTCTAATGGCTTAGGGAACAAATTGTTAAAAACATCCTAAATTTTTAGGATGTTTTCTTTTGGCGTAATTTTTGTAATTTTTTTTGTATATTTACTGTAATCAAAATACTGCGATGGCAAAAAACTACTTTTATATTACATTCTTACTGGCTTTTTTCTTTACTATCAGTGTCTCGGCGCAAGATAGTAAGCAATCAGCAAAACCTCAAGATGCAACTACCATTGAGGGTTTAAGCTTGTACCCTAACCCGGTGACGAGCGGAAAAGTATACATCTCATCTAAAAATGATTTAGAAAAAGAAATAATAATTTTTGATGTTCTGGGCAAAAAAGTACTTCAGACACATTTAAGTTCAAGAGAACTAAATGTATCAGATCTTGTTCCCGGTGTTTATATCATCAAAATAAGCGAACAGAATGCTTCTGCAACCAGAAAGCTCATCATTCGATAAAAATTGTAAAAAAGCTCCTGATGGAGCTTTTTTTAGTTTTCAGTATACAGTCACAGTTTTCATCTGTACTTCACGCCAAAAACTGTGGCTTAAAACGATGACTAAAAACTAAAAACAATATCTTTGCACAAAAAAGTTTTGATTACAGCCAACGATATATTTACGATTTCGAGTCATAAACAATTTGAAAAAACAGCATTAAAGGTGTTTCGTTTTCAACACGAGAATAACGTTGTATATCGTGATTTCTGTGATTTTTTAAAAGTCAATCCACAACAGGTAAAGTCGCTGCAGCAAATTCCTTTTTTGCCTATTCAGTTTTTCAAAAGCCACAATGTAGTTTCTAATAACGATCCTGCACAGGTTACTTTTACCAGCAGCGGAACTACAGGAATGATTACCAGCAGACATATGGTAACAGATGTTTCGCTTTACGAAGAAAGTTACCGCAAAGGATTTTCCCAATTTTACGGCAACATCGAAGATTACGTTGTTTTAGCCCTTTTACCATCCTATCTTGAGCGCGACGGCTCTTCGTTGGTTTATATGGTCGAAGACTTAATACAACTATCCAATCAGTCTGAAAGTGGGTTTTACTTGCACAACCACGACGACTTAATAAAAAAATTGACCGCGCTTGACGAATCGGGTCAAAATGTCATTTTAATTGGGGTTACTTATGCTTTACTGGATTTGATTGAAAAACACCAATTCAACCTTCAGAATACCATCATTATGGAAACCGGAGGAATGAAGGGCAAGCGCAAAGAAATGATTCGCGAAGAATTGCACGACATTCTTTGCAAAGGTTTTGGCGTTACAGCAATTCACTCAGAATACGGAATGACGGAACTTCTCGGACAAGCTTATTCTCTGGGCGAAGGCGTTTTCGAATGTCCGTCATGGATGCACATTTTAGTTCGTGATCCTGAAGACGCACTCACTTACGTGAAAGATGGAAAAACAGGTGGCATCAACGTTATTGATTTGGCTAATATCAATTCCTGTTCGTTTATTGCCACGCAGGATTTAGGCAAAAAAAATCCCAATAACTCTTTCGAGGTATTGGGACGTTTTGATAATTCTGATATTCGTGGGTGTAACTTAATGGTTCTTTAAAGCTGAATCGTGGATTTGTTAAATCGCTTTTGCACTCGATTAAACAGTTAACCGACTAAACAGTTAAACCTTTTAAACCACTCTTATTACAAAATAATTTTTCTTTCCGCTTTGTAGCAACACAAACTGATTGTTGATTAAATCATTTGGTGTTAATACAAAATCTTCTTTTATTTTCTCTCTGTTTACAGAAATTGAGTTTGCTGTTAAGGCACGTCTCGCTTCTCCGTTTGATTTAAAGAAACCTGTTTTTTCGTTTAAAACAGTTACAATATCCAAACCGTTTTCTAAATCCGCTTTTGCGATTTCAGCTTGCGGAACTCCGTCAAAAACTTCTAAAAAAGTAGTTTCATCTAATTTCTTCAGATCATCTGCAGTCGAATTTCCGAACAAAATATTCGAAGCCTGGATTGCTTTTTCTAATTCTTCTTCAGAGTGAACAAAAATAGTAATCTCTTCCGCCAGTTTCTTTTGTAAAACCCTTAAATGCGGAGCCGTTTTGTGCTCTTCGATCAAGGCATCAATCGTTTCTTTATCTAAAAAAGTAAAGATTTTAATGTATTTCTCAGCATCAACATCAGTAGAATTCACCCAAAATTGGTAAAATTTATATACAGAAGTTTTATCTGCGTCTAACCATACATTTCCACCTTCAGATTTTCCGAATTTAGAACCGTCTGCTTTTGTTATCAAAGGAGTTGTCAAAGCAAAAGCTTTAGCGTTCTCTCCTCCCATTCTACGTACTAATTCTGTTCCTGTGGTAATATTACCCCATTGGTCAGAACCTCCCATTTGCAAAACGCAATTGTTGTTTTTATATAAATGATAAAAATCGTAACCCTGAATCAATTGATACGTAAATTCTGTAAAAGACATTCCTTCGCCTTCTCCGGCAAATCTCTTTTTTACTGAATCCTTCGCCATCATATAGTTTACCGTGATACGTTTTCCAACTTCACGTGCAAAATCAATAAACGAGAATTCTTTCATCCAGTCATAGTTGTTCACCATAACCGGAGCATTTGCTTCTTTCGAATTAAAGTCAAGGAAACGGGACAATACACTTTTTATTCCCGCAACGTTTATAGCCAAAGTTTCTTCGTTCAGCAAATTTCTTTCGTCAGATTTCCCCGATGGATCACCAATCATTCCGGTTGCACCACCTACCAAAGCGATAGCTTTATGACCGGTTCTGTTTAAGTGAACCAATAAAATAATCTGAACCATACTACCAATATGTAGTGAATCTGCCGTTGGATCAAAACCTATATATGCCGTTGTTACTTCTTTAAGCAATTGTTCTTCCGTTCCGGGCATGCTATCATGATACAACCCGCGCCACTTTAATTCTTCAACTAGATTCTTCATTTTTAAAATAATTTGTGCAAATGTAATCAATGTCAATCTCAAAATCAAAAAGCAATGCCAATATCAAGGTCAAAAAGCCACATGTACATCAATTTAAAAACACAAAGCGAAAAACCTTTGCAACTTTGTCCCTTTGCGACTTTGTCCCTTTCAGGCAAATCGGTATCTTTACAAAATGGTATTAGTAACTGGAGGTACAGGTTTAGTGGGCGCGCATTTATTACTTCATTTAATTGAAAATGGAGAAAATGTCAGGGCTATTTACCGAAACCGAAAAAACATTCAAAAAACAAAATCCGTTTTTGAATTGTATAAAAAAGGAAATTTATTCGAAAAAATCAATTGGCTTGAAGCCGATATTTTAGATGTTCCTTCCTTAGAAACTGCCTTTATAAATATTGATTGCGTTTACCATTGTGCCGCTTTAATTTCATTTGACCCTAAAGAGGAAGATCAGCTCCGAAAGGCCAATATTGAAGGAACTGCCAATATGGTTAATTTTTCTATCGCTAAAGAAATAAAGAAATTTTGTTTTGTAAGTTCTATCGCGGCTTTAGGAGATATTGCCCCACACGAAACCTATATCACGGAAGAAACGGACTGGAATCCGGAAAAGCCTCATAGTGATTATGCCATTTCTAAATATGGTGCAGAAATGGAGGTCTGGCGCGGACTTCAGGAAGGACTTGATGTCATCATCATCAATCCGGGTGTGATTTTAGGGCCGGTTTCAATAACAAAAATCTTCGAACAGGGAAGCAGTGAACTGTATCAGAAAGTAGCCAACGGGCTTTCTTTCTATACTCTAGGAAGTACTGGTTTTATTAGCGTAGACGATGTAGTAAGAACTGCAGGCGAATTAATGAAAAGCGATATCAAGAATGAACGTTTTACATTAATAGCTGATAATATTGTTTTCCGAGATATTCTGAATACAATTGCTGACACCCTAAAAGTAAAAAGACCTAACAAGCATGCGAAGCCAATACTGATGAATTTTCTCTGGATGGCAGATTTGGTGTTTTCTACTTTATTTTTCCAAAAGAGGCGTTTAACAAAAGCAACCGCAAAAGCTTCCTATTCTAAAAATCTATATTCGAATGAAAAAATAAAAACCGCTCTGGGAACGGTTTTTTTAGATGTGCATCAATACATAAGAGACAGTTCGAAATTCTAAATCTATCTGTTCTTTCTTGATTGTATTAATTGTTTTATCGAATCTACATTAATTTGTTGTTTCACAGGTTTCTTAACAACGTCTTTAAGAGAATCTTTGGCTTTGTTTTTCTTTTCTTTCGCCGCCTTTTTATCTTCAATTTTCACTATAGAATCTGTAGCTCTTTGATTGACAGCAATTCTTTTACCAATTTCATCAAACATTTCCTTGTAGGTCTCATAATCTGTCGCATAGTACATATTACTCTGAGCAAACTGTAAACTGTCTACTTTATATTTTTGCAAAATAAACTTAACCGGATTAGTATCTATAGAATCTAAAGACAACGGATTCTGATATCTCATAGCATCCAGAAGCGACAAATCATACATAATATCAATCATCTTTCCTTTCTCGATAAGTTTTGCAGGTTGTTTGACCAACTCTTTTTTACAACTTACAGAAAGAAACAAAACCAATATTATTACTATACAATTCTTCATTTCAGTTTTTTATCTATCAAACAATAATCTTTTTCCGTTGCGGATGTCTTTTACTTTAAAATTATTGTAAACCAATTCACCATTTACAAAAGTATGTGTAATTCTTGACTTAAAAGTATAATTTTCAAAAGGCGACCATCCACATTTTGCCAAAATATTCTCTGGCTTAACACTCCACGGCAAACTTGGATTTACAATTACCAAATCAGCAAAATAACCTTCTTTTACGAAACCTCTTTTTTCTATCTTGAAAATTTTAGCCGGATTGTGGCACATTTTCTCCACGATTTTCTCCACACTAATTTTCCCCTGATGGTGCGCTTCGAACATTGCTACAACAGCATGCTGCACAAGCGGTCCTCCTGAAGGCGCATTAAGATAGGATTGCATTTTTTCTTCTTTGGTATGTGGCGCATGGTCTGTAGCAATTACATCAATACGTCCGTCATTCAAAGCTTTCCAAAGTTCTGCTCTGTCTTCAGCGGTTTTAACAGCAGGATTCCATTTAATAAAGTTTCCTTTTGTTTTATAATCTTCGTCTGTAAACCAAAGATGGTGTACACAAACCTCAGCGGTAATTTTTTTATCTTCTAACGGAATTTTATTGGTAAACAATTCCATTTCTTTTGCTGTGGAAAGGTGAAAAATATGCAAACGTGCTCCGGTTTTCTTAGCCAAAGCCACAGCTTTTGAAGATGAAATATAACAAGCCTCAGCACTACGAATCAAATGGTGCGCTGTTACCGGAACATCATCTCCGTATTGCTCTTTGAATGCAGCAAGATTATTTTGAATGGTTGTTTCATCTTCGCAATGCACAGCAATTAACAGTGGCGTGCTTGAAAATATTTTTTCTAAAGTCGCTTCATTATCGACTAGCATATTTCCGGTTGAAGATCCCAGGAAGATCTTAATTCCGGCAACATTTTTTGGATTTGTTTTTAAAACTTCTTCCAGATTATCATTCGTTGCTCCCATCATAAACGAATAATTCGCAAATGATTTTTTGGCTGCAATCTGATATTTATCTTCAAGTATTTCCTGAGTAACGGCATTAGGAACTGTGTTAGGCTGCTCGATAAAAGAAGTAATTCCTCCGGCAACTGCAGCTCTTGACTCAGATTCGATATCACCTTTATGCGTTAGTCCCGGCTCTCTAAAATGTACCTGATCGTCGATTGCACCAGGCATTAAATAACTTCCTTCAGCATCAATTACTTTGCAGTCAGATGTTTTTAAACTAATGCTGTCTGCAACTTCAACGATCAAATCGTTTTCGATCAGGACATCGCCTTCAAAAATTGATCCTTCGTTTACAATTTTAGCATTCTTTATTAAAATCCTGTTCATCGCCATAGTGGTATTATAAGGTATTGAATAATTTTTTTAATCGTAATGAAATTACCCCCAGAATAGCTTCTTTGATAATCGCATTGCTCATTTTTGAAACTCCTTTTGTTCTGTCTGTAAAAATAATTGGCACTTCGGTAATTTCAAATTTAGCGCAATAAGTCCTGTATTTCATTTCGATCTGAAACGCATAACCCACAAATTTAATTTTATTAAGATTGATCTTTTCCAAAACCTCTCTCTTATAACAAACAAAACCTGCAGTAGCATCATGAATTTTCATTCCGGTAATAAACTTCACGTAAACTGAAGCAAAATAAGACATTAAAACGCGGCTTAAAGGCCAGTTTACAACATTTACACCGGTTACATAACGAGAACCAATAGCCAAGTCTGCTCCGCCAAAATGACAAGCATCAAACAATTTCTCAAGATCATTGGGGTTATGGGAAAAATCAGCATCCATCTCAAAAATGAAATCATAATTGCGTTCCAGAGCCCATTTGAAACCGTGAACATAAGCGGTTCCTAAACCTGATTTTTTAGCTCTTTTTTCTAAAAATAACCTGTCCGGAAATTCTTCCTGCAACGCAATTACCTTATCAGCCGTAAAATCCGGCGAATTATCATCTATAATTAAAAGATGAAAAGGTTTATGTTGTGAAAGCACAGCTCTAACTATACTTTCAATATTTTCGATTTCGTTGTAAGTGGGAATTATGACAATACAATCATTCATTTTTCTGCGTAAATTTCATCGCAAAAGTAAACTTTTTATAGCATTTGATTCATAATAAATATATAATAAAAGTATTGATACAAAAAATTACTAATTTTGTGTCGTTATGATTGAACAACTTCACCCTCGAATTATTGAAAACAAAGACTGGGCAACACTTTTATTCGTGTTGACTTTTGCTGTTGTTGCTATAACTAAATCTTCTTACGAAACGAGGTTTAGTGAATTTAGCAAGCTTATTTTTTCAGACAAATACGCAAAAATCTATCGCGATAATAACCATTTGAAAAGCAGTTTTACTCTTGGTTTATTTTTCGTGCAAATTGTTTCGTATGCTTTTTTCATTCAGTTGACGATGCACATCTTTTCACAGGATGCTAAAAGCGGAACTTACAGCATATTAAAAACGGACTGGATTTTGTTTATTCAGATTGCGACCTTTCTGCTTTATTTCATTTTAGCGAAGTTTTTAATCGAGAAAATTGTTGCAACTTCATTCAACATCGATGAGTTTGCCGATCTTTTTAACTTACAAAAAGTCACCTATCGAACTTATATTGGCATTTTAATCCTTCCTATTAATGCTATTTTGTTTTATTACGACCATATTCCTAAAATAATACCGCTTGTAATCATAGGTATTTCGCTATGTATCAGCCTATACTCATATTTTATTTCAATAAAAACGTATCAAAACGTAATAATCAGCAAGTTATTTTATTTTATTTTATATCTTTGCGCTCTTGAAATAGCCCCTTATTATTTTCTCTATTATTGGATTACAAAAGGGAGTGCTTAGAAAATGTTTATAATATGAAAGTGAAAACAATTTTGGTGTCACAGCCTGAACCTAAAGTGGAAAATTCTCCTTACTTTGAGCTCCAACAAAAACACAAAATAAAAATTGATTTCAGACCATTTATTCATGTGGAAGGGGTTAATGCTAAAGAGATTCGATTGCAAAAAATCGATCTTAATCACTATACTGCAATAATTTTGACAAGCCGTAATGCGGTGGATCACTTTTTTAGAGTAGCAGATGAAATGCGTTATAAAGTTCCTGAAGGATTGAAATATTTCTGCCAATCTGAAGCTGTTGCATTTTACCTGCAAAAGTATGTTGTGTATAGAAAACGTAAGATTTACGTTGGAGCAAAAGATTTTGCAGATTTATCACCTCTTATCAAAAAGTATAAAGACGAAAAATTCCTGCTTCCGGCATCTGATCAGTTAAATGCTGATGCCCCTATAACACTAAACAACCTGAAAGTAGACTGGACACAAGCTGTTTTTTACAAAACTGTAATGAGTGACTTATCAGATCTTGCAGATGTTTATTATGATGTTTTAGCATTTTTTAGTCCAACCGGAATAAAATCATTGTTTAAAAACTTCCCTGATTTCAAACAAAACGAAACCAGAATTGCTGTTTTTGGAAGCACTACTCAAAAAGAAGCTTTAGACTACGGATTAAGAATCGATATTCTTGCTCCCACACCTGAAACACCTTCTATGACAATGGCTTTAGAAAAATACATTAGCGAAGCAAACAAAGGAAAATAATCCTTTAAAAATATACAAATTTTCAAAATTCCAAATTTCAACTTCATTGTTGGAATTTGGAATTTTTTATTTTAAATCACTTTGGATTTTAAGCACCTAAACACAATCATTGTCATCCCGAGGAACGAGGGATCTCCGCAAGAAACTCCGTAAAGTAAGTCACCTATCTTTGTCGAGCTACTCGCAGAGAGTCCAATGTCATTAAGTTAAGCTCTTTTGATCTAATTAATGGTTAATTCTTTTTCGCGCAAAGACGCAAAAGCGCAAAGGTTTTAGGCGTAAACCTGGCGGCTTGGCAACTTTGCGTGAGATTTATTCGGTACAGTATTGCGGCTGTTTTTCTTAACTTAATGACATTGGCAGAGACCCCTCGTTCCTCAGGATGAAAAAAAAAACACACATAATAACTTTGAACGTAAACATTCATCAAAGCTTCCTTCGTTCTCTATTTAAATTTCACATTTTAAGAACTTCCCTTTATTTTCTTAATCTCTTAATGGTAAAAAAAAAAAAAAAAAAAAATCAACACAAAACAACAATTAAAATTCTCTTTTTTCAAATATTTTAAAGTTTTATTCCTAAATTTGATTTCTATTTTAAACCAAATCACCTAAATAAGTTTCAAACCACAACTATGAAAATCAACTCTCTTATAATTGAAATTGACGGCATCGATAAAGAAATCCTGCGCTACTTAATGGATGATGCCCGAAAACCTATTTTGCAGATCGCTAATAAAATAGGGATTTCTGGAGCTGCAATTCATCAGCGTTTGAAAAAACTGGAACAATCAGGCGTTATCTCCGGTTCTAAATTTACGGTAAACCCAAAAGTTTTAGGATACAATACAATGGCTTTCATAGGCGTTTACCTGGATAAAGCATCCCGAAACTCTGAAGCCGTAAAAGATTTAAAAAAGATTCCTGAAGTTCTGGAATGCCATTACACAACCGGAAACTGGTCTGTTTTGATAAAAATCATCTGTCGCGACAACGAACACTTAATGCAGCTTTTAAATACTAAAATTCAAGCCATAGAAGGCGTTTCAAGAACAGAAACATTTATTTCGCTGGATCAACAAATAGACAGGCAAATACAATTGTAAATTAGATAATGTGGCAATTTGATAATTAGACAATTACTGAATATCTAAATTTGATATTTTTCCAAAACCTTATAAATAATAGATCCGGCAGGTTTTAGAAACCTCCCGGTTTGCTTACTAAATTATCTTATTACCCAATGTGCCATTTTAAAAACGCCATGAAAGACATTAGACCCGAGATTAAAACCATCTTATTTTTCATAGCTTACTTTATACTTTTTATACTTATAAGAACATTTCAGCCAATTGGCAGTCCGCACGGACCCAATATCAGCGACATTTTTTTCTTATTATCAATTCCCACAAGCATAATTTATAGCATCGTTTTGTTTTATAAATTTTTCAAATCCGGAAATAGAAACTACATAAATGCCCTATTTATAGTAACCGCATTATGGATCATATTTTACAACTTGTTAAAATACATAATCTACTAAGCAACAAAACCCGACAGGTTTCAAAAACCTGTCGGGTTTGTTTAATAAATTATCTAATTGACTAATTATTCAATTACAAAATTAGTTTCTTCTGCTTCCTGAATAGATCGAAATATAGTACAACAACGTTGCGATCGATCCTATAGCAGCTACCAGATAGGTTCTTGCCGCCCATTTTAAAGCATCCTTTGCTCCTGCCTGCTCTTCTTGTGTTAGCATGTGTTTATTTTCTAACCAGGCCAGCGCTCTGTTGCTCGCATCATATTCTACAGGCAAAGTCACTATCGAGAACAATGTTGTCACTGCAAAAATGATAATTCCTATTAGCAACAAACCTGGAAAAACTCTAATCATAAGAATTCCTGCCAATAAGATCCACTGCATATAACTTGATGCGATATTTACGATTGGCACTAATTTCGAACGCATTGTCAACCACTCGTACCCGATCGCATGCTGCACAGCGTGACCACATTCGTGCGCTGCAACAGCTGCAGCCGCCGCATTGCGATGATTGTAAACTGCCTCACTCAAATTGACTGTTTTATCTGTAGGATTATAATGATCTGTTAGCTGCCCCGGAGTCGAGATAACACGAACATCAGTGATCCCGTTATCAGCCAGCATTTTTTCAGCAATTTCAGCACCACTCATTCCGTTTCTTAGTTGTATTCTTGAGTACAATTCAAATTTACTTTTGAGCTTTGAACTCACCATCCAGCTGAACAACATAATTGCTCCGGCCAGAATTAAATATCCACTTCCCATATTTTTATCTTTATTTGATTGATTATTAAAGTTACAAAACAAATTGCAATTTCTGAACCAATTTCAAAAAATGTCATTTTGACAGCCCGATATAACTAATTTAAAAGATTGTTCTTCAAGAGAAAAGCGATTAATTCAGCTACATTTTTGGTTTTATACTTTTGTAAAATATTGCGCCTGTGTGTTTGAACTGTCAGAAAACTTAAAAATAATTCATCTGCTATTTCCTGTGTCGATTTTCCTTTTGACAGTAATAAAGTAATATCTTTTTCTCTCCTGCTCAAACTAGGAATATGCTCTAAACCATCAGATGTAGGCTGACTAATAATCGTTTTAACCTCATCGCTAAACACGATTTCACCTTCAATAGCTTGATTGATACAGTTTTTAAACTCTTCAAATGAGGCACTTTTAAGAACATAGCCATTTCCGCCATTCTGAATAAACTGCATTACCAGACTTCTTTCTGACTGGCTGCTCATTCCGATAATAATCATTTGCGGAAATTTCTGTTTGATTATTTTACAAAGATCAACACCATTTATGACAGGCAAAAAGATATCCATCAAAATCAGATCGACCTGATTCTCGTCGATATAATCAACAAGTTTTACTCCGGATTCTAATTTACCCACAATTTCAACAGTTTCCAAATCCGACAATAATCCTGAAATTCCTGAAATTACAATTGGATGATCGTCTACAATCACCACTTTATACACTTTATCCATTTGATGGCGTTTCGTTTTTTACTTTTAATTCGATGTAGGCAGAAGTTCCTTTATTCAAGGCACTTTCTATTTCTAATTTTCCTTTCAGGATTTCAACACGGTTCTTAATGTTCCTCAATCCCATTCCGGTACTTTTTACAGAGACATCAAACCCAATCCCATTATCTTCGACTGTAATATAAAAAGTATCTTTATTCTGAGAGCAGGAAACTAAAATTTCTGATGCATCGGCATATTTTAAAGCATTTATCAATAATTCCTGAATAATCCTGTAAATCACAATTTCATAATTTTTAGGCAAATTACGTTTCTGAACCAAATACTGAAATTCAATTTTAGTCTTTGCATTTGAATTGCCCACACACAAATCCCGTAACGCATGTTCTAAACTTAGTTTTAACAAACTTTCCGGCATTAGATTTTGCGAAATATTCCGCAGTTCCTTAATCGAATTATCCAACAGCGTATTGATTTCTGCAGGACTGAGCGCATTTTCTTTCTCAGCGAGTTTCAAATGAATTTTGAGCCCTGAAAGCATACTCCCAAGTCCGTCATGCAAATCCCTGGCGATTCTTTTTCTTTCTACCTCTTCTCCCTCTATCAAAGCATTAGAAACCGATAATTTTTGCTGGTTCTCAAGTGCACTCAATTCCTGCTCATGATTAATTTCTTTCTGAATACTTAACTTTTTCTGATTATTATTCAACAGCCATAAGAACAAAACAATAATAAATAAAAGGACAGACAATACCGCAAAAAGAACAGAATTCAGCCAATTATTATTGACCATCAAAGCTGCTTTTTCATTTTGCGACTGAAGCAGGCTTATCTTTTTCTCATTCTCAGCTTTCTTATACTTCGCTTCGAGTTCTACAATTTCACTTTTAAATTTTGTATCATTGAGACTATCATTGATAACATTGTATTTATTAGAATAAAAATAAGCTTTATCATAATTCTTTGTTGCACTATACACTTTCGACAACTCGTTGTAATAATTCTTTTTATCAACAACAAAAGGGGTTTTCTCTAATAGGTATTCAAGATTATCCTTGGCTTTATCATAATTTTTTAATTTAAAAAGCACTTCATACTCAGCAAATTTCAGCCGGTTTAGCGCAATCTGATTCTGATGTTTCCCTGCTGATTTGATCCCTTTTTCAAAACTTTCCAAGGCTTTTTCGTGTTTATTCTGCCTGGCATAATACAATCCTTCTGAATAAAAGTAAGAATCATTTAAGTTGGATTCCGGAAATTTTTTCAAAGTTAAAAATGCTTTATCCAACACTTTTTTTGCATCGTAAAAGTGCTTAAGCTCGACGAGATTTTCAGCATTGATAATGTAGGTTTCCATTTTTGACTCCGCGACCGTTGGCGTTTTTTTTATTGCTCTCTCAATATAATTCTGCGCCTCACTCAAATATTCACTTGCCTTTTCACGTTCATCATTATCCATAAAAATAATTGCGATTGCCTTATACAAACTACTTATAAGTTCGTAATCCCGACTTTTTTTCGCAATGGGAATGGCTTCATTCACCAGCAGTTTCATGTATGCTTTTTCATTATTTTTTTGCTGTTGTACAAACCCGTAATTGTGCAGGATACTGGCACGAAACCTGTAAACTTCACTAGTATTGTATTTTTTAAGCTTTTTATCTGCTTCAAGAAGTGCTTTCTCAAATCCATCTCTGTCCCCTTTATCCATAAAAATAAAGGAATTGTAGTAGAGTGCGATGTCGTTTAAGTACGGAAATTTAGTTTTAAGCCTGTTGGCCTGCGCAAGGTACTTTTTAGACTTTTCGACATCCTGGACAATCAAATACAGTTTTGACAATCTAAAACTATAAAGGCTTTTTAAACTGTCTGACTTTATATTGTCGGTGACTTTAGCAATACTGTCAATATAAGCAGAATGGTCTTCCAGCGAAAGGACCACTTGGGATTTTATAGTGACTGATAACAATAGGAATAATATACAAAAGTAGATTTTCTTCATAAAGTGGTATTTCCTCAAATTTATTAAAATTAACACCATTCCAAAAACAACCAGCTCTTTTTACCTGATATCAGGTAGTACAAAATACACTTAATCAGGTATTGCCCTTTCATTGTCAAGCTTCTAATTTTGTTAGACACTATTATTAATTATAAAGAATTTTTTATGAAATCAATTTTGAAAACTCTGGCGATTGTACTGACTCTTGCTTTTACGGTAGTTTCCTGCAGCAGCGACAACGACAACAATTCAGGAGCAGGATCAAGAGACATTAAATATGAAGTAACCGGAAATTACACCGGAAAGCTTAGCACAGTTTATACTGAGTCAGGAAATGGCGGACAAAATGCAGATATCAATGCATTACCATGGTCTAAAGAATTTACGGCCGGTGCAGACACTTACGGAGCAGGAATAACAGTAAGTGGGTTTGGCGGTATTGTAGACCAAACAATAACTGTAAAAATCATTGTTGGCGGAAAAGTAGAAAAAGAAACAACTGCAAAAGCAACCAGCGATGGAATTATTGTAGCAGCTCCGGGTTCTTTTGTATTCGCAAAATAACATTTAGGATTTTATTACTTAAAAAAGAAAAGCTNNAGCTTTTCTTTTTTAAGTAAACCCCAATAAAAATTGGAATTTATAAAACATTACGACATTACCCTACAAGGTTAATAATCTTTCCGGGAACAATAATTACTTTATTTGGTGTTTTGCCATCTAATTGCTTTAATGTTCTTTCGTCTTTCATAATGATTTCTTCGATTTGTGCTGCGGTTAAATCCAAAGGCAATTCGATAGTGAAACGCATTTTTCCGTTGAAAGAAACCGGATATTCTTTATTCATCTCCACTAAATGTTTGGCTTCAAAAACAGGAAAAGCAACCTCAGAAATTGAAGTTGTATGTCCTAATTGTGCCCATAACTCTTCAGCAATATGCGGTGCATAAGGCGAAACCAAAATCGCCAAAGGTTCTAAAATGGCTTTTGAATGACAATTTTGAGTCGACAATTCGTTTACACAAATCATAAACTGAGAAACCGAAGTATTAAAAGAAAAACTCTCAATGTCTTCTGCTACTTTTTTAATGGTTTTATGCAATGATTTTAAGTTGTCTTTTGTTGGCTGATCATTGTTTACGATTAAACCATTGTTCTCATCAAAATACAATCTCCATAATTTTTTCAGGAAACCAAATACACCTGAAATTCCGGCAGTATTCCAAGGTTTTGCCTGCTCTAACGGCCCTAAGAACATTTCGTACAAACGCAATGTATCCGCTCCATATTCATTACAAATATCATCTGGCGTCACTACATTATAGTATGATTTCGACATTTTTTCGACTTCACGGCCAACAATGTATTTTCCATTTTCATCCAAAATAAATTCGGCAGTATTAAAATCTTCTCTCCATGCTTTGAACTTTTCAATATTCAATTCATCCGAAGAATTAACAAAAGAAACGTCTACACGAATAGGCTGAACATTTTGATCTCCAATTTTATTTTTCGAAACAAATGTATTCGTTCCTTCTAATCTATAAACATAAGCAGTCGTTCCCAAAATCATCCCCTGATTGATCAGTTTTTTGAATGGTTCTTCGGTTGGAGCAAAACCTTTGTCTTTTAAGAATTTATTCCAGAAACGAGAATACAATAAATGTCCGGTAGCGTGTTCGCTTCCTCCAATATATAAATCTACGCTTTCCCAATATTTCAAAGCTTCCTTACTTGCAATTTCATTCTCATTATGCGCATCCATATAACGCATCCAATACCATGAACTTCCTGCCCAACCTGGCATCGTATTCAATTCCAGAGGAAAAATCGTTGCATGATTGACTAAATGGGTATTAACAACTTTATTATTTTGAGTATCCCAAGCCCAAACAGCTGCGTTTCCTAACGGAGGCAAACCATCTTCGGTTGGTAAATATTTCTCTACTTCAGGCAAAATAATCGGTAAATGCTGCGCATCGATCATCTTTGGCAAACCGTTTACATAATACACCGGGAAAGGTTCTCCCCAATAACGCTGACGGGAAAAAACAGCATCACGCAAACGGTAATTTGTTTTTCCTTTTCCTTGTCCTATTTTTTCTAATTCAGCTATCGCTTTTTGAGTTGCTGCTTTATAATTTAATCCGTTTAAAAAATCAGAATTGGCAATTTCTACATTGTCTTTAGATCCGTACGCCGCTTCAGAAATATCGACATTGGCGAAGATATTTTTGATTTCCTGCATGCCTTTCTGACCTTTAAAGAAATTCGCAAAAGCATAATCTCTTTCGTCTCCGCAAGGAACCGCCATTACAGCACCAGTTCCGTAACCAGCCAAAACATAATCCCCAATCCAAACCGGAATTGGTTCTTTTGTAAAAGGATGTTCTGCATAAGCTCCGGTAAACACACCAGAAATAGTTTTCACATCAGCCATACGCTCACGTTCAGAACGCTTTGCCGTTTTTTCGATATAAGCCTCAACAGCCGCTTTTTGTTCCGGAGTAGTAATTTTAGCGACCAAATCATGTTCCGGCGCCAAAGTCATAAAAGTTACTCCGAAGATAGTATCAGGGCGCGTCGTAAATACTTCAATAAAATTTGCTTCAGGTTTCACGTTTAAAGTTGCCTCAGTTTGCGCATCGTTGTGAGACTTGAAACTTGAAACTTGAAACTTTACTAATGCTCCAACAGATTTTCCGATCCAGTTTCTTTGCGATTCTTTGATCGATTCACTCCAGTCGATATCATTTAAACCTTGTAACAAACGCTCTGCATAAGCAGAAATACGCATGCTCCATTGCGTCATTTTTTTACGAATAACAGGATATCCTCCACGTTCTGAAACTCCGTTTACAATTTCGTCATTTGCTAAAACAGTTCCTAAACCGGGACACCAGTTTACTTCTGTTTCTGCCAGATACGTCATTCTGTATTGCAAAAGGATTTTTTCTTTCTGGTCGTCAGAATACGAATTCCATTCTTCAGCTGTAAAAATGGCAACATTATCATCACACACTGCTTCAACCAAAACATTTCCTTCTTCAGTAAAAACTTTTACAAGTTCTGAAATGTCAAATGCTTTTCCTTGTTTTTTGCAATACCATGAATTAAATAACTGGATAAAAATCCATTGTGTATGTTTATAGTAATCCGGATTTGAAGTACGTACTTCACGGCTCCAGTCAAACGAAAACCCGATTTTATCCAATTGTTTTCTATATCCGGCAATTTGTTTTCCTTCTTTATCTACTCCACCGTCAATATTTACGCGTGTTGTATCTTCCGGACGCTGTCCTGTTTGTATGGCATATTGCTCTGCAGGCAATCCAAAACTGTCATATCCCATTGGGTGCAAAACATTGAAACCCTGATGTCTTTTGAAACGAGAATAAACATCTGAAGCAATATAACCCAGCGGATGCCCAACGTGTAATCCCGCTCCGGACGGATAAGGAAACATGTCTAAGACATAATGCTTTGGCTTGTCAGAATTGTTTTTTGCAGCAAAAGTTTGGTTTTCAGCCCAATATTTCTGCCATTTTTGTTCGATTTCGTTTGGATTGTATTTCATATTAAGGTACAAAGTTGCAAAGTGACAAAGGCGCAAAGACTTTCTCACTAAATGGATTATAAGTTGGCAAATTTACATTTATTACAGATTGTACCAAAGCTATTTCGTTGACAAACAAATAAAATAACAAAATACTTATTTTTGATTACGTAATAATACTTAATTTTACATTTTAAGTACGTAATTAAAATCCTTTTTCATCCTTAAACACTAAAAAAATATTCTTAATAGCTAATAACTGATTTTTATGAAGTCGAGAAACACAGAACTTAAAAAAAAATATTTCCTTTATTCATTTTAAAGCAAACTGAATTATTATTTATACAAACCTATTTCCCATGAAAACTAAAAATTTTATTCTCGTTTTATTAATTGCATTTTCAAGCATAATGTGCAACTCTCCTAAAAAAGAAAAAGGAGATACAAAATCCGCAGAAAAAGTTTCAAAAACAGACAATGACAAACATCCGGTTCTCACTCCCACCGATAGTTTAAAATTAGTAAATCACCAAATTGAAGTAAAAGGCGATGTTGAGTTTCCGTTGCAGTTGAGTATCGACTCTTTAAAGAAAATGAAAGTTGTAACTATTGATAATTTTAAAGTAGTCTGCCAAAGCGGCGAAATTAAAAAAGCCGACAAGGTCTGTAAAGGTGTCCTTTTGAAGGATATTTTAGAAAAAGCTAAAATCAGGCAAAACGGCCATAAAGACAGAAACTTCTATATAGTAGCAAGGGCCTCAGACGATTATAAAGCAACTTTTTCCTGGGCTGAAATTTTCAACAATCCAACTGGAGAAAACACCTATGTATTATTTGAAGAAAATGGAAAACCGGTTAAAAGCGGCGAAATGATTCTAATCTGTAAAAACGATATCAAAACCGGACCAAGACATGTTTATTGGCTGAAAAGCATTGAAGTTTATAAAGTGAAATAAATTTTTAAGAAAGAAAGATTAAGCGGCTTTTTCTCCTATTAAATTTAACCTCAGAATCAAAAAGTTTTTTACCCATAAATTGGGCTGCTAAAAAATCCTAACGTTCTCTGCGGTCAAATCACTACAAAACTTTGCCCCCTTTGCGGTTAAATAAACTTTTTATTCAACATCTAATTGTACATTTATAGTACGAAAGTCAAAACTTTGAACGTTATTAACTTCAAATAAAGAAATACTTTATTATTTTTACCACATAATTTAAGCAAACTATGAGTTCTAACTTTGATAAATTTCAAAAGCGCAGGTTAATTTCCTCTTATTTTTCAGTTGTACTAAGTGTATTTCTGGTTTTATTCCTTTTAGGAGTACTGGGATTATTCATTATCAATTCTAAAAAACTGGCTAATGATTTTAAAGAAAAAATTGCCATGACGGTTTTCTTTAAAAATGAAGCTAATGATAGTGTGATAAAAGCATTCAACACCGAATTGAAAAGAGCGCCTTTCGCCAGATCTTATGCTTATGTAACGAAAGAAAAAGCCGCAAAAGAACATACCGATATTATTGGTGAAGATTTCCTGACATTTTTAGGAGAAAACCCTTTATTGAATTCCTACGACATTCACTTAAAAGCTGATTATGTAGAGAGAGACAGTATCCTGCAAATTGAAAGTCAATTGCGTAAAAACACCATGATCGAAGATATTGTCTATGACAAACAACTGGTGAATCTGGTAAATGACAACATCAAAAAAGTAAGTATGTGGATTTTGATTATCAGTGGTTTCCTTGCTGTAATCGCGGTTTTGCTAATCAACAGTTCGTTACGTTTATCCATACATTCAAACCGTTTTATTATTAAAACCATGCAAATGGTCGGCGCAACAAAATCGTTTATCCGTAAACCTTTTGTACTGCGTAGTGTAAAATTAGGAATGTTAGGTGCCGGACTGGCGATCATCGCTTTGATTGGGGTTTTATTTTATGTAGAAACCAATTTCCCCGGCTTAGGCATTCTGGAAGACAAAGCTTTAATTGGATTGGTATTATTAGCCGTTTTCGGATTAGGGGTTTTGATTACCTGGGTCAGTACACATTTTGCAACACAACGTTTCCTGAACTTAAGAACTGACGATCTTTATTAATTGCAGATTTCTGACTTTAGATTTTAGATTTTAAAAACAAAAATACCTTCGACTTCGCTTGGGGTGACAAAAAAAACAGCAATGAAAAATAATATTAAAGAAGAACAACAAATTCAAAAAAATCAAGAATTTCTTTTTGACGGGATTAACTATAAAATCCTTTTAATTGGAATTGCAGTTATTGCATTAGGCTTTATCTTAATGTCTGGCGGAGGAAGTAAAGATCCTAATATCTTTAATGAAGATGTTTTTAACTTTAGACGTATTCGCTTAGCGCCAACCACTGTTTTAATTGGTTTTGGAATCACGATTTATTCTATTTTTAAAAAATCTAAGTAGACTCCTTAGACTTCAGACATCTTAGATTATTAGATTCATCTTATCTAAGATGTCTAATATTCTAACAATCTAACAATCTAATAAATGAATACATTACAAGCTATTGTTCTTGCCATAATTGAAGGAATCACAGAGTTTTTACCTGTTTCTTCAACTGGTCACATGATTATTGCCTCTTCTTTCTTCGGAATTGCTCACGAAGATTTTACAAAACTTTTTACGATCGTTATTCAGCTTGGCGCTATACTTTCTGTCGTTGTTTTATATTTCAAACGTTTCTTTCAGACACTTGATTTTTATTTTAAACTTTTAGTTGCCTTTATTCCAGCTGTCGTTTTAGGATTATTATTAAGTGATTTTATCGACGGTTTACTAGAAAACCCGGTTACTGTTGCTGTTTCACTTTTAATAGGAGGTATCATTTTACTAAAAGTCGACGAATGGTTCAACAATCCAAACACTGCCGAAACATCTCAGGAAATTACGTATCTGCAAGCATTTAAAATAGGAATGTTTCAATGTTTGGCAATGATTCCGGGAGTTTCACGAAGCGGAGCCAGTATTGTTGGAGGTATGTCTCAAAAACTATCCAGAACAACCGCTGCTGAGTTTTCATTCTTTTTGGCTGTACCAACGATGCTAGGTGCAACAGCAAAAAAATGTTATGATTATTATAAAGCCGGATTCGAATTATCTCACGATCAGGTTAACTTATTAGTTATTGGAAATGTGGTTGCTTTTATTGTAGCCCTATTAGCCATTAAAACCTTCATTGGTTTCCTGACTAAAAACGGCTTTAAAGTTTTTGGTTATTACAGAATCATCGCCGGAATCGCTTTATTAGTGATTCACTTTTTCATTCATCCCCTTACCATCCTATAATGACGCCTGAAGATTATTTAAACGGACAAATTTTATTGATAGACAAGCCTTTAAAATGGAGTTCGTTTCAAGCTGTCAATAAATTAAAATACCTGTTGATCAATAAAGTCGGACTTCCTAAAAAGTTCAAAATTGGTCATGCCGGAACATTAGATCCTTTGGCAACGGGATTATTATTGATCTGTACCGGAAAATTTACCAAAAGAATTACGGAGTTACAAGGACAGGCAAAAGAATATACGGGAACTTTTTATATTGGAGCTACTACTCCATCGTATGATCTGGAAACAGAAATCGACGAAACTTTTCCAACTTCACATATCGACGAAGCTTTGATTCATGAAACCGTAAAGCAATTTCTAGGTGAAATCGATCAAAAACCACCTATTTTCTCCGCTATTAAAAAAGATGGCGTTCGCTTATATGAACACGCACGCGCCGGTGAGACAGTAGAAATTGCCAGCAGAAAAACAACCATTCACGAATTTGAGATTACGCGAATTGCTTTGCCGGAAATCGACTTTAGAGTCGTGTGCAGCAAAGGAACCTATATTCGTTCTCTCGCCTTTGATTTTGGAAAAGCGATGAATTCAGGTTCGCATTTAACTGCTTTACGCCGAACTAAAATTGGTGATTATGACGTAAAAAATGCTATTGACGTTACTTTATTCGAGGAAAGCTTACAGTAAAACTATTGACTCTGCAGCAATTTTAATAGAGACAAAACAAAAAAGCACATTACCAATTAAACAATAGTAATGTGCCAACTTCTAACTAAGTAGTTCTGTTACATAAATTTCGTTCTTTTGGAATTAATAATGAGATACATTTTTTCCTCCAAATAATAAACCTGAAACAAAATCATAAAATCTTTCGAATAACTTTTTCATAATAGTGTATTTTTAATTGTTAAACATTAAAGAGACACCAATAAAAAGAGTAACTAAGAAAATGATAATAGAAGTGGGATGATGTTACCAAGTTACAAAATATTTTAACTCTAAAAAAACATTTAATATAATTTTAAAACATATACCATTTATTTTCAACACATTAACCAAACAAACGAACTACACACTAATTTATTCTAATTCAGATTATAATCGGCTGTACTGAATATTTTCGACTACCTGCATGAGTTCTTCCTGTACTGACACGCCTTTATCCGCTAAGTACCACAATTGCAAATCGGTTTTGATTTTTTCGTCAAGAACACCAAATTCTTTTTTATAATTTGTTATTAATTCAGCTGCTCCTTTTGGTCTTGGTCCCCAATCAGCTCGGACAATTCCGGCTTCTTTGCAAATGATAATAACTTTAGGGATTGCTTTTCCGCCATTGGTAAGGTATTCATTCATTAATTCTTCATTCTCATCGCGCAGCACAATTCTAAGATCTATTTTTTTATGCGATGCCAAAGCCATTTTATTAATCACAGGAAGTATCTGAGCCGCATCACCACACCAGCCTTCAGAAATTACAAGCCAAATATACCGGTGCTCCAGGTTTTCGATCTTTGAGATAACTTCATCCTTAAGCTGTATCGTTTTATCTAACCTATTCATTCTGGCATCGTTTAACTTACTATAATGGGTTAAACTTTCAGATTGTTCGCTGCCGGTTGATTTTCCGTCTACTAATAAATCCGCCACTAATTTTCGATATTCCGGATACGTATGACTTTTAAATAATGCTTTAGCAATAATATTTTTCATATTTGTTTAATTTTTGAATTGCATAAAATTACAATTTTCAGGGAGACTCAAAGAATGACTTTTATCACATTCAGAAAATCCTTTAAAAAATCACTATAAATTTAAAAATAAAAGAACAAGTATTTTTTTGAAAACATTATTTTTAAAAATCAGAATATGTCTATATTTGCACAAATTAACGCAACAACACATGAAATATAAAAGAATTCTTCTAAAACTGAGCGGCGAAGCCTTGATGGGTGATTTACAATATGGAATTGACCCTAAAAGACTGGCCGAATATGCTGAAGAAATTAAGCAAATTCACAGTAAAGGAGTCGAAATTGCTATTGTTATTGGAGGAGGAAATATTTTTAGAGGCGTTGCTGGTGCAAGTGCCGGTATGGATAGAGTACAAGGTGATTATATGGGAATGCTTGCCACGGTTATAAACGGAATGGCTTTGCAAGGTGCCCTTGAGGAAAACGGAATGAAAACCCGTTTGCAAACTGCCTTAAAAATGGAATCTATTGCAGAACCATACATCAAAAGAAGAGCAGATCGCCACCTTGAAAAAGGAAGAATTGTAATTTTTGGTGCCGGAACAGGAAATCCATATTTTACAACTGATACTGCTGCCGTTTTAAGAGGTATCGAAATCAACGCAGATGTAATCTTAAAAGGAACACGTGTTGATGGTGTTTATGATTCTGATCCTGAAAAAAATGCATCAGCAGTAAAATTCGATTTTATTTCGTTTGAAGATGTTCTTAAAAAAGGATTGAATGTAATGGACACAACTGCTTTTACATTAAGCCAGGAAAATAAATTACCAATCGTTGTTTTTGATATGAACAAAATTGGAAATTTATTAAAAATCTGTGAAGGCGATAACATCGGAACTGTAGTAAATATTTAGACTACTTAGATTATTCAAATTTAGATCATTAGATTTCTCTAAATTTCAATAATCGCAAAATATTCATAAAAAACAAAAAACATATAGTTAGTATAATTAGATGATACTATTTTTAGAAATCTGAAAATCTAACCATCTGAAAATCTAAAAATCTAAAAAAAATGACTGAAGAAATAGAATTTATATTAGATAGTACTGAAGAATCAATGAATGGTTCGATTGCGCATTTAGAGAAAGAATTTCTTAACATTCGTGCAGGAAAAGCTTCTCCGGCAATGCTGGGAAGTGTTTTTGTAGATTATTACGGATCAGCAACACCACTATCGCAAGTAGCAAAAATAAGTGTTCCGGATGCCAGAACAATTACTTTACAGCCTTTCGAAAAAAACATGCTGCAAACCATTGAAAAAGCCATTATGGTGGCTAATATTGGTTTCAACCCGATGAATAATGGTGATGTGATTATCATCAGTGTTCCGCCTTTGACAGAAGAGCGTCGCAGAGACTTAGCTAAACAAGCAAAAACGGAAGCCGAAGATGCAAAAATTGGTGTACGTAATGTGCGTAAAGATGCGAATACCGATATTAAAAAATTAGAAAAAGAAGGGACTTCTGAAGACATTTGTAAATCTGCAGAAGAGCAAGTACAGAGCCTAACGAATACTTATATCAAAAAAATCGACGAATTACTGGCAGCAAAAGAAGCCGAAATTATGAAGGTATAACTGTATCGAACACAAAATAAAATCCGTTTAGTTAAATTAGTACTAAGCGGATTTTTTTATTCTTATTTTTGCATACCAAAATCACATTCTTTTCGTTTTTGAAACTATAATATCTGTATGAAGCTATTTTGTTTATTGTCTTTGTTTTTCACACTTACTATTCAGGCGCAATTTCAAATAAACGGAATTGTAACTGATTCCAACAATAAGCCGCTCCCTTTTGCTACGATAACGACGTCAGACAATATCAATACCATTACAGATGTTGACGGAAAATTCATTTTTAAACCCTCTGCAAACGCAAGCAGTTTTTCAGTTTCCTACATTGGCTTTCAAACCAAAATTATTGCCATTACAGACAAAAGATATTATCTGATTCCGCTTTCTCAAAAAACAGATGATTTAAAAGAAGTCGTTATTTCTAATGAAAATCCTGCTTTAACGATTATAAAAAAAGTAATCGAAAATAAAAACAAAAACAATCCGCAAAAAAAGCTCAGTACTTTCGAATACAAAAGCTACAATAAACTTATCGTTACCGCGAATCCGGATTCTATCGATGGCAGAATCGATTCTACAGCAGCGTATAAAGATTTCAATAAAAAACGCATTAATATCGATTCCTCTGATTATAAATTCAAAGAAATAATCAGTAAACAGCATTTATTTCAAACCGAAAAAGTATCCCAATATCAGTTTGGCAACAACAAGCTCAAAGAAACTATTTTAGGGACTAAAATGGCGGGATTCAAAAATCCGATCTATGAAGTTATCGCTTTCAATTTGCAGTCGATATCTATTTATGACAACAAATACGAACTATTTGAAACTAAATATGAAAACCCGATTTCGAATAGTGCTCCGGCAAATTACAATTATAAAATACTCGATACTGTAAACATAAAAGGCCGTGAAACTTATATGATTTACTTTAAAAACAAGCACAAAAGAAAATCGTCAGGCTTAGAAGGTGTCTTATATATCGATCAGGAAAATTTTGCCATAGCCAAAGCCGTAATGCGCATAAAAGGCGTTTTGGATATTAGTGGAATTCACGAATTTGAATACGTACCAAGCGAAAAAATATGGTTCCAGAGCAATACAACATTCAAAATTGTAAAGGGAAAAAACGACGATGACATTAAAATTCTGGGCGGAACAATTCAGTTTGACGGAGACGTGGAAGACAACTTTGAACCCAGAAAAAAATCAGCTTCTGACTTTACTTATCTACTTTCAGAAAGTGATAATTTCGACATTCACTACAACACCACTACTCCTATAAAAAACCCGGCGCTTTATATGGAGATCAAAGAGGACGCCAGTAAAAAGCCGGAAGAATTCTGGAATGAATACCGAAAAGAAAGCCTGGACTTAAAAGGCCAGAAAACATATCAATTGATAGACAGCCTTTCTATCAAAAAAAGAATTGAAAGCCGTTTAGGATTTGGCCGCAAAATAATCAATGGCTATATCCCGATTGGACCTGTTGACCTTGATCTTAAAAAAATTATCAGCTACAATAACTACGAAGGCTTTCGACTGGGGCTTGGCGGAATCACAAACGATCGTTTTTCTAAAAATTTCAGAATCGAGGGATATTCTGCTTACGGAACAAAAGATGGCGAAGTAAAATACAGTTTAGGGACGGGAGTTCTACTGGATAAAAGCAGCAATACCTGGGTAAATGCCTATTATACAGATGACGTTCGCGAGATTGCAAGTACTGTTTTTGCAGTTGACAAACGTGTTTTTAAAATTTATGATCCGCGTCCTATCAATATTAGCACGTTTTATAAATATGTGAGCTGGAAAGCGAATGTCCAGACCAAAATTATTCCAAAAACCGAAGCCGTCTTTGAACTCGCCAGAACTTACGTTGCGCCTCAATTTGATTATCTCTTTAATTACGGCGGAAAATTATATTCTGATTATGTTATGACAACCGCAATGGTTTCGATTGTCTGGGCGCCGTTTAGCGATTTTATGCAAACGCCAACCGGAAGAAATGAAACGGACAAAAGATTTCCAAGATTTACTTTTCAGTACACACAATCACTGCCTAATGTTTTAGAAAATGATTTTACTTTTGGTAAAATCGATTTCAAAACCGAGTATGAAAAGAAATATTTAAACGGTCAGAAAACGAGTTTATTATTACAGGGAGGATATGCCATGGGCGATGTACCGCTTACGCATCTTTACAACACGATGCCAAATAACTTAACCAAAGAAACCGTTGTTCAGCGTATTACTTTTGCCGGCAGAAATAGTTTTGAAACCATGTATTTTAATGAGTTTTTCTCCAGCCAATATATCTTTTTTCAGATCAAACATGGTTTTGACCGAATCAGAATACTCAAAAAAGTCCGTCCATCATTGGTATTAGTAACCAGAATGGCTTGGGGAAACATGAAAAATCCCGAGCAGCATGTGGGGCCAACGTATAAAACTCTTGACAGAGGTTTCTTTGAATCCGGAATCGAACTCAACAAAATTTATAAAGGTTTCGGTCTTGGAGGATTCTATCGTTACGGACCAAATCAGCTGTTGAAATTCGAAGACAATATTGCCGTTAAGATTTCTTATGTACTTGATTTGGGGTTATAAATTAAATTCCATAAATTTTAAAATTCCAATTAAATCAATGTTTGTCACTCTTAGCGAAGTCGAAGAGTCAGGAGCTATTTCCTGCTATCCGTTTCAATCTTTTGTGTCCGCGGCGGCGGACACAAAAGGATTTCCCACTTCTATCAGGGCTAGGGCATTCGTTTTCACAAGAAAAAATAATGCAACAAAAAAAATCCGTGTAAATCCGCGTTTTCGATTTAGCGAATCCGTGTCATCCGCGTGCCATCCCGCAATCCAATGACAATGCTTTACATCAAAAAACTTTGACAAAGTTTCCACAAACTATTCGTCACGTCAGCAAAGAAAACCACAACAAAAAAAATCCCAAACCCCAATCATAAAATTGGAATTTGGAATTTAAAAATATTGAAATTTAAAAAACTCTTATGGTTTCAAAATCAAAACCGAAGGCGTATTATTCAACCATGTACTTTGAGATTCTATCAGTTTTTTCCAGCTGTCCAGACTAATAATCATCAAACTTTGATTTTCAAGAAACTCTTTCTTAATTGTTCTGTCGTGCATAATCATGATATGGTTGGGTGCAATTTGCTCGATCGAACGAATCGTTTCCTGAATATCTCTGGTATTCTTTACTTCGCCGCTTGCATCCAGAACCGTGATTTGAGAACCATTATTATTGATTAATTTCTTCGCGTATTCTATTAAAAAAGAATCTTCTTTACTAAAAATTGGCATAAAAACCTGATTCACTTCTTCTAAATCCTTATCAATAAAAATCCCAACAGGCATCTTACTTTTTAAAATAATATGACGTGTCCTTTCATCAAAAGGAGAATTCTCGAACAAACCTTCTTTTCCGGTAAACTTATCGATCAAACGATCCGGATTTACGATTCGGGTTGTAAAACCAAGAATCTTCCCAAGTAAAGTTCCGTCAAAAATAGACTGTCCCAAACCAACTAACAATAAATCGTAGTCGCCCTGGTTTGCCGTATCTATAATATCAGTATCGATATCGTTTGTTACCTTAAAAACACTTACCATGTTTTGATTCAGACGTTCTGACTCTTCTATCACAGGAACTAACATTTTGCGTTCATGATCTTTTATATCAAACGAATGAATCTCTGTACTTAATGACAAATGCATTGCTGTTACAATCGAATTATCTCCTTGTTTCTTAACCAGACTATTGGCCAGTTTCAGTAATTTTTTACCTCTTTCAGGAGTTGCGAACGAAAGCAGAATCTTGTATTTGCTTTTATTGCCAATTTCCTGTGGAACCGCCGGTATTTTATCTTTAAAAATAAAACCTATAAAATCTAATGCCGGACCAGTCATAAACGTTGTCACTAAAGCCATAATGACCATCATGGTAAAAATTTCCGTAGAAAGAACTCCCAGATCATAACCAATATTCAACACCACCAGCTCCATTAAACCACGCGTATTCATTAATGCTCCAATGGCTAAACTGTCTTTCCAGCTTTGCCCCACAAATTTAGCAGCAAAAGCACTACCTAAGAATTTCCCGGCTACTGCAACAGCAATAATTACAGCAGTAACTTTCCATAAATAAGGATCGTTTAACAATCCTATTTGTGTACGCAAACCTGTAAATACAAAGAATAAAGGCAGTAAAACAATGATAGCAACATCTTCTACCTTCTCAATAAAAATATTTCTGAATTTGTTGTTTTCTGGCATAATTGCTCCCGCCAAGAAAGCGCCAAATAAAGCATGAATTCCGATTAATTCTGAAGCATACGAAGAGAACAGAAGTGTAATAAAGAAAATAGCAACAACAGGTTTATTCAGACTCTCTCGGGTTGAATTTAGATCTCCAACACGTTTCAGGAACGGACGAACTATTTTCAGCATGACAATTACATACAAAATAGCCAGACCAATTACATATAAAGAACTTGTAAACGAACCTGCTTTTACAATTGCAATTACAACTGCCAAAATACACCAGGCCGTAATATCATCTGCCGCAGCACAAGTTATGGCAATGGTTCCTAATTTTGTTTTTTGCATGCCTCGCTCCTGCACGATTCTGGCTAACACCGGAAATGCCGTAATACTCATGGCGATTCCCATAAACAAACCAAATGATGCAAACTCAACTCCAACCGGAGCAAAAGTATGGTAGATAAAATAAGCTAATGACAGACCCAGGGCAAAAGGGATAACAATACTTGCGTGACTTATAACTACTGCATCGTGTGCTTTATTTTTTAATACTTTCAAATCCAGTTCCATCCCGATAACGAACATAAAAAGAATCAAACCAATCTGACTTAAAAATTGCAGATTTCCCAAAGATTCTTTTGGAAATAATGCGGCTGAGAATTCAGGAAAATACATTCCCACCAAAGAGGGACCTAAAACAATACCAGCAATCATTTCTCCAATTACAGATGGCTGTCCGATTTTTCTAAAAACCCATCCAAACAAACGTGCCACTAAAATAATAGTAACGATCTGCGCCAATAAAATAGCAAGAGGATGTTGCAGATTCTCGACCATCGAATGAAGAAAATCATTCCAATGATTACTTTCGATTTGCTTGTGTACGATTCCGCGACCCACTTCGAGTGCGGCACCTTTTGAAATTACCCAATATATCAGAGCAGTAAAACCACCAATAACAGTAACGTAAAATAAGGAGTTTTTTATGTTATTCATAACTCATTTTTTTTGATTTTAATGGTGCAAATATCAGAAGCGAGAATTAAGTGAAAAAGAAATTTTAAACCTAATTTTCAATGTATGTAACAAGTCGGAAAAACTTTGTAATAAGTTATAATAATTGGCAATAAACCACTGTCATTCTGAATAAAACAGAGGGTATTTATCGTAAAAAGAGGCTTCGACTCCGCTCAGCCGGACAAAAATCTTAATTCATATCATTTCTCAAAAAATGACTGTCACCCTGAGCGAAAACGAAGGCTTGACTAGATAAAACCGACTTCTAACGAAAGCTTCATTACACTAAAGGGCTTCGACTCTGTACAGCCAGACAAACCTTAATTCATATCATTTCTCAAAAAATAACTGTCACCCTGAGCGAAGTCGAAGGCTTGACTAGATAAAACCGACTTCTAACGAAAGCTTGATTATACTAAAGGGCTTCGACTCCGCTCAGCCGGACAAACCTTAATTCATATCATTTCTCAAAAAATGACTGTCAACCTGAGCGAAGTCGAAGGCTCAATCACAATAATGGCTTCGACTCCGCTCAGCCTAACATATAATATTTTATAACTTCACCTTTTTCAAAAAGTCAGAACGATATGTTTCACTTAAAATCAAAGTGCTGTTTTTGTCATTTTTCTCTAAATGGTGCAGGACAATTTCGTTATGATTAAAAAACTTAATTGCTTTTACCGCCACAATTTCTTTTTTGTTTACGCGGCAAAAATCCGGATCGGGCAATTCGTTTAAAAGAGTATCGAATTTTACATTTTTCAGGTTCAGAAAACTTCCATCAACAAGTAAAACTGTTTTATCACGGCTGTCACTCACTGCCGTTTTGATATATTGAATCTGATTAAAATATAGTAAGGTCTTACCTTTATCCGTATTCAGCTGAATGAATTTTTTGGCCGCATCCGGTTTATGAAAACGTTCAAAAGCTTTTGAGATTGCTTTTTGCAAACGCTCCAGTTTCACTGGTTTTGTTATATAATCTACTGCATCAATATTAAAAGCATCAGCAGCATAATCCTTATACGCCGTACAGAAAATCACCAATTTATTGTCCAGCATTTCGGCCAGATGCAAACCATCAATTCCGGGCATTTCGATATCTGATATCAACAAATCAAAATCAAGATTCGGAATATCGGCAAGGAGTTTCTCAGGATTATTAAACGTTTTTACAATTTCAACTTCGGGAATTTGTTCGCAAAGCATTTTCAGGTACGTTAATCCCGGTAACTCATCGTCCAGCAGCAAGCATTTCAGTTTTGTATTCAAGTAAATCTATTTTAAGATGAGCAATATAAACGTCATTTTCAACAAACTTATCAAGTTTGAAGTTATTCTTATAAATAATACGCAAACGGTGTTCTAAAGTCGTATGACCAAAACCACTGCGCTCTTTCTTCAACACTTTTTTATCGGAGATTTTATTCGAAACCGTCATAAAAAAAGCATTGTCCTTAAACTCAAAAACAACCGAAATAAAAGCATCCGCACTTTGCAGATCAGCATGTTTAAAAGCATTTTCGATTAAATCGATCGAGATCAACGGCGCTAATAATGGCTGATCGTATAATTTATCTTCTTTATTGATATTGGTTTTGATCTTCAATTCAAAAAGCGGACTGATCTTGATTTTATTGATTTCGATTAAATTCAAAGCAAAATCAATTTCTTCTTTTGCCGTGACAAATTTCTTTTTGCTTTCGTACAGAATATAATCCAGAACGTTGGCGAGTTTATCTAATGCAAAATAGGTTTGGTACGCATGTGACTGAATCGAATTCAGTATATTCTTAAACAAATGCGGATTCAGTTTTGACTCTAACGTTTCTAACTGTAAATCGTTCACTTTCATTTCGAGTGCATAAAAACTCTTTTCGGCATTATCTTTTGCTTTTTTAAATTGAGTCAACTGATAGATCAAAAAGCAAATTAGAACGATAAGCACTAAAAGAATCGCTAGAAATATAAAAGTGATGGTGTTGTTTTCTTGCATAGTTATGTAAAATTACAAAGTTTTTTGCCCACAGATTTTACGGACCAAACGGGTTTAAACGGATTATAATTATCTGCCTAAATCTGCATGTATTCTTTTGCCACAGATTAAAATGATTAAAAAGATTTTTTTCTAATAATTGACAAAAATTTAATCTGTGAAAATCTGTGCAATCTGTGGCATATTTTTCCCAAGAGCTTTTATCAAATAATCTGCGTTAACCCGTTTGAGCAAAATCCGTGGGCCAATATTTCTTAATGACTAGAAACGAACTTCAACCCAATGATTGAAGCAATTAAAGTCGAAAGAAAAAATATTCTCCAGAAAGTTGCCGGTTCTTTAAAAACCAAAATCCCGACTAAAACGGTTCCAACCGCTCCAATTCCTGTCCAAACAGCATATGCGGTTCCTATTGGTAAAACTTGCGTGGCTTTATACAGCAATAACATACTAATCGAAAGACAAACAAAAAAGCCAGCCATCCAATATGTTGAGATCATTCCTGTCGTTTCTTTGGCTTTGCCCAGACAAGATGCAAATCCAACTTCAAAAAGTCCTGCAATTACTAATAAAATCCAATTCATATTCTTTTCGTTTTTAAATTAAGTACAAATATGAGAAAAGCTAACGTAGAATTGCGCAAAACGGCCAAATTTTCCTAAATAACAGAGTATCATTTATGTTAACAAACAGTAAAAACAGAACTGATTATTTATGATATAGAGCACTTTTCACTACATTTGCATCCATTTTAAAGATTTTATGAAAAACGCAGTACAAGTTGGATTTTGGGAAAAACTAGCCCGAATCATACTTAAGAACAGAATAGTAATACTAGTAATCCTATCTGTTTTAACGATTTTCCTTGGCTACCAATGGAAAAACCTTTCTATGACTTATACTGAAGCCAATTTGCTTCCTAAAGATCATATCGTAAATAAACAATACCAACAGTTTCTGGATAAATTTGGTGAGGAAGGAAATTTAGTGGTAATTGGGTTTCAGGATCCAAAATTCTTTACACCTAAAAATTATGCTGCCTGGAATGAATTAATGACGGGTTTAAAAAACTCTAAAGAGGTCGATTTGGTCGTTTCCTTAAACGATTTAAAGAAACTGGAAAAAGATACTGTCAACGAAAAATTTGTTCTGACTCCGTTTATCGATCAACAAAAAGCACTTGATCCTGAATACTTAAAAAAGGTACAATATGATTTGTTTCACAATTTACCTTTTTACGAAGGATTATTGTTTAACAAACAAAGTGGTAGTATTCGTTCGGCAATTTACATCAACAAAGCGCTTGTAAACACACCGGAAAGAAAGACTTTTATTCTTGAAAACCTGGTTCCGAAAATCGATAAATTCGAAAAAACTACAGGAGTTGACTTGAAAGTTTCTGGAATGCCGTACATCAGAACGATTAATGCGGATAATATGAAAGGTGAAATCGGGCTTTTTATTGGCGCGGCTTTATTCACGGTTTCCTTGATTTTCTTTTTCTTTTTCCGTTCGTTCAGAGCGACTTTTATTTCGATTTGCATCTTAATAATTGGGGTAATCTGGTCTTTCGGGACGCTTGGTTTATTTCATTATAAAATCACGATTCTAACAGCTATTATTCCGCCATTAATTATCGTAATCGGAATCACAAACTGTATTTTCCTGATCAATAAATACCAGCAGGAAATCAAATTACACAACAATCAGGCAAAAGCATTACAGCGTATTATTTCCAAAATTGGGGTTTCGACTTTGATGACGAATTTAACTACGGCGATAGGTTTTGCTACTTTCATGATTACAGGGAATGATTTACTTTTTGAATTTGGACTGGTGACTTCGATCAATGTGATTTCCGTTTATTTACTAACGCTTTTAATTGTGCCAATTGTGTACAGTTTCATGTCGATTCCGGGAGAAAGACATTTGTATCACTTAAACAAAACCTATATTTCGACTTTATTGAATTTTGTTGAAAATGTGGTAAAAAACAAACGAAAAGTAATTTATACTATTTATGGTTTGCTTTTGGTTTTTAGTGTAATTGGAGTTGCACAAATGAAAGTTTCCGGAAGTTTGATTGGTGAAATGCCAAAAAGCGCTTCATTCTATAAAGACATTTTATTTTACGAAAAAGAATTCAACGGCGTTATGCCTCTTGAAATAATGATTAACACCAAACATAAAAAAGGTGTTATGAAATTATCGACGATGAAAAAAATGGACGAATTGCAAAACACGATTGCCGAACTTCCTGAATTGTCAAAACCGGTTTCTATAGTGAATTTGGTGAAGTATTCGAAACAGGCTTTCTATAACGGAAATCCGGAATATTACCAATTGCCCACTTCGCAGGAACAGACATTTATTTTATCGTATGCTAAAAATGCAACAAAAAACAGCAAAGACAATCTGATGAAATCGTATGTAGATTCGACTGGACAATACGCCCGAATCACGACTTTCATGAAAGATATTGGAACTCAGGAAATGGCAAAAGTTGAGAAAAAATTACGCTCAAAAATTGCTGAAATTTTTCCTGCAGACCGTTATGAAGTGACTCTGACCGGAAAAGCATTGGTTTTCCAGAAAGGAACATCGTATTTGGTCGACAACTTAATCGAATCGTTGATTTTTGCGATTTTAGTAATTGCAGGATTAATGTTGTACTTATTCCGATCTTTCAAAATGGTAATGGCGTCTGTGATTACAAATATTTTACCGCTTTGCATTACATCCGGATTAATGGGTTATTTCGGGATTCCGCTTAAACCTTCTACGATTTTGGTATTCAGTATAGCGTTCGGTATTTCGGTTGATAATGCGATTCAGTTTATGGCGAAATACAAACATGATTTAATTCAGAGCAACGGAAAAGTCAAAAAATCTGTTTTCAGTGCTTTGAGAGAAACAGGAATCAGTACTTTTTATACTTCGGTAGTTTTAATTTTAGGTTTTGCTACTTTCACGCTTTCTAGTTTCAGCGGAACAATCGCTCTTGGCGGATTAATTTCATGCACATTAGCGTTTGCAATGTTTGCCAATTTATTGGTTTTACCGGCTTTAGTTTTGACTTTTGAAAAGAAGAAAGCTAAGAAAGAGGATTTGGAGGGATTAGAGAATTAGATTTCTTTTCGCCACGAATTCACGAATTAAACATATCATCTTTGTCAATGTTTAAAACTTTGACAAAGTTTTTACACACAATCTTGTCATTCCGAGGAACGAGGAAACCCCATGAGAAGCTCGCCAAAGATTGACGATTTTGATTGTAGAGTTACTTGCGGGGATTCCTCGTTCCTCGGAATGACAAAAAAAAGTGAGATACGAAAATTATAAAGCAGCAGTTACGCACTTTTGAAAACGATTGCCCTAGCCCCGATAGCAGCCTACCGTCTGGACACAA
>NZ_MUGR01000017.1:0-96399 GCF_002217195.1 Flavobacterium aquidurense | reverse complement strand
GATGGCAACTATTCCAAGATGTGTCCAGACGGTAGGATGGCAACGACATCCTTTTTCTGGCTTCTTTAGACAGAAAAAGATATAGTGTACAGCGGGACTGGAGGTCTTATGAAAATTGGTTTTCTGCTATTGAGAATTAAATCCCAAAAATCTAAAATTATCCCAACCATCCGTCGCGATCAAGGCTTCTGTATTGAATGGCTTCGGAAATGTGTTGCGAGATTACAATGGGTGCGGCATCAAGATCTGCTATTGTTCTGGCTACTTTCAGGATTCTGTCGTACGCTCGTGCGGAAAGATTCAGACGCTCCATAGCAGTTCTTAATAATTCTTTTGACTGGTCGTCGAGTGCGCAATATTCCCGAATTAATTTACTGCTCATCTGCGCATTATAATGTATGTTTTCCATTTCTTCGAACCGCTTCGTCTGAATTTCACGTGCTGCCGTAACCCGTTTCCTGATTTCAACGCTGCTTTCGGCTTTGCGGTCATCTGCTAATTTTTCAAAAGGAACTGGCGTCACTTCAATATGAATATCGATTCTGTCTAATAAAGGTCCTGAAATTTTGCTCAGATAACGCTGCATTTCGTGGGGAGAAGAAGTATTGGGCATACCGGGATCATTAAAAAAACCACTCGGACTTGGGTTCATACTCGCCACCAGCATAAACGAAGACGGATAAGTTACCGTAAATTTGGCACGCGAAATTGTGACTTCCCGATCTTCAAGCGGCTGACGCATCACTTCTAAAACATCCCGTTTGAACTCCGGCAATTCGTCCAGAAACAAAACACCGTTATGTGCCATCGAAATTTCGCCCGGCTGCGGATAACTTCCTCCGCCGACAAGTGCTACATTAGAAATAGTATGATGCGGACTGCGAAATGGACGCTGATTCATCAATCCGACTTCTTTTAACTTTCCGGCGACACTATGAATTTTGGTTGTTTCTAATGCTTCTCGTAATGTCATGGGCGGCAAGATACTGGGCAAACGTTTGGCTAACATTGTTTTTCCTGCTCCGGGCGGCCCAATCAAAATAATATTGTGACCTCCGGCTGCAGCAATTTCCATGCAGCGTTTTATACTTTCTTGTCCGCGGACATCAGAAAAATCGAATTCCGGAAAATCTAAAGTTTTATAGAACTCTGCCCTGGTATCGATAATAGTGGGTTCAAGAGTTCCTTTTCCTGCAAAAAAGTTAATTACATCCTGAAGATTCTCAACACCATACACATCTAATCCTGCTACAATTGCAGCTTCTTTTACATTCTGAATTGGGAGAAAAAATCCTTTATAACCTTCTTCCTTAGCTTTTATGGCAATGGGTAAAGCACCCCGGATGGGCTGCAAACTCCCGTCAAGAGAAAGCTCTCCCATAATAATATACTGTTCTATTTCCGGAGCTTTTATCTGATCTGAAGCTATTAAAATTCCCATTGCTAATGTCAAATCATAAGCAGAACCCTCTTTTCGAAGATCTGCCGGTGCCATATTGATGGTTATTTTTTTGCCCGGCAGACTTAAGCCGTTATTTTTTAAAGCAGCGGCAATTCGGTAACTGCTTTCTTTTATCGCATTATCAGGCAATCCAACTAAGTGATAACCAATTCCTTTGTCCATGTGAACTTCTACTGTAATCGTAGTTGCTTCAACTCCAAAAACAGCACTTCCGTAAACTTTTACTAACATAAGATCCTTTCATTAAATGTTTTTAAATCTAATGAAAATAATTTAACTATAATCTTTTTACTACAAAATATATTTAGTTTAAAAAGATCATCTAAAAATAGGTGTTAGGAAATAAAGGACAAAAGAGATTAAAAAAAATTAAAAATAAGCAGCTTTTTTTTATCTAATACAATCTGATTCTACCAAATCATCTCGATAGAACTAATCCGATTTTCTAATGCATTATAAAGGTTTTCCTGAATTACCATTAGTTCCTGATAGCCACCATTACTATTATAATCTGTCGTACCACCAGCTTTAAGTAATTTCCTTAAATCTTTTCTTTCCCTGGCATTAAAATCATAAGCTGCTTTTAAATCTGCAATGCTTAAATCTTTCATTTTTATTACTATTCTGGCCATTTATTATTTTTTAAGTTAACTGTAAATATACCTAAGACTCATAATTTGCAAAAATCTTCCTGCGTTGAATAAATGTTGATGAAAAACTTTCAACTTGTTTTTAAATCTAATAAGAACCACTTTATTTAACAATTAAAATATTAAAAAATAATAATCTAAAAAATTAAATACAGCAAGGCTGAAAGGCTGCAAAAAGCAAAAAGGCAGGTTTCAATTGCAATAAAACCAGTATTTATGCCTATCTTGCGAAAATATCATCGATTTCTATCGATAATTTCGATTTCTAATTCTGGAAATCTTTCTGCAATTGACTTTGCATCTTTACATCTGCTGAAAATTTTCTATCAGCACAAATAATCTAAAATTTAAACAATGGACTTTAAATTACTTAATCCAACTATTGGATACGACGCAACCTATACACCAGAAATCATCGCTTCTTTTTTACATACCCATTTAGAGCAATACGGCGATACAATCGAAGACATACTAAAATCTATTGCTTATACCATGAATCCCAATAAAGGCGGCAATATTGTTATTGGTCTTGACAATCAGAAAATTGTTGGAGCTGTAATTTTGAATAACACAGGAATGAAAGATTATATTCCGGAGAATATTCTGGTTTACATTGCGGTCGACAATGCCGAAAGAGGAAAAGGGTATGGAAAAAAACTAATGGAAAAAGCCATTTCTGTAGCCGAAGGAAATATTGCCCTTCACGTCGAGCCTGACAATCCTGCTAAAAAACTGTACGAGAAACTTGGGTTTACGAATAAGTATCTTGAAATGCGTCTTATTAGATAAACGCAAATAATTAATTCAATAAAAAAACAAAGCCAAATGGCATTTATAAAATTATATCGAAAGAAATTAAAAGAAAACTATACTTTTCTGAATTCAATTTTCGAATCAAAAAATATTCAATGGGGAGTGGTATCAAAGCTTTTATGCGGCAACAAACTGTATTTAAAAGAAATTATCTCACTGGGAGTAAAAGAAATTCACGATTCACGGGTTAGTAATCTAAAAAAAATAAAATCGCTTGATCCTACTATTCAAACTGTTTATATAAAACCGCCAGCAAAACGAAGTATCGTAAATATTGTAAAATATGCTGATGTCAGTTTTAATACCGAGCTTTATACGATTCAAATGCTTTCTGAAGAAGCTCAAAAGCAAAACAAAATCCATAAAATCATCATTATGATTGAGATGGGAGATTTACGGGAAGGTGTTATGGGCGAAGATTTAATCGAATTTTATGGCACTGTTATCAATATGCCCAATATTGAGATTCGGGGAATTGGCACGAACTTAAATTGTTTAAGCGGCGTGATGCCTACTCAGGATAAACTCATACAATTGAGCCTTTACAAACAACTTATCGAAGCTAAATTCAATATTACAATTCCGTGGGTTTCCGGCGGAACTTCTGTTGCCATTCCATTATTACTTAAAAATGCGCGACCTATGGCTGTAAATCATTTTAGAATTGGTGAAGCTTTATTTTTTGGAAAAGATTTGTTTACGGGAGAAACGATTAAAGGCATGCACAATGATGTCTTTAAGCTATTTGCAGAAATCATCGAAATAACCGAAAAACCGGATGTTCCAACCGGAGAACTGGGCGAAAATGTAGCCGGAAATACTTTCTCTATGCAGGATACCGAAGATTTTAGCGGCACTTCTTTAAGGGCGATTCTTGATATTGGCTTATTAGACATGCAACCGCAGTATCTGGAAGCTGTCGATGAGGAAATCACAATCGTTGATGCCAGCTCTGATATGCTGGTAATTGACATTTCATCTTCAACGCAAAAATATAAAGTGGGTGATTTAGTTTCTTTTAATATTAAATATATGGGGGCTTTGTATTTATTAAACTCAAATTACATCGAAAAAAATATAGAGTAGCGCGCTTGTAGTTTTTTATTACATTTAAAACTGTTATTTAAATAATTGTTTTAATTGCTCTTTTATAAATTAAACCGAAGTAGGATGAATGAAGTTGAAATAAAATTGATGCTCGCAAAAAAAGCAACCGAATTTATATCTGGTGGATTTAAACCAACAAACTCAATCTCAGAAAGCTGGATTGGAAGAGTTTATTTGTATCACGAAAATGAAGAAATTCCGTTGGATAACTATGGCGAACTGATGCTCCCTTTGTTTCAATTATGTCTTAATCAATTGCCTTTTGTCCCTAAAATTTTAGAAGAATCTAAGATTATAACCGTTTTTATTTCTAAAAAATTCCCAATGGACTTAACTCCTAATGGAAATAATTGGGTTTTACGTGAATATAAAAGCTTAGACAATATTGTAGTTAAGGATTTAAAAAATGATACTTCATTTATAAAACCTTTTCCTTTATTAAATAGATTAATTGAAGAAGATTATCCGGTTTGGGAAGACCCTGAAATACCGGATGAACTATCAAATAAAATCAATCAGCTTGAGGATTCCGGAGTGATTGATTCTTACTACGATATTATCGAAAACAATTATGGCCACAAAATTGGCGGTTATGCAACATATTGTCAATCCGGAATTGATTTTGGAGAAGATTTTGAATTTGTTTTCCAAATTGCTTCTGATGAAAAAGCGAATTTAAATATTATAGACAGTGGAAATATATATTTAGCAAAAAACAGAATGACTGGGGATTGGGTTTATTATTGTGATTTTTATTAAAAAACTTTTACTCAAATCAAAACTTTTATGTTAAACAAAATAAACTGAAAGAAGCATTACATCGAGCCTGCGAAATGGGTCATATTGATGTTGTAAAAATACTGCTGGAAAATGGTGCAGACAAATCCATTTCGGCAGAAGGACATACTGCGCTTTCACTTGCAATTATGACGAAACAAAATAGAATAGTTGAGTTACTAAATTAATAATATTATTTGTTCTCCAATTGGATTAAGAAAACTCTAATCCAATTTGGGTTTTGATTTCCTCCACAATTTTACTCAAATCCAGACTGTTCTGATGCGACCAAAGTTCACTTTCGATTTGGTTGTTTCTTATGCATTTATGGCATTCTATAATTTCGTGCGTATATCCTTTTCCAAAATTAGGCAAACTGTAATAGGTTTCGTTTTCATCTTTATAGACAGAATATCCATCAGCAATAAACCACGGAGAATTAAGTTGAATATACCCTTTTGTTCCGCCAATTGTTGCTTTCATATCAGATTCAGAAACTATAGAAGCCTGCAAAACTGCCTGAGCATTTTCATAGTGCAAAATCATCGAAGTCTGAAGATCGATTCCGTTTTGATGATAAATTGATTTCGCAATTATTTTCTTTGGGATTCCAAGCATTATGTAGGAAAGAAATAGCGGATATACGCCAATATCAAAAAGTGCTCCTCCGCCAAGATTTTTATCAAAAAGCCTTCCTCCCAATTTTTCATCAGCATAAAAAGCAAAATCAGCTTTCACGTTTTTTACATCGCCAATTATTCCCTGATTGACCTGAGCTAAAACTTCCTGAACTGACGGGATAAAACGGGTCCAGAATGCTTCCATAAAAAATTTATTGTACTTTACAGAAGCTTCAGTCATGCGAACAGCATCTTTATGAGACAGCGCAAGTGGTTTTTCGCATAAAACATGTTTGCCATTTTTTAAAGCTTTTATCGACAATTCGGCATGCGAATTGTGCGGCGTTGCAACGTATACAATATCTACCTCATCATCCTTAAAAAGTGCTTCATACGAATCATACGCCTTTACTGAATTGTACTTTTCAGCAAATGCAGTTGCATACTCTTTATTTCTCGATGCTACCGCAAACAACTCGGCGTCTTCTGCCAACAATAAATCTGCAACAAATTGATTGGCAATATTTCCCAGGCCAATAATTCCCCATTTTATTTTATTCTTATTTTTCATACTAATCTATAAGTGCTACTTATCAGGGGTTTAATTAAATTATTCTCTAAATAAAGAAAAAACATTTAATAAAATAAATTTTAGACAACATATATTTCATATTTTTAGCAACAAAATTGCAGATACACTATGAAAAAAGCCCTACTCTTACTCTTTTTGAGCGTTTTTTTAACAAAAACGTACGCTCAGGATTATTTCCCTGTTAATGAAAGTGTGCAGAACAAAAACAAAAATTACACTGTTTTTACCAATGCCACCATTTATGTAACGCCAACCCAGAAAATCGAAAAAGGAACTTTACTCATTCAGGATGGTAAAGTTGTTGCGGTTGGAAATGCGATTGCTGTTCCTAAAAACAGTATTACTATCGATCTTGAAGGAAAAACAATTTATCCGTCATTTATTGATATTTATACCAGCTTTGGGGTGGAGAAACCAAAAAGTAACCTTTCGCGCGGACGTGATCGCAATCCGTTGTACGACACAAAAAGAGTGGGGTATTATTGGAACGAAAGTGTAAAACCTGAAGTAAACACGTATGAAACTTTTAAATACGACCAACCTAAAGCCGAGGAATTACTTAAAGCGGGTTTTGGTGTTGTAGGAACTCATATTCCTGACGGAGTGGCTCAGGGAACCGGAATTTTAGTTGCTTTAAACAATGCCGAAAACAGTAAACAAATCATTTCTAATAAAATTACCAATCATTTTGCGTTTACAAGAAGTGCATTAACCAATCAGGCTTATCCAAGCTCATTAATGGGGATGATGGCCTTGTTGCGCCAAATGTACCTTGATCTGGATTGGTACAAAAAAGGAAATTCTAACACTAAAGATTTATCATTAGAAGCACTGGCGAGCAATGAAAAATTGGTTCAGATTTTTGCTTCAGAAGACAAACTGAATAGTTTGAGAGCGGCCAAAATCGCTAAGGAGTTTGGCTTAAATTACATTCTGAAAGGCAGCGGAAATGAGTTTGAAAGAATCGAAGAGATTAAAAATACAAACGCTAAATATATTATTCCAATTAGTTTTCCGGAAGCTTATGATGTCTCGAACCCGTATTTGTCCAACCAAATAGAACTGGCTGACATGCGTTTCTGGAATCAGGCACCTGCAAACCTAAAAGTACTTTCAGACAACGGAATTATTTTTGCGCTGACAACTGACAAATTAAAAAAGACAGAAGATTTTAAACCTAACTTACTAAAAGCCATCAAATATGGTTTTGATAAAACAAAAGCGCTGGAAGCTCTGACTACAATTCCGGCAGCTATTTTGGGGAAAAGTAATGAAATTGGAAGTTTAAAAACAGGCACTTATGCCAATTTTGTCATTACTTCCGGAGAAATCTTTGATGAAAAAACGGTTTTATACGAAAACTGGGTTCAGGGAACTAAATATGTAGTGAATGATATTAATGCAAAAGACATTCGTGGCAACTACGACTTAACGGTTGGAAAAGACACTTATAAATGGAAAATTGACGGAACTGCCGATGCTCCAAAATCTGAAATTACTACCGCTGACGCAAGAAAACTAAAAACCAATTTCTCAGTTTCTAAAAATTGGATTTCGCTTTTGATTAAACCTGCGGATACTATTAAATATAACTATACCCGTTTAACAGGATTTATCGAAAGACCGGAAAATTTATCTGGTAAAGCAGTATTGTCAAACGGAGATGAATTGGTTTGGACCGCTCTAAAAACCAGCGCGTTTACTGCTGTGAAAGATACTGCAAAAGCAGAAAAACCAAATCCTATTATCCCAACCACTTACCCGAACGTTGCTTTTGGTGATACAAAAAAACTAACGGCCCAGACTTTATTATTTAAAAATGCCACGGTTTGGACAAATGAAAAGGAAGGTGTTTTGACTGAAACAGATGTTTTAATTAAAAACGGGAAAATTGCTGCTGTTGGTAAAAATCTCTCAGACGCATCTGCCACTGTTATTGATGCAAAAGGCAAACATATCACGAGCGGGATCATCGATGAACATTCGCATATCGCAATTTCCAGAGGTGTAAACGAAATGGGACATAACTCGACTGCCGAAGTGACGATTCAGGATGTAGTAAACTCTGAAGACATTAATATCTACAGGGATCTTGCTGGAGGTGTTACGATTTCTCAGTTACTACACGGATCTGCAAACCCTATTGGAGGCCGTTCTGCGATTGTAAAATGGAAATGGGGTGCTTCACCAGATGAAATGTTATACAAAAACCAGCCTAAGTTTATCAAATTTGCTTTGGGAGAAAATGTGAAACAAGCCAATTGGGGAATTGATAATCCAACTCGCTTTCCGCAAACCAGAATGGGAGTTGAGCAGGTTTTTACAGATTATTTTCAACGTGCAAAAGAGTACGACGAAAGCTGGAAAAAATTCAATGCCAATTCTAAAAAAGGAAAAGCGCCAAGAGTGGACTTAGAATTACAGACTATTGCCGAAATTATTAATAAAGAACGTTTTATTACGTGTCATTCTTATATCGAATCTGAAATTTTGATGTTGATGAATGTTACTGAAAAATTCAATTTTAAAGTTAACACTTTCACACACATTCTTGAAGGTTATAAAGTAGCTGATAAAATGAAAGAACACGGTGTTGGTGCTTCTACTTTCTCTGATTGGTGGGCTTATAAATTCGAAGTAAACGATGCAATTCCGTTCAATGGGCCAATTATGCATAACGAAGGTGTCGTTGTAGCGTATAATTCTGATGATGCCGAAATGTCAAGAAGACTAAATCAGGAAGCTGCAAAAGCGGTGAAATACGGAAATATTTCTGAAGAAGATGCCTGGAAATTTGTAACCCTGAATCCTGCTAAATTATTACATATCGATGATAAAGTAGGAAGCTTAAAAGTGGGGAAAGACGCAGATGTTGTATTATGGAGCGACAATCCTTTGTCTATTTATGCTAAAGCCGAAAAAACAATTATTGAGGGTGTTGTTTATTTTGATATAGAAAAAGATGCCGAAAAACAATTGTCTGTTTCTAAAGAAAGAAGCACATTAATCGGACAAATGTTACAAGAAAAAAACAAAGGTGCAAACACGCAACAGCCTGCAAAAAAAGAAAAAACAGAATATCACTGTGATACTTTAGAACAATAATACAAAGCTTTAGAAAATTCGTAAAGATAAAAAAAGATAACATGATACATAAAAACATATATATACTGTTGCTCGCATTTTGTGCTTCGCTACAAATAAAGGCACAACAAATACCGGCACCAAAACAAACCAAATCAGTTTTGATTTTAAATGCTACAGCGCATCTGGGCAACGGAACGGTTATCCAGAATAGTGCGATTGGTTTCAAAGACGGCAAAATCACTCTGGTAGCCGATGCCACAACAATCAGACTTGCAGCGAATGCGTATGATACGACAATCGATGCCAGTGGAAAACACGTTTATCCCGGATTTATTATTGCCAACTCGACATTAGGTTTAATAGAAATTGACGCTGTAAAATCATCAAATGATGATGAAGAAATTGGAAGTTTTAATCCGAATGTGAGAAGTATTATTGCTTATAATTCTGAATCGAAAGTAGTAGAAACCGTTCGTCCTAATGGCGTATTGATTGCTCAGATAACACCACGGGGAGGCACGATTTCAGGAACATCCTCAATCGTACAATTAGACGCATGGAACTGGAAAGATGCACTTATAAAAGAAAACGACGGAATTCATCTTAATTTTCCATCTAATTTCAAAAGATCAGGATCCTGGTTCGAACCCGGAATAATTGAAGCCAATAAAGATTATCCCAAACAAGTTGAGGAAATAACTGCTTTTTTAGTCAATGCAAAAGCTTACAACCAAACTGCTTCAAAGGACAGAAATATAGTACTGGAAGCGACAAAAGGCCTTTTTGACGGAACTCAGACGCTTTTTATACATGCAGATGAAGAAAAACAAATTGTAGACGCCATACAATTAGCAGTAGACAATCAAATCAAAAAGATTGTAATTGTGGGAGGATTTGAAGCTTATAAATCTGCTGATGTGCTGCTAAAATACAATGTTGGTGTTTTGCTAAGACGTGTGCATGATATGCCGACCAGTGATGACGAAGATGTAAACCTACCTTATAAAATGGCAAAAATACTCACAGACAAAGGTATTGTCGTTGGTCTTGAAAACAGTGGAGATCAGGAACGTATGAATGTAAGGAATCTACCATTTTTAGCAGGAACCTGCGCTGCTTTTGGTTTAGACAAAGAAAAAGCTTTGCAGCTAATTACTTCAAACACAGCAAAACTATTAGGCATAGATGCTACTTGCGGTACATTAGAAACCGGTAAAGATGCGACATTGTTTATCTCTGAAGGCGATGCACTGGATATGAGAACAAATAAACTAACATCTGCTTTCATTCAGGGCAGAACGATTAATTTAGAAACTTTCCAAACCAAATTGAGCGATAAATTCAAAGCAAAATACAATCAGAAATAGTTAAAAACTCTTTTTATAAAAAAGGCATCATTTGAGAAATCATCTGATGCCTTTTTTATTTTAAATTAGAACTGTTTTAATCCTTTCATTACTAAATCAACCATAAATACTCTTAAAACAAGAAATATTATCTCCATTTTTTGTTAACACAGCTCCAAAAAACTCAATATTTCAGATTTTAGATTGACAAATTACAAATTTTAAGTTCTTTTTAACAAATACACGCAAAATACAGGGGGTTAAATTTTAAAATTAACAAAAATTAAGCATTAGACCCTATTTTTTAAAGGGATGTCGATTGATTTTATACTTTTATAAAAAATTTAAAACTAAATAACTATGCGAAAAATTATTTTAAGTGTGATTCTTATCACTATTTTGGTACTAACCTTTATATCGAACTTTATCTTAACAGATAGCCCAATTCCGGCAGAAGCTGTAAAGTTTGATACAGGAGATACAGCTTGGATGATCGTAGCAACTGCATTTGTATTGCTTATGACACCGGGACTAGGATTTTTCTACGGAGGAATGGTAGGTAAGAAAAATGTTATCAGTACTATGCTACAAAGTTTTATGGCAATGGTAATTGTAACTATTTTATGGGTTGTTATTGCTTTTGGATTAGCATTTGGTCCTTCTATTGGAGGAATCATCGGAGATCCAACTTCTAACTTATTTTTTCAGGGTGTTGGTACTAATACTGCATGGAGTCTTGCCCCAACTATTCCGTTTATGTTATTCGCATTATTTCAGGCTAAATTCGCCATCATCACACCTGCATTAATCACTGGTGCATTTGCAGAACGTGTACGTTTCTGGGCTTATTTATTATTCATGGTTTTATTTATCTTACTTATATATGCTCCTTTGGCGCACATGACATGGCATCCTGATGGAGTTTTCTTTAAAATGGGAGTATTAGATTTCGCCGGAGGAACAGTAGTACACATGAGTGCTGGCTGGGCTGCATTGGCCGGAGCAATATTCTTAGGAAAAAGAAAAGTTCAAAAAGTAAATCCTGCCAGAATTACTTATGTATTATTAGGTACAGGTTTATTATGGTTTGGATGGTTTGGTTTCAACGCAGGTTCTGCACTTGGAGCAAACGGATTGGCCGTTCAGGCTTTAGGAACTACAACTGTTGCTGCTGCTGCTGCTGCAATGGCATGGGTTTTCCTTGACAAAATTATTGGACACAAATTATCTGCACTTGGTGCATGTATCGGAGCTGTGGTAGGCCTTGTTGCTATTACACCTGCCGCAGGCTTCGTTAGCATTCCGCACGCTATTTTTATAGGCGCGTTTTCCGCCATCGTAAGTAACCTTGTAGTAAGCAAGTTCCCTAAAGGAAAAATTGATGATGCGCTGGATGTTTTTGCCTGTCATGGTGTTGGCGGTATGGTAGGAATGTTATTAACTGGTGTTTTTGCTTCTAAAGCAATCAACCCGGCCGTTGGAGACAATCAAGGTTTGATTTTCGGAAGCCCTACTTTGTTCATCAACCAGTTAACTGCTTTGATCATCGTTTCGATCTTCGCTTTTGTAGGTTCTTATGTTTTATTCTTTGTGGTAAATAAAATCACACCTCTAAGAGTTACTGAAGAAAAAGAAGAATTAGGTCTGGATATCTCTCAACACGGAGAATTTTTATAAAAATAAACCAAAACCAAAAAAACAACCAAAACCAACCATAACTAAAAAAGCACTCTGAGTTTTACTTAGAGTGCTTTTTGCTTTGAAGTAATTTTAGAAAAAGAATAGAGTAAAGAAGAAAGAGCAAAGAAGAAAGATTATAGAAGGGAGATTTTTTTTCATTTCAATATGGTAACTAAATAAAAAAGCACTCTAAGGATATTATCCCGGAGTGCTTTTTACTTTTCTAAGATTATAGAATATCGAGAATAGAATATCGAGAATAGAAAATAGATTATGGATCTTAGATTGTAGATTTTAGAGGATAAAATCTAAATTTCTAATTGTGGATTTACAGTATAAAAAAAACACTCTAAGTTTTGTTACCCAGAGTGCTTTTTATTTTGAATTAATTCAACCTTTTCATTATAATTTTAGAATGTAGATTTTAGATTCTATTTTCTATTCTCTTTATTCTATTTTCTAAAACTTAGAAATTCCTTCTTTCAGCCAGTGCAAATATTCATCAGCACTAACATAACTGATAGTAGGTTTTGAACTGTTTAGATTGTTCCCTTCTAAATCTGTTATAATATACAAAGGCTGTGTGTTCGTCTTATATTTTGAAATCATAAAATCAGTCCATTTATCTCCAACTGTAATGATTTTATCTCCTGATGCAGTTACAAATTGTTTTTCTTTTGGCAGCTCACGTTTATCATCTACATAAAGAGAAATCAAAACAACATCATTTTTTAAAATAGGTAAAATTGAAGGTTCAGACCAAACATTGTTTTCCATTTTTCTGCAATTCACACAAGCATAACCTGTAAAATCAAGCATGATTGGTTTGTTGATTGATTTTGCATACGCCACTCCATCTTCGTAATCATGAAAAACCATAATACCATGCGGTCCCAATTCAGCTCCGTCAGGCAATCCTTTTACAGATTCGGCACTTCCTCCTGAATTAGCAGAACCTCCTACTCCAAACGGACTCTCGCTGTATTGTGGCGGAGGAGGAAAAGCACTGATTAACTTCAATGGTGCTCCCCAAAGTCCCGGAATTAAATATACTGTAAACACAAGTGTCAATAATCCTAAATACAATCTTCCAACAGAAATATGCTGTAACGGACTATCATGCGGCAATGAAATTTTCCCAAATAAATATAAGGTCAAAGCTCCGAAAATAGCAATCCAGATTGCGATGAAAACTTCTCTTTCCAGTAAATGCAATTGTAAAACCAAATCGGCATTTGATAAAAATTTAAATGCCAAAGCCAATTCTAAAAATCCTAAAACTACTTTAACAGTATTCAGCCATCCTCCGGATTTTGGTAAAGAATTCAACCAGCCCGGGAACATAGCAAACAACATAAAAGGCAATGCCAATGCTAATGAAAATCCTAACATTCCAACAACCGGAGCAATTCCGCCGTTTGAAGCCGCTTCAACCAATAAAGTTCCAACAATTGGTCCTGTACACGAGAATGATACTATTGCCAAAGCCAAAGCCATGAACAATATTCCAATTATTCCGCCTCTGTCTGCTTGTTGATCTACTTTATTTCCCCATGAATTTGGCAGCATAATTTCGAAAGCTCCCAAGAATGAAGTAGCAAAAATGATCAGTATCACGAAGAAAATCAAGTTGAACCAAACATCTGTAGACAACGCATTTAATGCATCTGCACCAAATATTTTAGTTACAATTAATCCTAAAATAACATAAATAGCAATAATAGAGAAACCGTAAATTATAGCATTACGAATACCTTTTGCCCTGCTTTTGCTTTGTTTCGTAAAGAAACTTACCGTCATTGGGATCATCGGAAAAACGCAAGGTGTTAACAACGCCGCGAATCCTGAAATAAAAGCAATAAAAAAGATCGACCATAAACTTCTTGCGGGAGCCGGTGCAGGAATATCTTCTTTAGCTGCAGTTTCAGCAACTGAAGCTTTTGCGGTTTCCGTTTTAGCCGGTTCAATAGTTGGCTTTACTGTATCAACAGCCAAACCTTCCACTTTAGTTTCATCTTTCTTTACTTCTGCTACACTGGCAACCGCATCCATCTTAAATGTTGACGGAATTGCAATTGTGAATTTTTTATTCGAATTGATACAAACTTCTTTACAAACCTGAAAATCAAATTCTACATCAACCGTTTTTAAGTTTGGATTGATAATCGTAATTTCCTGCTCAATATGTGCTTTGCCTTCAAAGAAAGTTTCATTGACACCAAAAACATCATTAAAAGCAGTTCTTGTTTTTCCTTCTTTAGCTTTTCCTACTAAAGTATAATTTCCTTTTTGGTTTTTAAATGTAATTTCTAACGCAAGCGGTCCGCCATCAGGTGTAAATTGCGAATACATATGCCAGTCTTTTTCAATCGTTCCGTCAAAAATTAAAACAGCATTATTGCCTGATTTCTTTTCAATTTTTGAAGTCCATTTTACAGGCTCCAGGATTTGAGCATTACCTTTTGCAAAAGCAAACAAAAAAAACAGAAAAAACACAATGGTTTTATTCCAGCTATTTTTTGATATTATTGCTTGTTGATGTTGATTAAAGTTCATGATTCTAATTCTATTTTAAGTATTCGATTTGTGGTATTTTCAATTCTAAAACGATCGTCCTGTCTGATTCCGATAACCCATACAATCTGATTATCAGAGCACAAAATCCACATTTTTTCTTTTTCGATCAGAGATAATTTTTCATCTTTAAAAAGTTTACTTACTTTTTTAGACTTCCCCTCCATCCCAAAAGGATAAAAAACATCCCCCTCTTTCCATTTACGTAAAACCAGGGGAAACTGGATTTTTTCAGCGTCGACAAATATAGCTTTATTTGAATCTATTGTTATGTGACTAACGTTACAAAGCTTCAATTTTAAGGGAAAATTAACTTCTGTATCGTTTGCATTAATTTCAAATTCTTCCTTTTCTGACATTTCAGAAATGGGGCTTAAAATCAAAATATTTCTATTTTTTAATAAGCGAAATTCAGATGAAAGCACTTGTTTTCCGGATTGTCCGTCAACCAGATCATAAATATCATTCCATGCCAAAAAGCCAAATTCATTCAGCCATTGGTACAAATACGATTTATAATTGGGTAATTTTTTAAGTTGGTTCAAGTCGAAATGAATGTCATCACCTTCTTCTTTCGCCACTTGCTGGTAAATCATAATCGAAGCATCTTCGACCATTGCCTGAGATTCCTGCAAATACGATTGCGTTTTCTGAAAAGCATTCAGGAAATTTGGATTGATTTCTTTGAGCATCGGAACCAAATCGTGGCGAATCTTATTCCGAAGGTATTTATTAGATGCATTGCTGCTGTCTTCCCGCCATTCGATATGATTTTCTTCAGCATATTTAAGGATTTCGTCTCTTGAAAAAGGCAATAGCGGGCGAATAATCCGATCATTTTGTTCCGGAATTCCAATTAATCCTTCCAATCCCGTTCCGCGGGTCAGATTAATAATAAAGGTTTCCAGATTGTCATCGGCATGATGGGCGGTTAAGATATAATCGAAATTTTCAGTTTCTAAAAGCTCATAAAACCAACTGTAACGCAATTCACGTGCTGCAACTTGCGTCGACAATTTATAATCTTTAGCGAAAGCGTCGGTATCGAATTGTGTGGTGTAAATGGGAATATTATTCTGATCACAATAGTCCTGAATAAAACTCTGATCGCCAAAACTTTCTAATCCGCGAAGCTGAAAATTGCAATGCAAAACGGCAATTTCATAAGGCAATTGTTTTAACAGATGCAATAAAACCATACTGTCCAATCCTCCGCTAACAGCAAGAAATATTTTTTGATTTTCCAGAAATGGAAATCTTGAAACGATATGATTTTGAAATTTTGAAAACATTCGATAAATGTAAAAAATTAAATTCGATCTATTTTTAAATGAAATGTTAAGCGTTTGTTTTTTGCCACGAATTACACGAATTATTTTTTCACGCAGATTTCATTTTTTTGCCACAGATTAAAGGATTAAAATGATTTTTTTATATCAATTTCACGCAGATTTAAAAAGATTTAAGCAGATGAACGCAGATTTTATTCATCGTTAAATCAAAATTAAATCTGCCAAATCTGCGTGAAACAAAATCATTTTAATCCTTTAATCTGTGGCTACTATTTTTTTTCCACGAATTTCACTAATTAAACTATCTCAAGTTAAGAAAAAAAATTCGTGCCAATTCGTGAAATTCCTGGCCAACCTTTTTACCTTAAAACTTCATGCATCGCTTTCGCCTTCAACAAACATTCTTCGTATTCGTTTTCCGGAATTGATTGTGCTGTAATAGCACTTCCCACAGAAAACGAAACGTATTTATTGTCGTGATTGTATAGAATACTTCTGATAACGACATTAAAATCAAAATCGCCTTCCGGAGTAAAATATCCAATTGATCCGCTATACAAACCGCGTTTGGTTTCTTCGAGATTTTCGATAATATTCATCACCGAAATCTTTGGAGCTCCTGTCATACTTCCCATAGGAAAAGTAGTTTTCAAAACATCTATCGGTGAATATTGCGGATCTAATTTTGAAGTTATAGTCGAAATCATTTGATGCACCTGTAAAAACGAATAGATTTTACAAAGCTCTGTCACTTCGACTGAACCTTTTTGTGCTGTGTGCGACAAATCATTCCGAACCAAGTCTGTAATCATGATATTTTCGGCTCGTTCTTTCGAATCTGACTCCAGAAAATGTTTTGATTTTTCATCTTCAATTGCATCAGAAAATCGCTTTGACGTTCCTTTTATGGGTTGCGAAATCAACGTCTCTCCTACTCTTTTTATATAACGTTCGGGAGAAGCTGAAAGCAAAAATTGTTTGTTATTTTTAAAAAAAACAGAAAACGGAGCCTGCGAAATCGTATTTAGTTTTTGAAACTTCTCAAGTGGATTTATAACTGCATTTTCAGCATAAAATTCCATACAAAAATTTGCTTCGTACATATCACCTGCGTGAATGTGATGCAGCATTTTTGTTACTTTCTGAACATATAAATCTTTAGAGATACGTTGCTCAATCTTTAAAGGTTCCTGACTTTTAACTTCTAACTTTTCGCTTTTAACTATTTCCTCAAAATCATCTTCGACTTCATCATCGCAAAGAAATAAATATTTCATCTCAAGCTGATTTCCTTTCAATACAATTATTTTTTTGGGTTGAAAGAAAAACAAATCCGGAAAATCCAATCCGTCAAAATTACCTGATTTCAATTCTTCGACGTCGTTCTTTAGATCGTACGAAAGATAACCAAAAAGCCAGTCTTTAGTGGTTTGCTGATATTGTTTCAGATCGTCGAAAGCATTATGAAAATCGGTTTTTAAAGAAGTAAAAGCATCTACAGCCAAGACACAATCAAAACTGGAATATTCTTGCGGATACGAATTGCTATCCAGAAAAATGACCTCGCGAAATTGTTGCGACCAGCTTAAAAGTTGTTGTTTAAAGTGCTCTGGATTTGCAATATGTTTAGGAATGGAAACTCTCAAAAATAAATAAATTTTAGATCCCAAAATTACGACAAAAAAAATCCTTCGATAAAATAATACTCAAAAATTATTGACTGCCTCAAAGTCGTCCTTATTTTCCTAAATCCATATTTGTATTTCTTATTCATTTATGGCCTTTCACTTTGATAGACAACTGTGGTTTTATCTTTATAAAAATACATTAGAGAATAAGAAAAGTGTTAACAAAACAGTGATTTCATAAGAAAAAATTCATTATATTTGATATAGCATTGTATTAATCCTAAAATAGGATTGATTTGATTGTAAAATCTTCAATAAAGAAGCTTTAAAAAGCAAATACCATTTCAGTTGAGGATTCAGATTATATCATTTTTCCAAAATAATTATACTTTTTTAACTTATCTAAAAATCCTAAGTATTATGAAAATTGCTACTATTATTGTCCGCGTTTTAATTGGTCTTTTGTTGCTTTTTGCTTCTATCAGTTATTTTTTTCATCTAACTCCTGAACCGGAAACAACAGGGAATTTTAAAGCTTTCAATGTTGGTTTAATGGCCTCCACATATATAATGCCTTTAGCAAAATCTATCGAATTACTTTGCGGAATTGCATTTGTAACCGGCCGTTATGTAACATTGGCTAATATTTTGATCTTACCAATTACGGTAAATATCCTGTTTATCAATTATTTTCTGGCTCCTGAAGGTTTGCCAATTGCGGTATTACTATTCCTTGCCAACTTATTTTTGATTTACAGATATTGGGATAATTATAAAAGTGTTTTTACGAGATAATTTACTTTTAAAAATAAAAAACCCGATGCTTTTCTGAGCATCGGGTTTCTTATTTTTAAAAGATTCAACATTTATACTCTTTATTAATTTATCGTATTACATCATATAAACCCGTCGGGTTTGACATATAGGAGAATTTACTTATCACTAATTTGCTTTATCGTGTTTTACCCAAACCAGGTCAGAAATTTCAAATCCAATTTCTCTGGCTTTAATAAGAAAATCTGCTTTGATACTTTCCGGAATTGTGGTTTCTCTAGAAAGGATCCACATGTATTTTAAATTTTCACCAACAACAAGTGCATATTTGTAGTTATCTTCGACTGCAACTACATTATATCCGGCATAAAACGGACCAAAAAATGACACTTTCAGCATTCCGACATCATCGGTTTTAACAAATTTAGCTTTACCAATACTTTGCTCCCATTTTTCTTTTTTAACGTCGTAGCCTTTATTATCGACTTTGATCGTTCCGTTATCATTTAGAGAATATTCGGCGGTGACATTGTTTAGTCCTTTTTCATATTTAAAATCAAGTCTGGCAATTTCGTACCATTTTCCTAAATACTTCGATTTGTCAAAATTAGTGACTGCTTTTGCGTTTTTTGGAATTGTCGTACCGCAAGAATAAAGTGCAATGGCTATTCCGGCTCCAAGTAAAACGGGAGCGATATATCTATTTTTCATAACATTATCTTTTTAGACTTATAAAGATAACCTGAAATTAAAATATTAATTTACAGAATTACAATTGCTTTTTACATTTTTACAAACCTGCAAATAAGCTTATTACAAAAGAAAACCGCTACTTCCGAAGCTTCGGAAATAGCGGTTTTTTAAAATTATGATGCAACGTAAATTATACGTGTAATGCTCTATTATCTGTAGCGGCCAATGCAGCTTCTTTTACCGCTTCAGCAAAAGTTGGATGTGCATGGCTCATTCTTGAAATATCTTCAGCAGAAGCTTTGAATTCCATTGCTGTAACTGCCTCAGCTATTAAATCAGCTGTACGCGCTCCAATCATGTGAACTCCTAAAACTTCATCTGTTTTAGCATCAGCAATGATTTTTACAAATCCGTCAAGATCTCCACTAGCTCTTGCACGACCTAATGCTTTGAAAGGAAAACTTCCTACTTTATATTCTGTTCCTGAAGCTTTTACCTGCTCTTCAGTCTGTCCAACTGCAGCAACTTCCGGCCAGGTATACACTACACCAGGAATTAAGTTATAATCGATATGTGGTTTTTGACCTGCTAAGATTTCAGCAACCATAGTTCCTTCTTCTTCTGCTTTATGTGCCAGCATTGCTCCACGAACAACATCACCAATTGCATAAATATTAGGAACATTCGTTTGTAAATGATCGTTTACTTCAACTTGTCCTCTGTCTGAGATTTTTACTCCTGCTTTGTCAGCGTTTAGTCCGTCTGTGTACGGACGACGACCAACAGAAACTAATGAATAATCTCCTTCAAGAGTGATTGTTTCTCCTTTTGCATTTTCAGCCTGAACCACAACAGCATCGCCGTTTCTTTCAACTGATTTTACTTTGTGAGAAACGTAGAATTTCATTCCTTGTTTTTTCAATACTTTAGTCAATTCTTTAGACAAAGAACTATCCATTCCAGGAATGATTCTGTCCATGAATTCTACTACAGAAACCTGAGCTCCTAAACGAAGGTAAACTTGTCCAAGCTCGATTCCGATAACTCCACCACCAATAATTACCAAGTGTTTTGGAACTTCTTTTAAAGCCAAAGCTTCTGTAGAAGTGATGATTCTTTCTTTGTCAATTTTGATGAAAGGCAAAGAAGATGGTTTTGAACCTGTAGCAATTACAGCATATTTAGTTTCGATAGTTTCTGATGTTCCGTCAGCTTTTGCAACAGCAATGTGCGTTGCATCTACGAAAGAACCTAAACCATTAAAAACAGTGATTTTATTTTTATCCATTAAGTAGTTGATTCCACCTACGGTTTGATCTACAACTGCTTGTTTGCGCGCGATCATTTTCTCTAAATTGATTTTTACATCTCCTGAAACTTCAATTCCGTGATCTGCGAAATGTGCAATTTCTGCGTAATGATGAGAAGAAGATAATAATGCTTTTGAAGGAATACAACCTACGTTAAGGCAAGTTCCGCCTAAAGAGTTATACTTTTCTACAATTGCCGTTTTGAAACCTAATTGTGCGCAACGAATTGCTGATACATATCCTCCAGGACCTGAACCTATAATGACTACGTCAAATGAACTCATAGTTTGTCTATTTTATTTTTAGCGATACAAAATTAAGGAATAAAGTTTTGTTTAAAGTTTAAATCTCAATGTTTTTTGTGTGAAATTTTGGTAGACGATTTTACCGCAAAGTTCGCAAAGATTTTACGCAAGGTTCGCTAAGTTTTTTATTTATAAAGCTGAAATTTGCTCGCAAAGTAGCAGAGTCGCAAAGTTTTTTAAATATTTTGAGATACTCATTGAATAGCGTCCAGCTTTAGCTGGATGGAAATATTGTCAATCCGAAAGGGCTTTAGCCAAATCTATGTCGTTTGGCTAAAGCCTTTTCTAGTCGGATCTTATTCCTCCAGCTAAATCTGGAGGCAACTCAAAAAAACTTTGCGACTTCGCAACTTTGCCGAGATTCTTTTAAAATCTCAAAAACTAATCATGTGTTACACGCACTGCTGTGCGTCTCTACAGAAAACCTTTGTCCCTTTGTTGCTCTGAACCTTTGAACCTTCCTCAAAAAATCACTGTTGAATTCTTTACTTCGCTAATCATAAACATACTTTGTGTACTCCCGATATGTTGTAGCGAAGTGAGTTTAGTGACCAGAAATTCCCTGTATTCTTCCATGTCTTTTACCAATACTTTCAGGATATAATCATAATCGCCGCTTACGTGATGGCACTCTAAGACTTCGTTGAGTTTGATGACTTCACTTTCGAATTTGGTCAGGAATTCTTTGGTGTGCTGAATGAGTTTTAAGTGACAGAAAACCACAAATCCTTTGCCGATTTTGGTTTTATCTACTAATGCTACATAGTTTTTTATTATGCCTTCGCGTTCTAACTTTTTGATACGTTCGTAAACCGCAGTTACTGACAGATTCAATTTTAAGGACAATTCTTTGGTTGTTTTTTTACTGTCGGTTTGTAGTAAAACAAGGAGTTTTTTATCGGTAGCGTCTAAAGTCATTTTTTTTATATTTTAGAAAATGAAAGAAAATCTATTGATTTGGTTTTTCTAAAACAAATTTAGATTAATAATCTTTAATAAATCACTTATATAGTTTTAAAATCTAATTATCAAACTCATAGTTGATTAATTTTCTATTAAGACGTTACTTTGAATAGAATTTCTTTTGAAAAAGGGTTTCATAGCCCAGATTGAAGTGTAAAGCCCGGAGTAAAAAGGGCAAATGTTTCCTGGTCTAAAAAAGCGACCAACGGAAGCTCTTTTTAGAACATTAGAAACTTTGCCTTTTTTATGAGGACTTGAAACGGAAAGCTGGAAATAGCTCCTAATTAAAATCAAATTCCAAATTTTAAATTCCAATGAAAAATGGTTCAAAATTTAAAGTTTGATTAATAGGTTACAACAACTTGAAACTAAAAAAACAACAATAAAATGAAAGACTTTAATCCAGCAGATAAAATTCAGGATTTGCAATATTTTGGGGAATTTGGCGGTGTGAATCCTTCGATTTCTGATTCTTCGACCTATACATTTCTTTCGGCCAAAACGATGTTCGATACTTTCGAGGGAAATATGGAAGGCTGTTATTTGTATTCACGCCATTCGTCACCCAGTAATTTGTATCTCGACCAGGCTTTGGCAGCAATGGAAGGAACTGAAACAGCAAATGTTTCGGCTTCTGGAATGGGAGCGATTACGCCTACTCTACTGCAGTTGTGCGGTGCGGGCGATCACATTGTTTCGAGCAGGACGATTTATGGAGGAACTTATGCTTTTCTGAAAAACTTTACCCCGAGATTTGGGATTGAAACGAGCTTTGTTGACATTACAAAACTAGATATCGTAGAAGCTGCAATTACGCCAAATACTAAAGTTTTGTATTGTGAAACGGTAAGTAATCCGTTATTGGAAGTGGCTGATATTGCTGGTTTGGCAAAGATTGCTAAAAAACATAATTTGAAATTGGTGGTCGATAATACGTTTTCACCTTTGTCTGTCTCACCTGCAAAACTTGGTGCTGATATCGTGATTCACAGTTTGACAAAATACATCAATGGAAGCAGCGATACTGTTGGCGGTGTGACTTGCGCTTCGAAAGATTTTATCAATTCATTAAAAAATGTAAACTCGGGCGCAAGTATGCTTTTGGGACCAACAATGGACAGTCTGCGATCAGCTTCTGTAATGAAAAACCTTCGTACGTTGCATATCCGTATCAAACAACACAGCCATAATGCTCATGTTCTGGCAGATAAATTCGAAAAAGACGGACTTAAAACAGTTTATCCGGGACTGAAAAGTCACCCAAGTCATGAATTGTACAAAACGATGATTAATCCGGAATACGGTTTTGGCGGTATGCTAACGATTGACGTTGGAACTTTGGCGAAAGCAAATGAATTAATGGAATTGATGCAAGCCAGAAATCTGGGATATTTGGCAGTAAGTTTAGGATTTTACAAAACGTTGTTCAGTGCTCCGGGAACTTCAACTTCGAGTGAAATTCCGTTAGAAGAACAGCATGAAATGGGCTTAACGGATGGTTTGATTCGTTTTTCGATTGGATTGGATAACGATATTGAGCGTACTTATGAAATGATGAAAGCTTGCATGGTGGAGCTTGGTATTTTGTAAAGTTATTTCGCAAAGATGCACTAAGTTTTTTTATTTTGAAAGAAACGAAGATCACAAATTTTAGTCTACGGATTTTACTGATTTAAACTGGTTTACACTGATTTTATATCCACTTTTTTTCACCACGAATTCACGAATTATTACTTGAAAAATTCGTGAATTCGTGGCGATTTCACACATTGAATTTACAACAAAAAAATCCGTTCTGAGATATTTCAGAACGGATTTAATTTTATTTTGGCTCGTAATGCCTAAAGGATTTCCAGTACTTATCCTTATAAATTTCGTAACCTATTTCAAATGTTTTATTGTGTTTTTTTATTAATGTGTCTAAAACTTTCGGAGGTTTTCTGAAATCTTTACAGGCAAAAAAGATCTCCCGTTTGTTGTTGGCAGTTTCGCGTCCAACATTTAAGTAGCCATCTGCATCCTGCAAACTTAGCATTATCTCATCTTCAATTTCATCTAATCGTTTATAGGTTTCACTATCCGGCAAACCGCTTTCATCTCTTTTTTGATATGGAATTCCAACTATCAGAATCCAGGGATGGGATGCTTTTTTATCCCATTGCAAAAGAGTTGTATTGATTACAGCCAAGATAATTCCGCCCTCTTTTGTTTTCCCTTCAAAACTTGCGTAACCGTCGTTTTCGGTATTATGCCTGATACCTTCATATTTTTCTACAAATTCTTTTTCTCTCCAAATCAAATAATCTTTTAATTTTTCGATTGGAATTAGTTCTTCAGAAACTTCATTGTGTCCAATTACATTCATATTATCAATCAGCGTAACGGAGTGCAATTCGCTCAGATAATTATCCAGAAAGATGTAAACGCCATTCGCTATTATTGCTTTTTTATCTTCTGTAAAATGATCGTAAACAATTGTCAGATCAATTTCGTCCGGATAACCTTTATGGATGTTAGGATAAAATTTTAAGTTTTCTTTTTTAAATTCAAAATTCTCGTAAGTAATAGCAACATCTTTGATATCTGATGCCGGTTTAAGAGCTGTAAATTTCCAACCGTCAATTTTTGGAGCATTATTTACCAACTCTTCAATTGCGTAAATATTTCTAATCGCTCCATCCGGCGTTAAAATTAACTCGACAGTCTGATCATCAAACATACCACTCAGGAAGTAAATCCCGTTGTGTATTTCATCTAACTTTGGAGCAAGCTTATCAAAGAAAGCTGTACTTATATTTTTACGGCTTTGAACAATGTTGAAAAACCCCTTTTCATGTTTTAGAAACCAATTCCAAAAATCATTGGCCGAATCTATTGGGGTATCTTTTTTACCCAGGATATTTTTAAGGAAACCCATTCGTTTAAAAAATTAAAAATTACAATGATCAAACTTAAGAAAACCTTTTAAAAAAACATAAGAATATATTGATAAAAAAAGCCGTTCTGAAATTATTCTCAGAACGGCTTTCCCTATATATAACTTATAGCAGTTTACACTTCAATGGCATTCAGCTTACTATTTTTTCTACTGTAAGTAAAATAAATAATCAGTCCGAGTAATAACCAGATCGTAAAGTAAATCCAGTTCCAGACGCTTAATTCTGCCATCATATAAAGGCAACAGATAAGACCTAATAAAGGAATTAAAGAAAGGTTTTTTCTGAAAGCCCAAACTGCTAATCCAACTAAAACTACTAAAAATATCCACATTGGAATTTTGTGCTTGAATAAACTGAAACCTGATTCGTATTTTAGAGAATCGCTGATTGGTAATCCTTTTACAACCTCTGCATATTTTGCTTCGTCGTCCTGATATTGACTCAACAAATGCTCTAGATCTGCTGTTTCAGCAGTTTTATTATGAAGATCAATACTTTCTAAATAATTGAAAACTTTTGTTGATTCTTCTTTATTTAATGAAGTGATAATTGTCGTTGCATCATAGGTCTGCTCTTCATTATTAATAAAAGCCATTGTCGCTTTATTATTAAAGGCAAAAGCATAATACAGTCCTGCAATCATAAGAACCGGCAGAATATATTTTGAATTTACATAAGGCGTTTTGAATTTTCCTCTCGGGATATCTGTTTTGTCCTGCAAAACCAAAACTCCGGCACAAACCAGTACAAAAGCAAATAAAGTTCCGATACTGCATAAATCCGTTACCATGGTCAGATTCAGAAACAAAGCCGGAACTGCTACCACAAAACCTGTCACGATTGTTGCAAATGAAGGCGTTTTGAATTTTGGGTGCACGGTAGAAAATTTCTTTGGCAATAAGCCATCACGGCTCATACTCATCCAGATACGCGGCTGTCCCATCTGAAAAACCAGTAAAACACTCGCCATCGCTACTACAGCACTTACAGCTATAATTCCGGACATCCATTTCAGGTTTAATTTATCGAAAACAAATGCCAGAGGATCTCCAACATTTAATTCGTTATAATTTACCATTCCGGTTAAAACCAAGGCAATGGCAATATATAAAATAGTACAAATGATAATTGCCCACATCATTCCGCGTGGTAAATCACGTTGCGGATTTTTACATTCTTCGGCAGTTGTCGAAATTGCATCGAAACCAATATAAGCAAAGAAAACAGCCGAAACTCCTTTTAAAACTCCGCTAACCCCATTTGGCGCAAAAGGATCCCAATTGGATGTATCTACATAAAATACACCCACTGCAATTACCAGCAGCACCACACAAAGTTTTACAACAACCATTAAATTACTGGCATTACGGGACTCTTTCATCCCTCTGTAAACCAATGCTGTAATTAAAATAATAATGAATAATGCCGGTAAATCAGCCACAAAATGAAAAGAACCAATTGTTGGCGCTGTTGTCCAGGCCGTATAAGCTTCCTGTAAACTTCTGCCTAAATTTTCGTATGATTTTCCGCCCTGCATTAAAGCCGTGGCATCGTTAAATCCGTTTGAAGCCGTTAGATAATCCATCTGGATCCATTGCGGTAAGTGAATTCCGCCACTCTGGAGCAGTCCCGTAAAATAATCACTCCACGATATGGCGACCGTTATATTTCCTACAGCATATTCCATAATTAAAGCCCAGCCAATTATCCAGGCAATTATTTCTCCAAACGCCACATAAGAGTATGTATAAGCACTTCCTGAAACCGGAACCATCGAGGCAAATTCTGCGTACGCAAAGGCTGCAAAACTACAGGCAAGGGCTGTAAACAAGAACAAGAAAATTACTGCTGGTCCTCCGTCTGCACTGGCTTTTCCGATGGTACTAAAAATACCTGCACCCACAATTGCAGCAATTCCAAACGCAGTTAAATCTCTTGTCGTTAAATGCTTTCCTAATGCATTATGACCATCTGCGTCGTTTTTTGCAACTTGTTTCAGAATATCTTGTACCGTTTTTTTACGGAATAAACCTGATAATGCCATATATGATTTTGCTTTTAAAATTAATTTAAATCGGTGTTTGAGGTTTTATTTTGCAAATAATGCAAAAAATATCCTGATTTCAAATATATAAAACCATTTTGTTTTATCAGTGAATTATTTTTGCCACGAAGGCGCTAAGTCACAAAGTTTTTTTTTGCCCGCGGGTTTTAACTGGTAAAACGGATTAACGCGGGTTTCTTTTTAGTCTTTGTCAAAAAAAATCTGCTAAATCTGCCAAATCTGCGAGAGAAAAAATTTAGCCACAGATTAAAATGATTAGCACAGATTATTTTAATATGAATTTCACGCAGATTTAAAATGATTTAGGCAGATGTGCGCAGATTTTATTTATAAGTAAATTAAATCTGCTTTAATATGCAGAATCTGCGTGAAGCAAAATCATTTTTAATCCTGTAATCTTTGGCAAAACTTTTCCATACAGATTTATAAACAAAAAAATCCGCGCTCCTCCGCGTTTTCACGAAGTGAATCCGTGTCATCCGCGTGCCATCTCTCAACGCAGACAGTTTCTCAAAATACTCACAGGATGCTGTGCTTCTCTGCTGGTTCCGTCATAAATTTGATGGCGGCAGCTGGTTCCTGCGGCAGCGATTTTGACGTTTTCAGCGGTGGCACGCACTTTTGGGAATAAAGTATCTTCTCCCATTTGCATACTCACCTGATAATGTTCTTTTTCGTAACCAAACGATCCTGCCATTCCGCAACAGCCGGAATTGTAAATCGTAACCGTATTGTTCGTTGGTAAATTCAGCATCGCGAAAGTCGCCTCAACAGAGCTCAATGATTTCTGATGACAATGTCCGTGAATCTTGATTTCTTTCTTTTCTTCAGAGAATGAATCCGGTTTTATTTTTCCGTCGATGATTTCTTTTTTAAAGAATTCTTCGATTGTAAAGGCACTTTGAGCTACTTTTTCAGCCGCTTCTTTATCATCTGCCAAACGCAAATATTCGTCTCTAAAAGTTAAAATTGCCGATGGCTCAATACCGATTAAAGGCGCTTTTGCAGAAATTAAATCCTTGAAGATATTTACATTGATATTTGCAATCTTTTTAGCTTCTTCCAAAAATCCTTTAGACAAATACGTTCTTCCGCTTTCTTCGTGATCGACAACCAGAACTTCGTAACCTAATTTTGTCAATAATTCGAAAGCATCAATTCCGATATTTACATCGTAATAATTCGTGAATTCGTCATTAAACAAATAAACCTGACCGTTTGGAAAATCGTTGCGTTGCGGCTTCCGGTTTTCGTACCATTTTTTGAAAGTCTTTTTCGCCAAAAGCGGCACTTGTCTTTCCGGCGCAATCCCCATACTTTTTTTAACAAGCGATTGATTCGAAATAAAGTTGGTAATCGACGGAAACTTACTTCCCATTTTATTCAGTTTTGCATTGTGGGCAAAAATCTTGTTTCGGGTCGAGAATCCGTTTGCTTTTTGGTATTGGTATAAAAATTCTGCTTTTAGAGTCGCAACGTCCACATTACTCGGACATTCGCTGGCGCAGGCTTTACAGCTCACACACAACTCAAAAACTTCGTAAAGTTCTTTCTGGTCGAATTTGTTTTCTTTCTCAGAATAGGTCAGATATTCACGTAACGCATTCGCTCTCGCACGCGTTGTTTCTTTTTCATTTTTGGTCGCACGATAACTCGGGCACATTGCTCCACCTGCCGATGGTAATTTTCTACAATCTCCGGAACCGTTGCATTTTTCAGCAGCACGCAAAATCCCTAAACTGTCCGAGAAATCCTGAAACGTTTTAATATCCGGTTCTGCTCTGCCTGAAATTACACGATGGTTTTCGTCCATTTTCAAGGCATTGACAATCTTCCCAATATTCAAAACCGAATTAGGGTCAAACGCCAGTTTAATACGTTTCAGCAATTCATAATTCGTTTCGCCAATCATAAACGGAATAAACTCTCCGCGCACAATTCCGTCGCCGTGTTCACCGCTTAGCGAACCTCTGTATTTCTTCACCAAAATCGCTACATCGGTCGCGATGGTTCTAAAGAGTTTTAAGTCAGATGTTTTCTTCAAATTCAAAACCGGGCGCAAATGCAGTTCCCCTGCTCCGGCATGTGCGTAATAAATCGCACCTTGTCCGTGACGTAACATCATGGCCGAAAACTCGGCAATATAAGCCGGTAAATCGCTCAATTCAACCGCTGTATCTTCTATAGAATCGGCTGCTTTGTCATCGCCCACAATACTGCCCAAAAGTCCAAGACCGGCTTTTCTAAGTTCGTTTACTTTATCAATATCGGCACCGTAAATTTTTACGAGTGCATAGCCAAAGTTATTTTTTTCTAAATCGGCCACCAAAGCATTCGCCTGATTCTCGGCATCTTCCGGATCGTGCGAAGCCACTTCAAACATCATAATCGCTTTGGGTTCGCCTACCAGAAAGAACCTGTTTTTAATGTGTTCGCGGCTCGTTTTGGTACAATCTAAAATCGTGTCGTCGATCATTTCTGCTGTATACAAATGATGTTTCATCGCCACCACAACAGATTCCAGCGATTCCTGAATGCTATGATAATGCGCCACTACCATAATATTATTTGCTGGCGGCAAATCGTCAACCTTTAAAGTAATTTCTGTTGTAAAAGCCAGCGTTCCTTCGCTTCCGCAAAGCAATTTTCCTACGTTAATTGTTGGTTCAGTTCCGCCAAACAAATCCGATTTTAATAAAATATCAACCGCATAACCTGTATTTCTTCTGTGAATTTCCGGTTTAGGAAACTCTTTTATGATTTCGTCCTGCGTTGCTTTTACCGAAAGTTCGTCGTAAAGGCTTTTGTATATTTTATTTTCTAAGGTATCACCTTTGGTCTTCTCAATAAATTCCGCCGAAGTCAGTTCTTTAAAAACTACCTGCGATCCATCGCTCAAAAGTCCTTTGATTTCGACAATTTTATCGCGCGTTACACCATAGCGAATCGAAGTAGTCCCTGAGGAATTATTTCCTACCATTCCGCCAATCATACAACGGTTTGTCGTAGATGTATTAGGTCCGAAAAAAACACCATGAGGTTTCAGGAATAAATTCAGTTCATCGCGAATTACACCGGGCTGAACCGTAACTGTTTTTTTTATGGCGTCGAAATTCAGGATTTTAGTAAAGTTCTTCGAAACATCTACCACAATTCCGTCACCAACCGTTTGTCCGGCAAGAGAAGTTCCGGCTGTTCTTGGTGTAATCGAAATCTTTTGTTGCGCCGCAAACCGGATCACTTTACTAATATCTTCTATAGTTTTAGGCACAGCAACCGCTTTTGGTCTGATTCGATACACCGAAGCATCGGTTGAGTAAAGCGTTTTATGAAGATCATCGTATAAAAGTGTTCCTTCTAATGACGTTGCTAATTGTTCTAACTCTTTATTTATTGACATTTGATCGCTGAATTTATGGCTTTTCTTTTCAGTTACAAAAATAGTTATTTTTTAAGGTTCTGAGGTGCAAAGAGACAAAGCTTCTGCCGTTTTTCTGCGATTGTTTTATGAAGTTTGGAATTTAGAAAAATTGGGATTTAACCCAAATTGTCACTCTAAGCGAAGTCGAAGGCTTCTGAAAACTGAATTCCAGCACATAAAAATTGGAATTTGAGAATTTTTTATTGAAATTTTAATTAGAAGCTATTCCTGCTATCCGTTTCAATCTTTTGCTTTTTAAAGAAAAAAGCAAAAGGATTTCCACTTCTATCAGGGCTATTATTAATTTATATTTTTTTGTAAAACATAAGGCGCTTCAAGAATAACTCTGTACGACATAAAAACGCATCCAAAAGAAGTTCCTTCTATTCCCTCAATAATTAACCAGCTCAGAATTCCTTTATTAATAAGCTGATATAGTTCGTATTCAATAAATTCAGGACTATAATTTAATTTTTGATAGTCAGAATGGGTTCTAATAAATTCCGAAAATTTCCATTGTGAAAACTCAATTTCATTTCCTCCAATATCATAAGCATAAATAACTTCATCTTTTTCAGCTGTACAACCGCTTCCATGAAACCAATATTTAATTCCGTCAATCGATCCAACCCTTTCAAAAAAAGTACGCGAAAATGAACATGGATTTATGTTTTGTTTGTATTTATCCTTTAGTAAAACTTCAAAGCTCCTAATAAACTTGACGTAATCTGTTAAGATTTGTTCTATCATAATTATTCCAAAATTAAATTGAAAATATGGGATTCACAACTCTGTCAAATTTTGAATAAAACATTTATGAGATATATTATTTTTCTTACTTTTAAATTGTTTTTTACTACATTTGCTATTCTTAAAACTTCACATTGAGAATTAAATAAATTTCGCCCTTGTGGTATGATGCTGTATTGTGATTAACAATAATGCACTTAAACGCATAAAAAACATCTTATCTACATCGGTTTATATTCAATAAAAATGTCAAGTTATGAGTAGAAACAACCTTTCCAAAGAAGCCGAACTCCGGCTAATGTCTTTTTTCAACAACACTATCGCGCCAGATCAAATGACAAAAGCGCTAAGGCAGGTAAATTTTATCGTTGCTTTGGGAATTCTGCGGGAAGACGAAACGCTTCAGCAGGAAATAATCAAATTAGAAAATAGCTTTTATTGGCTCAATGAATTAGCTGAGATTCTAAATCCTTATTTGGATGCGGAATAATTTCTAATTATCACTTTTTACCAAAAACCTTGATCTTGACAGATCGAGGTTTTACTCCTATGATCAATCCTCTTCTATAAAATCGAATTCCCTATTTTTTCTATTTCTGAAATAATGTATCAGAAATACAACAAAACCCGAAAAGAGATTCAGCAAAATCATAAATAAAAAGAACTGAAAACCGAACAGATTCTTGCCTATAATCAGGTCTAATTTGGTCGATATTATCTGCTGATGATTGTAGAATTGCCAATTCTCATGATTACTGTATTCATTATAATTACTATTGATTACTTTTAGGAACCACGCGCATAGTATAAAAAGAAATACCGAAACGTATACAGATACTTTCTCGTTGATATAATAAATAATAGCCGAAAATATTCCGTTTGTAACAGCAGCAATAAGTAGTACCGGCACAAAAAACATGGCAAACAAAGCAGGAGAACTAAAAAAAGCGAATATGGCAATGATCAGAATGACACTACTGGAAATTGTAAATTGAATACCAAAATGTTTCATTCTTTTTTAGCTGTGACTTTATAGTGTTTCCCTGAAAATAAAAATTCAAATATATCATTCTTTATTAAAATTCAGGTGATATTTATAATGTCACAATATAAAAAACACATTCCGCTTAAAACAAACGGGCACCGGCATCTGCAAAATTTTTGATTCGGGGACTCGCAGGACTCAACTCTGTTACTATAGCATCTATTCTGTCAAGGCCACAAACTTTATGGGGCATTTTGCCGTTGATCTTATCTGAAGTTGCCAGAACAATGACTTTGTCTGAGGCATTGATCATTTCTTTTTTTATTATCGAAACTTCATACCCCATTTCTGTAAGTCCCTGATTGACGTCTAAACTACTTACTCCTATAAAACAAACATCAGCTTTGATTTTTGACAAAACCTGAACCACATCGATACCAACGGTTACCATTGCATTTTTTTGCAGTTTTCCGCCTATAAAAATCAACTCTATATTAGGATGTTGTGACAATTGCATCGCGATAGGCAAACTATACGTATATATAGTAGCCGAAAAGTCGATTGGAATAAGTTTACAAAAGGATAAATTAGTGGTACCTCCGGTCATAATAATTACTTGCCCTTCGCGTAAAAACGACAACGCTTTTTGGCCCACTATTATTTTTTTATCCTCATTAACAATATTAATATCAAATATATTACGAGACTTATCCTTTACCAGAAAGGCTCCTCCGTATACTTTCTCAATAAGGCCTTTGTTGTGCAATTCATTAAAATCCCTGCGAATCGTATCCTCAGAGATCTCTAATTCCAGAGCGAGATCGATCGTATTTACTTTATCGGCATCTTTAAATTTATCCATGATAAACTGATGCCTTTCTTTTTTCAACATTTTCTTTTTTTAAACAAATATAAAATATAATGCATTATTATGCACGTTTTAAATGAACTAATTTAAAAAATAAGAGTTTTATTATGAAAATTTTTTGATTTAAAACGATACAAGTGCATTATTATGCATTTTTAAAGTTTTTATTTTAAAATATCGCACAAAATTGCATTAATTAAAAAATAGTTTATATATTTCGGTTCTCTAACTAAACAAAAATTATAAAATGAAAAAACTATTATTTATTTTATTTGGAATTATTTTGTTTGCGCAACCCGTTTTTGCCCAATCAAAAACCGTAACCGGTACAATTACAAGTGAATCTGACGGACTTTCTCTACCAGGAGTATCTGTTCTTATTGAAGGAACATCTAAAAGTACGGTAACAGATTTAGATGGAAAATTTAGCATCGCTGTAAATCAAAATGAAACACTTGTTTTTAGTTTCGTTGGGTTTGCTACTAAAAAAGTTAAAATTTCTGCGAACTCTTCTGCAATTAATCTTAAGATGGCCGAAGAAACGAACACACTTTCTGAAGTGGTGGTATTAGGTTCTACTGTGCGTGCTACTCGTAAAGAGTTAGGAAATGCAGTTACAAGCTTAAAAGGCGAAGATTTAGTAAAGGCGCAACCAGGCGGACTTTCTACTGCCTTGCAAGGTAAAATTGCCGGAGCTCAGGTTTCTCAAAACTCGGGTGATCCTGCAGGAGGTTTCAGCATCAAACTTAGAGGAACTTCTTCTATATTAGGTTCTTCTGATCCATTGTATGTTATTGATGGGGTTGTTTTGAATAATGCTACAACAAACGTTACCAACCTGAATGTAACGTCAGGAAACTCTAATATGCAAATTGGTCAAAACAGGTCATCTGATATTAATCCTAACGACATACAAAGTGTTGAAGTATTAAACGGAGGAGCGGCTGCAGCGATTTATGGCTCAAGAGCTGCAAACGGTGTTGTTTTAATCACCACTAAAAAAGGAGTTGCCGGAGAAACGAAATACACGTTCTCTACTAGTGTAACCTCTAACCAAATTAGAAAAAAATTAGACATGAATATGTCTGACAAACAATTTGTGAGTACTTCACCGGCTTTGTTTCCTATCCAGGGCAATCCTGCAAGTACCACTACTGTGAATGTATTGGGAAGAGATCTTGAAACGAGAACTACCAACGTACAACGCTATGATTATCAAGATGATATTTTTACTACTGGCGTAGGAACTGATACGTACTTCTCGCTACAGGGCGGAGATGAAAAAACAAAATATTTTGCTTCGCTTGGTTACTTAGTAAACGAAGGAATTATAAAAAATACAGATTTTAAAAGAGCCGGTGCAAAAGTAAGATTGAAACATGACTTCAATTCGAAATTATCTGCTACAGTTGGATTGAATTATATTAATTCAGGTTCAAATGAAAAACCGGATGGAAACGTTTTCTGGAGTCCAATAAACTCTATAAACATTACCAATAACATTTATGATATTAAGCAAAAAGATGCTAACGGTAATTATTTAGCTGTTGATCCTAACAGGATTAATCCACTTTCTATTATAGACGATTTTAAAATCAAACAAAATACAGATCGTATTATTACAGATTTACAATTGAACTATGTTCCGTTTAAAAACTTTAATGCCGATATGATTTTTGGTTTAGACAATTACAACCAAAGAGGAAATGTATTTATCCCGAGATATACTTACACGGTTAACCCTGCTTATTATAATGATGGTTATGTTTCTGAAGCGACTAACAGAGTAGTACAATTCAATAACGATTTGAACTTAAGATACCTTTATAACATCAACTCAAACTGGAAAGCAACAACTTACGCAGGTTACAATGTACAAACCTACCGCGATAATTTTGTAGCTATCGAAGGACGTAACTTAAAACCATTTATCGAAACTATAAATGCGTTTAATACTTTGATTCCTGGTTCACCAAGTTCAAGTCAGTCAAAATACAACTTATGGGGTTACTACCTTCAGGAAACTATTGGCTATAAAGACAAATTATACCTGACTGTGGCCGGAAGACAAGATGCTTCGACTATATTCTCCAGCGATAACAGATCTCAGTTTTATCCAAAAGCGAGTTTGAGTTATGTACTTTCAGACGAAAATTTTATGGAAAGTATTCATGATGTTGTAAGCTCTGTAAGACTTAGAGGATCTTGGGGAAAATCAGGAAGTTTAACAGCGATTAAACCTTATGCACGTTTTACCAATTATTCTACGGGAACACTTTTAGGAAACAGTACCTTTACTATCGAAGGTTTCAAACAAGGAAATTTAGATTTAAGACCGGAACAAAGTGTTACTTATGAAGTTGGTGGTGATTTTGGATTCATTAAAGACCGTTTAAACTTATCATTCAGTTATTATAATGCTGATATTGATGACTTATTATTACCGGTTCAGTTAGCGGCTTCTGAAGGTGCTACCAATACAATTAAAAACATTGGACAAATGAACAATAAAGGATTCGAATTGAATCTTAAATATGCGCTTATCCAAAAAGAAAATGTACATCTTGACGTTTTTGTAAACTATAGCAGCAACAGAAACAAAGTAACCGGATTACCACAACAGCGTTTTAAATTAGACAGCAATTTAGCAGGAGCACCTGTTTTTGTTGAAATGGACAAACCGGTTGGAATTTACTACGGTACTTATTTCGCAAGAAACACAGACGGAAGCTTATTATTGACTCCAAGTGGCTATCCTCAAACAGAAAAAGGAGATGTAAATACAGGAGTTGCGCAAAGAGATGCGAACGGACAGCCAACAGGAACAATCTTAAACAAACAAATTGGAAACCCAAATCCGGATTATATCATTTCGTTTGGAGCTAATCTGAACTACAAAAAATTCGGTTTATCAGTTTTATTTGATGGTGTTCAGGGTGTAGATGTTTTTGATGCTGATTACAGAACAAGACAAGGTGTTGGTTCAGGAGCATTGGTTCAAAAAGAACTTAACGGAGAATTACCTCGTGGTTATATCTGGTCTGTTTACAATGTTGAAGAATTCAGAGTAGTTGACGGAAGTTACCTGAAATTAAGAGAAGTTTCTTTGAATTATTCTTTTGGAAAACTAAACAATTTCTTTAATGATTTAAGCATTACTGCAAGTGGTAGAAACCTGATTTCTTGGGACAAATTCACAAGTTTCGATCCTGAAACCAATTCAGGCGGACAATCTTCAGTTGCGAAATACAATTTTGGAACAGTGCCAATTCCGAGTTCATATTCATTGGCCGTTAAAGTTCAATTTTAATCAAATAAAAACATCATGAAAAAAATATTCATCCCTATAGTAGCTTTTGCATCACTTTTAATCAGCTGCAACGAAGATTATTTAGACCCAACCAAACCGTCTCAGGAATTAGTTTTTGGATCCAGAGAAGGAATCATTGGTGCTGCAAACGGATTGCAACAGCTTTGGTCTGTTGACCGAACAAGCCCTGTTTACAACACCATTACCGGTAACGGATTTACAACAAAAGAACTACGACTTATAAATGCAGGAAATGTTGACGAAGGTGAACTTTCTGTTGGTGGCGAAGTTCTTTCTACTAAAAATGCCGTAGTAAACAATCTATGGTCACAATGTCTGGTAATTAAATCTGAGTCTCAAAAAGTTATCGATAATATCGATGTACTAACAGCCGAAACCGAAAGATCAAGTGTTCTTGTCCATGCTACTCTTTTTAAAGCAATGGCACTTACCACTCTTGTTCAATATTTTCAGAGTGTTCCTTTAAAAACGGCAAAAAATGCCACTTTCGACTCAAGAACTGATGTATTAAATGAAGCGATTAAAATCTTAAAAGCTACAGAGCCTTTGCTGGATAAAGCAACTGGTGCTCCGGGTTTAGTTAGTACTATTAACTATAAAAATACTGTTTATGCTCTTTTAGCCAGAACGTATTTAATGGTTGGAGACTATGATAATGCTATTGCCTATGCTACCAAAGTTGATCTTGCTGTAAAATCAGTATTTGCTTTTGATCAGATAAGCCCTAATCCAATTGCTTACGTTTCTATTACGACCAACAACGTATTTCAGCCAATCGATTTAACCTTGGGATTACCAACAGCTTTAGCTCCGACAAGTTCTGACGGAAGATTGAGTTTCTATATCAAACCGGGTTCTAATCCTACGCTTGCAACTGGTTTCTTTGATTCTAATATCAAACCAATCCCGGCTTATTTGCCAGGAGAAATGACATTAATTGTAGCAGAATCATATGCCCGAAAAGATAATTTACCTCAGGCTGTTATCGAATTAAATAAAGTTTTGACTAAAACGGCTGCAGCAGATACGTACGGAATTGGAGCTAATCTTGCACCTTATACCGGAGCACTTACCAAACCAGCTATTTTGACTGAAATTTACAGAAACCGTTGTATCGAAATGTACATGTCAAGCTTAAAATTCGAAGACAGCAGAAGATTTGAGCGTCCTGCTGCCGGAACTCCAGGAGCCGAAAGAAACCGTAACTGGTATCCTTATCCGGATTCTGAAAGAAACAACAATTCTAACACTCCAGCTGACCCTACAATATAAGACCTCCTAAAATCGAGGCATCGTGTAATGCCTCGATATTTTATACTATAAACACCATTTATTTGTTATGAAAAATAAAAATCCGGAAACTGAGCAAGAATCTTTATACAAAGATTTAGATCAAATGACTGTTAAAGAACTTCTTAAAAACATCAATACAGAAGACAAGAAGGTACCGCACATTATCGAACAGCAAATTCCCAAAATTGAAAAACTGGTAAAAGCGATCGTAAAAAAGATGCAGCTTGGCGGAAGATTGTTTTATATTGGCGCCGGAACTTCAGGACGTATAGGAATTCTGGATGCCTCTGAATGTCCTCCTACTTTTGGAGTACCACATGATATGATTATTGGTATTATTGCCGGAGGAGATACAGCAATCAGAAAAGCAGTTGAAAATGCCGAAGATGATAAAGACCAGGCCTGGAAAGATTTGGCTCAATATCAAATTTCAAGTTTGGATTTTATTATAGGAATTGCGGCTTCCGGAAACACACCATATGTATTGGGCGGACTTGAAAAAGCAAAAGAAAACAATATCAAAACCGGAAGTATTTCGTGCATTAGCAATGGCCTTATCGCCCAGGTCGCAGATCACCCGATAGAAGTCGTTGTTGGACCGGAATTTTTAACCGGAAGTACCCGTATGAAAGCAGGAACAGCTCAAAAGCTGACCTTAAATATGATTTCTACCTCGGTTATGATTAAACTGGGAAAAATCAAAGGCAACAAAATGGTAGACATGCAATTATCTAACGAGAAATTAGTAAAAAGAGCCATCAAAATGATTATGGAAGAACTTAACATAGAATCTGATCTGGCTGCTGAACTTCTACAACAGCACAAAAGTGTACGAGCTGTTTTATTAGATCATAACGCTAAAAAATAATTTTCATCACTAACCAAAACCAAAATGTCTTCAAGCACAATATTAATTTTTATCGTCGTCTATTTTGGACTTTTGCTCTTCATTTCGCATGTGATCAGCAAAAAAGGACAAGACAACGATTCGTTTTTTAAAGCCAATAAAAACTCGAAATGGTACTTAGTCGCTTTTGGAATGATTGGTACGGCCTTATCCGGAGTTACATTTATTTCGGTTCCGGGCGAAGTAGGATCTCCAAACGGAGAACAGTTCAAATATTTTCAGTTTGTATTAGGAAACGCGATCGGGTTTATCATTATAGCCAAAGTACTGCTTCCACTCTATTACCGAATGAATCTGACTTCTATTTACAGCTATATCGAACAACGAATGGGCGTGAATAGTTATAAAACAGCGGCTTCGATTTTCCTGGTAAGCAGGACTGTAAGCTCTGCTTTTAGATTGTATCTGGTTATTATTGTTCTGCAGCGTTATGTTTTTGATTATTATGGCATTCCGTTTCCAATGACCGTGTTTTTAGCGTTGACCCTTATTTTTTTATATACTTATAAAAGCGGTTTAAAAACGATTATTATTACAGATACATTACAAACATTTTTCTTAGTCACTTCTGTTTTTATCACGATTTATTTTGTCTGCGACAGCTTAAATTTGAGTGTCATAGAATCTATTTCGACCATTAGAAAAAGTAATTATTCGCAGGTATTTTTCTTTGATGATTTCATGACCAGTAAATACCATTTTGTAAAACAAATTCTGGGGGGAATTTTTGTTACTATTGCAATGGTGGGCCTTGATCAGGATTTAATGCAAAAAAACCTAAGCTGTAAAAACATCGGAGAAGCACAAAAAAACATGTTTACCTTTACGGGAGTTTTTGTTTTGATCAATATTATTTTTCTAAGTTTAGGTGCATTATTATACATCTATGCAAACAAAAACGGCATTTCGGTACCGCTTGACTTAGTGACAAACAAACCAAGAACTGATTTACTTTTTCCTGAAATCGCGCTGAATCACTTGTCTATTGTTCCCGCTTTTATTTTCCTGTTAGGAATTATAGCAGCCACTTTTGCCACAACAGATTCCGCTTTGACAGCGCTAACCACTTCTTTTTGTGTCGATTTTATGGGAATGGACAAAACGGAAAATGCCTCTAATACAAATAATGTAAAAAGAAGACACTTAGTACATTTCGGGTTTTCTATATTACTGTTCCTTGTTATTATTGTTTTAAACTCTTTTAACGACAGTTCTGTTGTGGCCCTGATTTTCAAAGCTGCATCCTATACTTACGGTCCTTTATTGGGTTTATATGCTTTTGGATTATTGCAAAAATCAAGACGCGTCAACGACAGATTAGTTCCGGTACTGTGTATCATTGCTCCTGTTTTGACGTATTTTATCAGCGAACATTCAGCCTCACTTTTCGGATATACATTTGACAATGAACTTATAATACTAAACGGACTATTTACTTATATCGGACTTTATTTTACCAGCAGCACTTCTGAAGAAAAAATATCTTTTTAAGTCAATTTGTATTTAAAATTGTCTGATTTTAGCCTTTCAATTGAAACTGTTTTCATAAAATTTTAATTTTCATGAATAAAAATATTAATGCACTTTATAAAATTGCACAAAAAGAAACCCGAAAAATCATTGGGTTAATGTCAGGAACTTCTCTTGACGGTCTCGACATTGCTTTATGCGAAATTTCTGGTTCCGGCGAAAACACCAGCGTCAGACTGAGTCAATTTGAAACGGTTGATTATTCTGAAGATATCAAAAACGAAATCCGTAAAGTTTTCGCTAAGAAAAATATCGATTTTCAGCATTTGGTCGTGCTCAACGAATGGATTGGTATTTTGCACGCTGATATGATCAGTAATTGTCTTCAAAAATGGAATATTCCGTCGCAGGAAGTTGATTTGATTGCTTCGCACGGACAAACTGTTTTGCATGCTCCTAAGTTCTTACACCAACAGGAAAAATTTCCAAACGCCACTTTACAAATCGGAGACGGAGATCATATTGCCGTAAAAACCGGAATCATCACCTTGTCAGATTTCAGACAAAAACACATTGCCGCTGGTGGCGAAGGTGCTCCGTTAGCCGTTTATGGCGATTATTTTTTATTCGGAAAAAAAGGAGAAAACCGTATTATGCTCAACATGGGAGGTATTGCCAATTTTACCTTTTTACCTGCTTCCTTACATCCTGAAGAAACTTTTGTAACAGATACAGGAACCGGAAATACATTAATCGATCTTTTTGTAAAACAATATTATCCTGAAAAAAGCTACGACAAAGACGCTGAAATAGCACAACAAGGAATAGTGAATCAAGTGTTGCTGAACAATTTGAAAGACAATGCTTTTTTCTCTCAAAAGTTCCCAAAAACTATAGGACCGGAACTCTTTGGCGCTGATTATGTAAAAGCGGCACTTTCAAAAAGCAATATCAACAATATTACTGCTCCTGATTTATTAGCGACTTTAACGCGTTTTAGTGCTGAAACAATTGCAGAAGCTATTCAATATGCTGTGAAAAGTTCTTCCTGCCAACTCGAAGATTTCAAAATCTATATGTCCGGCGGAGGCACACATAACCCATTACTTGTAAAATGGCTGAAAGAGTTATTGCCTTGTCAATTTCGCAAAAGTGATGATCTCGGCATTTCCGGAGATGCTAAAGAAGCGGTTTTATTTGCCATTTTAGCCAATGAAACGATTGCCGGAGACGGCTTTAATTTTGGCACACAAAAAGGAATTCCGTCTGTTACGATGGGAAAAATTTCGTTTCCTGATTAAACTCAGTTTAAATTTAAAAAAATAAAAAGCGTATCATTTCATGAGCTGTTTTCAAAGAAATCATTGTGCATTTAGGACCGGGCTTCTTCTTTTGAATTAGTTCTGTTTTCGAGAATCAAATACCGGCATCGTTACCCTACTCTATACTTTTTATTCTAATTTGGAGTTTAGACTTATGGTATTTTTATAAAAAAGGCATGGTTTTTAAGGTGTAAACTATTAAAAATATCAGATCAAAATTATAATTTCAAATAGTCCGCTAAAAAAACTATTTTTGGTTTCTGTTAAAAAAGATTAAAATGCATAAAAATCAGCACTTAATATTTCCTATTCTATTTTTATTGTTCTTTAATTGGAGCGCCAATTCACAAGAAAAAATACTATACCCTAAAAACGAATTCAGAGGGGTATGGATTGCAACTGTGGTCAACATCGACTGGCCAAAAACGGCTATAGATGGCGTAGAAAAAGAAAAAGCAGATTATCTGGAAATTTTAGATGCCTACAAAAAGCTAAATTATAATGCTGTAATCGTTCAGATCAGAAGCGTTGGTGACGCTTTTTATCCATCGGAATTCGCACCCTGGTCGCGTTTTTTGACCGGCAAAGAAGGTCAGGCACCAAATCCGTATTACGATGCATTGGCCTGGATGATTGAAGAAGCACACAAGCGAGGTTTTGAGTTTCATGCCTGGCTGAATCCGTACCGTGCTACTTTCGATTTAAACAAAAATCTTTTAAGCCCTAATCACGACGTTTTCAAACATCCGGAATGGATGATAGAATATGCCGGAAAGCTATATTACGATCCTGCATTGCCTGAAGTTCAGGAACATTTAACTAAAGTGGTGAAAGAAGTGGTTGATAAATACGATATTGACGCAATTCATTTTGATGACTATTTTTATCCGTATACTGTTCCCGGAAAATCTTTTAACGATACGGCTTCATTTAGAAAATATGGCGCAGGCTTAAGCCTTTCGGACTGGCGTCGTGCCAATGTGAGCAATTTTGTGCACACCATTTCGACAACAATTAAAGCAAGTAAACCATGGGTTCAATTCGGAATTAGTCCGTTTGGAGTCTGGCGTAATAAATCAGCAGACCCTAAAGGTTCTGAAACACAATCGACCTCTAATTACGATGATCTATACGCTGATCCGGTTTTATGGATGGATCAAAAATGGATTGATTACATCTTACCTCAATTGTACTGGAGTATGAACAACCCAAGGGCTTCTTATTCTAAATTGGTAAAATGGTGGTCTGAAAATTCGAATAATACCGCGCTTTATATTGGTCATGCTTCTTACAAAATCAGAGGCGACAGTGATAAAAGCTGGAATTTTATAAACGAAATTCCAACCCAAATTGATTTTGCAAGAACTTTCAAAAAAGTAAGCGGAAGCGCTTATTTCAGCTCAAAATGGTTCATGAACAAAAACTTTGATCTTGTACGTCTTTTAGAAGAAAACCAATACAAATATCCTGCGCTTCCTGCTGCAGTTCCCAATCTAAAACACATTGTTATTGATATTCCGGTAGTCAATGAGTATCAAAAAGACAGTGTACATTATGCTTTCAATATCAAAGCGCCATTGAATACAAAAGTGCGTTACATGGTACTTTACGGAGGAGAAAGCACATCGAAAATTGACATAAATGATCCGTCAAAAATAATTGATAAAATTACCGTTTGCGAAACCAACGGCACTATTCAGTTTTCTATTCCTGCCGAAAAAATGAATCAATACAAAGCTTGTGCTGTTACGTTTATTGATTATTATGCAAACGAAAGCACTCCAACAAACATTGATCTAAAAAAGACATTTAAACTTTATACTCCTTCACAACCTAATGAAAACAGATAATAAACCCTGGTTCTGGATTCCGCTTCTCAATTTTGCATCTGGCTTGCCGTATGCTGTAATTATCTCCGTTTCGGTGATTATGTACAAAAATTTGGGAATTTCAAATGAAGATATTGGCGTCTACACCAGTTTATTATATTTACCCTGGGTTATAAAACCACTTTGGAGTCCGCTTATCGAAATTATAGGAACTAAAAGAAAATGGTTCCTGACCATGCAGCTTATTATTTCAATCGCGTTTTTAGTTGTCGGATTTACAATTCCAATGAATGGCTTTTTCTACATGACTTTAGCTATATTTTGGGTCGCTGCTTTTGCATCCGCCTCCAATGATATTGCCAGCGATGGATTCTATTTGTTAGTATTGCCGGAAGACAAACAATCTTTTTTTATAGGAATCAGAAGTACCTTTTACAGACTTTCGATGTTGGCCGGAAACGGATTAATCGTGCTTTTGGCAGGATATCTGGAACATAAATATGGTGACAATACAAAAGCCTGGTCGTATACTATGGTTTTTGTTGGTTTGTTAATGGCTTTTATAACCGTTTATAATTATTTTTCGACTCCAAGAACAGAAATAAATGCAGGCGAAAAACCAAAAGATGTCAATGAAAAAAGTTTCATCACCATCTTTATTAGTTTTTTCAGGAAAAAGCAAATTGGTTTAATACTATCGTTTATTTTGTTGTTTCGATTAGGAGAATCCCAATTAATAAAAATGTTAAGTCCATTTTTAATTGATCCGGTGAATGTTGGCGGAATGGGATTAGACACTCAGGATGTCGGAATCATCTACGGAACATTTGGAGTTGCCGCTTTAACCATTGGGGGAATCTTAGGAGGAATTGCAATTTCGAAACAAGGATTGACCAAATGGATGTTACCGATGATTTTAACGATGCATTTACCTATTATTGGTTTCATCTTATTAGCCCATTTTCATCCAGCTTCTGTTTATTATATCTACGCAGTAGTCATTATAGAACAATTTGGCTACGGTTTTGGTTTTGCCGCATTCATGATGTATTTAATTCATGTGGCCGAAGGAGAATCAAAAACGGCACATTATGCTCTTGCCACAGGTTTTATGGCACTTGGAATGATGTTACCCGGAATGTTAAGCGGTTATATTCAGGAATATTTAGGCTACGGAAATTTCTTTATTTGGGTATTTCTCGCTACAATTCCCGGAATTATTTTATCGCGTTTTATAACTTTCCCTAAAGATTTCGGTAAAAAAACAGCATAAACCGCTAAACCTATAACGCCTATGGAAATCAATGAAAACATCCAGACTGAACGAAACCTGAAAGCAATTGAATTGGAGAAAGCAGGAGAAATTGAAAAAGCAATTGCGTTATACGAAGAAAATATTACTGAAGGTTTTAAAGGAAATCATCCTTATGACCGGCTGGCAACAATCTACAAAAACCAAATCGATCTCGAAAATGAGATTAGGGTTTTAGAAAAAGCCATTATCGTTTACGAAGAAATCACAATGGAAGACCGTCTGGAAGGCTTACCAAAACTTTTCCGTTTCAAAAACCGATTAGAAAAAGCCTTACACACCAAAACCCAGCTTGCCAAACAAAAGAAAAGCAAACTGAAATAAAGAACCACTTTTACAATATTTATCATGACCAGTTTAAAGAGAACCAACTCTGACGATATTGATTTTAAAAATTTGGTCGTTTTATTAGACCGGGATTTAAAAATCAGAGACGGAGAAGATCATACCTTTTACAATCAATTTAATAAAACCGATGCAATAAAACACGTTATCGTTTTCTACGAAAATAATAGCGCCGTAGGTTGTGGCGCTTTTAGGGAAAAAGAAAATGATACCGTCGAAATCAAACGCATGTTTGTACATCCTGATTACCGCAAAAAAGGAATTGCATCAGCTTTGCTCTCAGCACTAGAAATCTGGGCTGCCGAAGAAAACTACAATTACACCATTCTGGAAACAGGAAAAAAACAACCTGAAGCCATTAACTTATACCAAAAACAAGGCTATTCTGTAATACCCAATTATCCGCCTTATGAAAATATGGATAATAGTGTCTGCATGAAAAAAGCTTTATAATATTATAAAAATGAAAAATCAAACCTTAATACAAAAAGTGGGACAATTCTTTTTTCCCGCAGTATTCATAAACGATACCGAAGAAAACATTCAGGAAACAGAACGTTTAATAAAAGAACACAACATTGGCGGACTGACTTTTTTTCATAGTCGTGCCAGTGCAGCAACCAATTTCGAAAGCAAAAAGAAAATTGTTTTTAACGACGACAGTTATCAAAAAATCAAAGACCTGATTGTCCGTTATCAGAAAGCCGCTGCTACCCCACTTTTAATCAGTATTGATGCTGAATGGGGTTTGGCAATGCGTATCGAAAAAACACCACAATATCCTTATGCGATTACGCTTGGCGCTTTGCCTGAAAGTAAATCAAACCTGGTTTATGAAGTGGGCAAACAAATTGGTTTAGACCTAAAAGCAGCCGGAATTCATTATAATTTATCACCGCTTGCAGACATCAATAATAATCCGAATAATCCGGTTATTGGCTATCGTTCTTTTGGCGAAGACAAACAAAAAGTGGCTGATTTTTCTGTAGAATATCTTAAAGGAATGTCAGAAGTTGGCGTTTTAGGCTGTCTGAAACACTTTCCCGGCCACGGAAACACCAATGTCGATTCGCATTTGGGATTACCTGTTTTAAATGAAACTCTGGAAGAATTACTGGAAAACGAATTATATCCTTTTATTAAAGGAATCGAAAATAATGTCGATTCGATCATGATAGGACATTTAGCCGTTCCGAGTTTAAACGACGGAAAAAATACATCGGCAACTTTATCAAAACCTATTATCGAAACGCTTTTACGCGAGCAGCTAGGTTACGATGGTTTGGTAATTTCTGATGCCCTGAATATGCACAGCGTTTCTAAACTGTATGAAACCAAAGGAGAACTCGAATGGGAAGCATTCAACGCGGGAAATGATATTTTATGTTTTGCCGAAAATGTTCCGGAAGGAATTCAGGCTATCCTGAAGAATGCTTCGCAGGAACGTATCGAAGAAAGCTTCAACAGAATCATAAATGCCAAAGAAAAAGTAGGGATTCTTTCCGGTAATACTTTTACTTCAGGAGAATTAGACTTCGAAAAAGCTTCAGCATTAAATTTTGAAATTGCACAAAATTCAATTACCAAAATTACCGACAACTCAAATACTAAATTAGCTTTTGAAGCACAAAAAAACAACCAATTAGCCAAACTGAGCTTGTATAAGAATATCGGGAATACTTTCTTTCAAACGTTGAATTCAAAATTAGAATCTCCTGAATTTGCATTTGATAGTTTAGAAACTTCTGATATCAAATCTATTGCGACAGCATTAGAAAAATTTGAAACTATTATCATTTCATTATTTGTTCCAAAGGCAAAACCTATGAATAATTTCGAAATCGATGATGCCGTTTTAGAATTTCTTTCAGGCTTATTTCAAACAAAAAAATGTATCCTTTACGTTTTCGGAAATCCGTATGCATTGCCTATTATTCCTAATATCAAAAAGGCTTCCGGATTAATTCAGGTGTATCAGGACTTTAATGAGTTTCAAAAAAATGCCGGAATTCAATTTCTTGAAAACTCAGCCTGCAACGGAAAGCTGCCTGTAAATATTGACTTACAATAAGTTATAAAAACGAAAACAATCGTAATAGTCAAATACTATCAATCTATAAATATTAATAATCACTTCTTATTGCAACTACACTTACTTATGCCCTACTTTTGCACCAGAAATAAATTTTTAACGTAAAACGAAAAATATGTCTTTAGTAGGAAAAAAATTCCCAAGTATTGCAGTAGATGCTATCTCAGAAATGGGTGATAATTTAAAAATCAACATCTTTGAAGAAGCAGTAAACAACAACAAAAAAGTATTATTGTTCTGGTACCCAAAAGATTTTACTTTTGTATGCCCAACTGAATTACACGCCTTTCAAGCTGCATTACCAGAATTTGAAAAAAGAAATACAATCGTTATCGGAGCTTCATGCGATACAAACGAAGTACACTTTGCCTGGTTGAACACTCCAAAAAACAACGGTGGAATCGAAGGTGTAACATACCCAATCTTAGCAGACACAAACCGTAACTTATCTAACATTTTAGGAATTTTAGATATTGATTCTACAGAGTACAGCGAAGAAACTGATTCAGTAATCATCGAAGGTTCAAATGTAACTTACAGAGCTACTTACCTTATTGACGAAACTGGAAAAATCTTCCACGAAAGTGTAAACGATATGCCATTAGGCCGTAACGTAAACGAATACTTACGTATGGTTGATGCTTATACTCACATTCAGGAAAAAGGAGAAGTTTGTCCTGCAAACTGGGAAGCTGGTAAAGAAGCAATGAGTGCTGACAGAATCAGTACTGCTGAGTACTTAAGCGCAAACTAATTAAAATAAAGGTACAAAGGTTCAAAGGCACAAAGTAGCAAAGTTTTTTTGCTACGATTTACAAAGTTGAACAACTTTGTCCCTTTGAACCTTTGCCACTTTGAACCTAAAAAAACAAAAACATGTTAATCGACTTAAACGAAGATACGTTAGCAGATTTAGTTGCTAAAAACGAAAAAGTAGTAGTACAATATTCAGCTTCATGGTGTGGAAATTGCCGTATTATGAAACCAAAATTCAAAAAATTAGCCACAGAAAATGAAGCTATCACTTTTGTTTTGGTTGATGCTGAAAATGCTCCGGAATCTAGAAAATTAGCCAATGTAAGCAACTTGCCAACATTTGCAACTTTCGTAAACGGAAAATTAGTTGGTGAAACTCAAACCAACAAACAAGAAGTTTTAATCGACCTGGTAAACGCAATTGCTTAAATTTAGATTAGTTAGACTGGCTTAGATTTTTAGACTTCTTAGATGTGGTCTTAAATTTTAAAAAAGTCTAAGGAGTCTAAGAATGTCTAAAAATCTAAGAAATCTAAACATGAAATTACCCGTAATAAAGCAATTGACCCAATTTATCGAAGAAAACGATCAGGATTATATCATTGAAACGATTGAAGTTCTGGAAGCGATGACTGAAATTCCGTCTCTAAAAGACGAAGAATTAGATGTAATTGGCGAATTAATATCCAATATGTACGGTGCACTTGAAGTACACAAAATGGTCGTTCAGGGCACCGATAAAAAAGAAGCTTTAAATGCGTTTATGAAACGTGTATTAGGCTCTATCGATAAATAAATCGACCTCTTTTTCAAAGAAAAAACAAAAAAACATGACTTAAAAAAACGCTTTCATTCCAAGAGAGCGTTTTTTTTGTTTTATAATTTTCAGTTTGCCTCAACTTTGTCATCCTTACACATGTATTCTTAACGTTTACCACCTTGAGCGTAGTCGAAGACTTCAAAGCAGAAAAGGTCTTTGACTACGCTTAGACAGACAAAAATAAGAACCAAACCTTTCACAATTTAAATCAAACAAACCCGTTTAAACCTGTAAAATCTGTGTGTATCAACCCGAATTTACGCTAATCTTAAAACTCGCCTAATTCTGTTCACAACCACAACAAATACTTTTAGATTCAAATATTAATCCTTACTTTTGAACCTCATAAAAAATTAAAAATCATGGCTTCAATAACATTGGGAGGAAATCCTATTCATACTTCAGGCGAATTACCAACAGTTGGATCACAACTAGCTGATTTCAAATTAGTACAAAACGATTTATCAGTTGCTTCATTAAGTAACTTCGCAGGAAAAAAATTAGTTTTAAACATTTTTCCAAGTGTTGACACGGGAACTTGTGCAACTTCTGTTAGAAAATTCAACGAAAGTGCCAGCAATTTAGAGAACACAACTGTTTTATGTATCTCAAGAGATTTACCATTTGCTCAAAAACGTTTTTGTGGAGCTGAAGGATTAGAAAATGTAGTAAACTTATCTGATTTTCAGGCTGGAACTTTTGGTAAAGCTAATGGTTTAGAAATCGTTGACGGACCTTTAGCAGGTTTACACTCAAGAGCTATTATTGTTGTTGATGAAAACGGAAAAATCACTCATACGGAACAAGTTGCTGAAATTGCTAACGAACCAAATTACGAAGCAGCTTTAGCAGCACTATAATACCTATAAATGGAATTTCAAAAAGATAATACTTTTGTTACAGGCCGATTAAAAAGCATGACGTATGCTTTTAACGGAGCTGTAAAACTTATTCGAACAGAACACAGCATCATGGTTCAATTCTCATTGGGAATTTTAATGACCATTGCCGGGTTCTATTTTCATATTTCACAAACCGAATGGCTATGTCAAACATTGGCCATCGGTTTAGTTTTAAGTGTTGAAGGACTGAATACCGCAGTAGAAAAAATTGCCGATTTCATTCATCCTAATTATCATGAAAGAATCGGTTTTATTAAAGATATTGCTGCAGGAGCGGTATTTTTTGCCGCAATGACAGCAATAGCAATAGGCTTGATCATTTACATCCCAAAATTCATATAGGCAACAGGAAACGCAAGAATGGCAAAAACAACAAAAAAAGAAACAGTAGACAAAAAAAACGAACCAAAAACTGAGACACTAAAATCTTGGAGGCCCAACAAACAACAGCGTTTTGTTTTGGGTTGTCTTCTGGTACTGTTTTCTATCTCATTATTAGTCGCATTTATTTCTTTTTATGTCAACGGACAATGGCAGGATGACCAAAGCGCGGTAACTCAAATTGGTGATCGCTCTGAAGTAGTGCAAAACTGGCTCGGAAAATTCGGGGCTTTTCTAGCTGATCTGCTTGTATACAGAGGCTTTGGAATCGCTTCTTTTGTACTCGTACGACTATTTTTTCTTACCGGAATGTTCTTAGCTTTAGAACTGTCTCTAAAAAAACTAAAAGGAATCTGGTTCTGGGATTTATTTGCCATTATTATCATCTCCGTTTTATTTGGATTTTTCGCCACTTCAGCACCTGAATTAGGCGGAACAATTGGGTTTGAACTGAATTTATTCCTGCAGGATTATATCGGAAAAACAGGAACTTTATTGGCCTTGCTTTTCGGTTTAATCATCTATTTGATCTTTAAAATTAAATTATCTCCGGAGAAAATCCAATCCTATTTTGATTCTACCAAAAAAGAATTAAAATCAGAGCTAGGTACTCTAAAACCACAACAAGCAGAAAGCGCTTATAATCTGGAAGAATTTGCGATTGAAGAGGATCCTGAATTAGATAACATACACTTAAAATCTGATGTTACCCAATTCGAAATCAACAAAGAAGCCTTAAAACCTACAATTTCGCATTCATCAGAAATAGATCTGAATCCGGTTGTAAAACCAGTTCAAATGGAAATAAAACCGGCAACAACTCCACCAGTGGTTCACACAGAAGAATTTGTTATCGAAAAAGCCGAAGAAGAAGATATTATCGAAGAAAACCTGGCTTCGCGTCTGGTGGCTGATTTTGGGTTATTTGACCCGACTTTGGATTTATCAAACTATAAATTTCCGACTATCGATTTATTAAAAGAATATTCGACAGGAGGAATCACAATTAATCAGGAAGAATTAGAAGAAAATAAAAACAAAATTGTAGACACACTTCGTAACTACAAAATCGAAATTGCACAAATCAAAGCCACCGTTGGTCCATCGGTAACTTTATACGAAATTGTGCCGGAAGCCGGAATCAGAATCTCTAAAATTAAGAGTTTAGAAGATGATATTGCGCTCTCACTATCTGCATTAGGAATTCGTATTATTGCGCCAATTCCAGGAAAAGGAACGATTGGTATCGAGGTTCCGAACAAGAATCCAACTATGGTTTCTATGAAAAGCGTTATTGGATCAGCGAAATTTCAGGAAGCTGAAATGGAACTTCCAATTGCTTTAGGAAAAACAATTTCGAACGAAACTTTTGTTGTCGATTTAGCCAAAATGCCTCACTTATTGATGGCGGGAGCTACAGGTCAAGGAAAATCTGTTGGACTGAATGCCGTTTTAACGTCCCTTTTATACAAGAAACACCCGGCCGAAGTAAAGTTCGTTTTGGTCGATCCTAAAAAAGTGGAGTTAACATTATTCAATAAAATTGAAAGACATTATTTAGCCAAACTTCCCGATACGGATGACGCAATTATTACAGACAATGCAAAAGTAGTCAACACTTTGAATTCACTTTGCGTTGAAATGGATAATCGTTATTCACTATTAAAAGATGCGATGGTTCGCAATATCAAGGAATACAACGATAAATTTAAAGCCAGAAAATTAAATCCGGAGGCAGGACACCGCTTTTTACCGTATATCATATTGGTTGTCGATGAGTTCGCCGATTTGATTATGACAGCAGGTAAAGAAGTCGAAATTCCGATTGCGCGTCTGGCTCAGTTGGCCCGTGCCATTGGTATTCACCTGATTATTGCAACACAAAGACCTTCTGTAAACGTTATTACAGGTTTGATCAAAGCGAATTTCCCTGCCAGAATTGCTTTCAGGGTAACTTCTAAAATTGACTCGAGAACGATTCTTGACACACAAGGAGCGGATCAGCTAATTGGTCGTGGAGATTTATTATACACCAACGGAAATGATGTGGTTCGTGTACAATGTGCGTTCATTGACACTCCTGAGGTTGAAAAAATTACGGATTTTATTGGTTCGCAAAAAGCATACGCTACAGCTTATTTGCTTCCGGAGTTTGTTGGGGAAGAAAGTGGCATTAATCTTGATATGGATATTTCCGAAAGAGATACCTTATTTAGAGAAGCTGCCGAGATTATTGTCAACGCACAACAAGGTTCCGCTTCATTATTGCAAAGAAAATTAAAATTAGGATACAACAGAGCCGGTCGTTTGATCGATCAGCTGGAAGCAGCTGGAATTGTTGGTCCGTTTGAAGGCAGTAAAGCAAGAAGTGTAAACATATCTGACTTAAGTGCTCTTGATCAATTTTTTAATAATGAACAAAATTAATCCCATCATGAAAACAAAAATTCAGGAAATCCAAAACAATTCTATTACTAAGTTGACTAAAAAGTGCTTTCAAATGGCAGTTATATTGCTATTGAGCTTCACTTCTATTCAGGCTCAGGATAAAAAAGCCAAAGATTTATTGAACGAAGTGACTGCCAAAATAAAGAGCTACGACAATATTGTTATTGATTTTAAGTATTCTTTGAACAATGCCAAAGAAAACATCAATCAGGACAGCAAAGGAAACGTAACGATGAAGGGCAATCAATATGTTTTAAATTTCATGGGGGTTACCAAAATATTCGATGGTCAAAAAACATACACTATAGTTCCCGAAGACGAAGAAGTTACTGTTTCTAAAGTAAACGAAAAAGACGACGCAGCTATTACACCATCAAAAATGCTTACTTTTTTTAATTCCGGATACAAATACAACATGGATATTGTACAAAACGTAAAAGGAAGAAAAATTCAATACATAAAATTAGCCCCTACAAGCGCAAAAGATCAAAGAAAAGAAATTCTTTTAGGTATTGATGTTCAGACAAAACACATCTACAACTTAATTGAAACTGGTAAAAACGGAACAAAAACTACTTTAACCGTTAATTCTTTTAAAACCAATCAGCCTTTATCAAAAAATCAATTTACATTTGTAGCGAGCAAATATCCAAAATACTACATCAATAAATTAGACTAATTACAAGGTTGAAAATTTTAGACAAATATTTACTAAAAACATTTCTGATTACATTTACTACAGTATTTGTAATCCTTTTTTTTATATTCATACTTCAAACCGTCTGGCTCTTTATTTCTGAACTTGCAGGTAAAGATCTGGACTTGATTTTGATTGTAAAATTCCTTCTTTTCTCAATGCCCCGAATAATTCCATTGGTTTTACCTTTATCGGTTTTATTGGCTTCTATTATGACTTTTGGAAATTTAGCTGAGAATTATGAATTCGCAGCCATGAAATCTTCCGGTATATCGCTTCAGAGAGCTATGCGGGTTTTGATTGTTTTTATTTTTGTCTTAAGTATTGTTGCCTTTTGGTTCGCCAACAACGTAATTCCCTACGCTGAATATAAATTTATAAATTTCAGAAAAAACATAGCCCAGGCGAAACCTGCAATGGCTATTGCCGAAGGCCAGTTTAACGATGTTGGCTTTTATAATATTAAGGTAAACAAAAAATCAGGTGAGAACGGAAATATTCTGACCGGCGTTACTATTCATGAAAAACCAAATAACGTTGGTGAAAACAAAACCGTTATTAAAGCAAAAGACGGTAAACTAATGAGCAATGAAAAGTCAAGTATTTTAAAACTGGTTTTGAATGATGGCTACTACTATCAGGATGTTACACCAAAAAAATACGAAGACCGTGCAAAACTGCCTTTTATAAAAAGTTCCTTCAAAAAGCAAATCATCAACATTGACTTGTCTGAATTGAACAAAGTCGATGAAGACAAAGAAAATGTAGGAAGCACTAATGCAATGCTGAATGTTAATGAATTGCGCTACACTTTAGATTCTTTAAACAAAAATCTCGATAATGAGATTATCTCTTTTTCAGAGAATATCAATCAGCGCGTTGGAATTAGGAAATCTCCAGTTCCGATAAAAATAGACAAAAAGAAAAAACCATTGCCTGCCAATGTTTTATCACTATATACGAATAAACAGAAATCAGATATTCTAAAAATGGCCGGCAGCAATGTTACCAGCAATATTTATTCGATCGAATCAACTCAAAAAGATTTAAAAGACAAACAACGGGAAATCAATAAACACCTAACTGCTTTATACGAAAAGTTCGTAATTGCTTTTGCCTGTTTTTTAATGTTTTTTATTGGAGCTCCCTTAGGTGCTATTATTAGAAAAGGCGGACTTGGTTTACCTATTGTCTTTGCGGTATTGATCTTTATTACGTTCCACTTTATCAATACTTTTGGAAAAAGGCTTTCGCAGGAAGCAGCAATGTCTCCGTTTATGGGTTCATGGATGTCCTCATTTGTATTACTGCCATTGGCTGTATTATTAACGTATCGTGCGACAAACGATAACGGACTGATCAACTTTGACGCTATTACAACTCCGATTTCTCAACTATTTCAAAAAATTTCCGAGCGGTTTTTTCCTGCTCAAAATCAAAAATAATTATGTCAACAACAAAAATACAACTGAATACCATTGAAGAAGCTATAGAAGATATTCGTCAGGGTAAAGTAATCATTGTAGTCGATGATGAAGATCGCGAAAATGAAGGTGATTTTTTGGCTGCAGCCGAAAAAGTAACACCTGAAATGATCAATTTTATGGCTACTCACGGACGTGGATTGATTTGCGCTCCATTAACAGAAAGCCGTTGCAAAGAATTAGATTTGAGACCAATGGTCACCAATAATACTGATCACATGGAAACTGCCTTTACAGTTTCAGTAGATCTAAAAGGTCATGGAGTAACAACCGGAATTTCTGCAGCTGACAGGTCAAAAACTGTCTTAGCATTGACTGATGCCAATGTAAAACCTCACGAACTAGCACGCCCAGGACATATTTTTCCATTAGTTGCTAAACAAGGCGGTGTATTAAGAAGAACCGGGCACACAGAAGCTGCTATTGATTTTGCGAGATTAGCAGGTTTTAAATCAGCCGGTGTAATTTGCGAAATTTTAAATGAAGACGGAACTATGTCGCGTTTGCCTGAATTGGTAAAAGTGGCTCAGAAATTTAATTTAAAATTAGTTTCTATCGAAGACTTAGTAGCATATAGAATGCAGCATGACAGTCTGATTGTTAAAAAAGAAGATTTTGATATTGAGACTCGTTTTGGAACTTTCAGATTAAGAGCTTACGAACAAACAACAAACAAACAGATTCACATTGCCTTAACAAAAGGAACATGGAATCTTGGCGATCCAATCTTAACCAGAATCAATTCGTCGCAGGTAAATAATGATTTATTAGGAACTTTGACGAATAATGCCGAGCAGCAATTAGACGATATGTTTAAGGTTATTAATGAAGATGGTAAAGGCGCCGTATTATTCATTAATCAGGATATGACTGCCGTAAATTTACTGAACAGAATTGCAGAGCTTAAAACACTTCAGGCAGAAGGAATAATGAAAGCACCAAAAGTGATCATTGACAGCAAAGATTACGGAATTGGAGCTCAAATCCTGCATGACATTGATATTTCTAAAATCAGGTTAGTTTCAAACACAGAACAAACAAAACGTGTTGGAATGATTGGATACGGACTTGAGATTACAGAATACGTAAGCTACTAATATATGGGAACATTAGAAGAAAGAATTAAAAAATCTGAGACGCATATCTTTAAAGCAGTTTTTCCGAGCACTACGAACCATTATGACACCTTATTTGGCGGAACTGCGCTTCATCTTATGGATGAAGTGGCTTTTATTTGTGCCACGCGTTTTAGCCGCAAAAAAGTAGTCACGATATCTACAGGTCAAATTGACTTTAAAAAAGCGATTCCGGCAGGAACTTTAATTGAATTAGTAGCAAAAGTGGATAGCGTTGGAAGAACCAGCTGTAAAATTCACGTTGATATTTTTATGGAACAAATGTATTCAGAACTTCGCGAAACGGTTGTTTCAGGAACTTTTTCGTTTGTTGCGGTGGATGAAAACAAAAAACCAACACCAATTTTAGACGATTTGGAATAATTTTTCCAAAATCTCTTTTTCGGAAATACTGATAATTAGACACTTGAAAATTAACTTAAAAAAATCACCGAAAAAGTTTTTATAATCGGAAAAGCGCACTATATTTGCACTCGCAATCACAAAACGATTGCGACATACTGGAGAAATGGCAGAGCGGTCGAATGCGGCAGTCTTGAAAACTGTTGACTGTAACAGGTCCGGGGGTTCGAATCCCTCTTTCTCCGCCAGTAGAAGTTTCAAAAGAAACTTTAAAAGTCAAAAGCCTTTAAACACTAGTGTTTAAAGGCTTTTTCGTTTTTACACACTTTTCAAAAAGCACATGTTTTATCAAAGAACGGTTACCCTATTAGTTACCCACTATTTTTTAGGATCTTTTTTCTCAAAAATGGGTAACTAAAAAGAAAGAATTCCCCGGGAATCCCCTGCTATCAATGGGCTCTCTTAAAATTTTTAATTCAATTTGATTATTAATTTTAAAACTAGATAACATGTTAAAAGTAATTTTTTACCAGAAATCCGACAGAGTAAACAAGAACGGCGAATCTCCAATCTATGCACGTTTGAGCTACAATGACAAACAAATTTCAATGTCAACCGGACAAGCCATTTCAAAAGAAAGATGGGCCAGCACTAATAACCTTAGAAACCAGCTTAAAATTGAAAAGGAAATAGTAATCAAAAATTTACTAGATCTTTTCCAGCTTAATGCAGCCAAAAAATTCACTGAACTATTCAGAATTGATCCTGAGGTTAACCTTCAATTATTAAAAGCTGAAATTACAGGCAAAGCCCAAATAGAACAGCCACAAGGGCCTAGCATAATTGAAATTTTGGAAACATACAATATATATTTCACCAAAAGAGTGAGCTCGGGAGAACGTGCACCAGCCTCACTGCAGAAATACAAAAGAGCAAAAGAGCTGCTTTTAAATTTCATCAGCAGCACTTACAAGAGTGAGGATATGCCAGCATCTGAACTATCCAGCTCTTTTGTCTTTAAACTGGAACAGTTCCTTAAATATGAGAGCAGTTTTAAAGAGCAGACAGGTATTAAAAACAATTCGGTGGTAAAATATATGAAAATGTATAAAACTGCATGCAATTATGCCATTAAGATGGATTTGATCATAAAAAACCCATTCAATATTTATGACGGCAGGCTCAGCGTAAAAGATGCTGTTTTCCTAACCCAGCAGGAATTGAATACAATTGAGAATAAAATATTTCCAACGCCTCGTCTGGAAAAGGTTAAGGATATATTTCTTTTCAGCTGCTACACAGGATACGCACCTGTCGATGCCTTGGAACTTACCGAAAGAAACTTATCCGAAGATTCGAATGGAAATTTATGGATTATGACAAGTAGAGCAAAAACTGCCATTAGAGCCAATGTCCCAGTTTTACCGACTATTGAGAAGATTATTTCGAAATACAAAAACGAGCAGAAAGGTCTTATCCCGAAAATTTCCAATCAGAAAATGAATGCTTATCTTAAAGAAATCGCGGATGTCTGCGGCATAAACAAACATCTTACATGGTATGTTGCAAGACATACTTTTGCCACAACTGTCACTTTAGGAAATGGAGTAAGACTTGAGAACGTATCTGCTATGATGGGGCATACCAACACTAAACAAACCCAGCACTATGCAAAGGTTTTGGATGTGAACATAATGGAAGACATGGCGAAACTGAAATCCAAGTTTAACTAGTAACTTTAAATTTCAGACTATGCTTCAAAATCAATTTATAGATATCTTAAATCTTATTAAACAATCAAGATTCAAAGCTTTAAAAGCAGTCAATACAGAATTAATAGACCTTTATTGGAACGTTGGGGAATACATCAGTCAAAGATTAGAATCTGAAGAGTGGGGTCTTTCTGTTGTTGATGAATTATCAAATTATCTACTTATAAATGAACCGACGTTAAAAGGATTTTCAAATAAAAATATTTGGAGGATGAAACAATTCTATCAGCAATATAAAGATTATCCAAATCTCTCAACACTGTTGAGAGAAATTAACTGGTCACACAATCTTGCTATTTTTTCCAGATGTAAAAGTATAGAAGAAAAGGAGTTCTACCTTAAAATCACTAAAGAGGAAAACTACAGCTTTAGAGAACTTGAGAGGCAAATTTCCTCCAGCCTTTTTGAACGTACCATGCTGGGAAATGCAAAACTCTCAACAGCGTTGAGAGAAATACACCCTAAAATAATCAATTCACTCAAAGACAGCTACATTTTTGATTTTTTAAATCTCTCTGAGCCTCACAATGAAAAAGATCTCAAGAAAGGACTGATCAAACAGATGAAAGATTTTATTCTTGAGCTGGGCAGAGACTTTCTATATGTAGGCGAAGAATATAAAGTTCAGGTCGGAAACAGTGACTTCTATATTGATTTATTATTTTACCACAGAGTGCTGCAGTGCCTTGTGGCTTTTGAATTGAAAGCAGATAAGTTTAAGCCAGAACATTTAGGTCAGATAAATTTTTATCTAGAAGCCCTTGACAGAGATGTAAAAAAAGAAAACGAAAATTCAAGTATCGGAATTTTACTTTGTAAAGATAAGGATAGTGAAGTTGTAGAATATGCCTTGAGTCGAAGTCTTTCTTCTACTATGGTAGCCGAATATAAAACTCACCTACCAGATAAAAATATACTCCAGCAAAAAATCCATGAATTGTTCAACAGCAATTTACAAATTGAATAAATCTATTCTTTCTAAACATTTTTAATTGCGCCCGCACTGCGGACGCAATTGACATGGGCGCAAAAGCATATTCATTTTTAATTGGCCTTGTTTACTAATTTTAACACAAGTGAATATACTAATTTAAGCACGTTTATATTTACTAATTGAACTACAGAGAAAAGAAAGGGCAGATAACGGGAAATACTTGATTTAATAGCTTCCAGAAGAATAGTTCCTTCAGTACGAAACTGGATTTTCAGAACGCCAATTAAATTGATATTGAAAATTTCACACAACATTTCCAATTGTGTCCGCAGTGCGGACACAATATAACCAGTTGAATGAAACAAGCAGCAAAACTATTAAAAGTCAATAAATAACAAAAAAAATCTACTGATTTCTATATTTAACCCTATATATCTATATAGCTTTCTATATATGAACTAATACATCTATATAATTACAAAAATGCAAAAAACCAACTTCATTTCATAATTGTATACATTTCAGTTTTCAAACATAAACCTCCAGAAAAAACAGTAAAAAAAGTTTCTAGTTACTATTTATAAAAAAACGTCTATAGTATATTTAGGTAGAAAGATAAGATAAGATAAGATAAGATAAGATAATACATCACACACGGCTTATTTGCGGGATAGACTTAGATACTATTTCTGCCACAAAAAGCTAAGGCGAATTCGGCAGACATTTAGCCTTAAACGGTTTTGTAACAGACTTGTGGCTCATGTGTGTCTTGAATAATACAAATCTAGAAAAATAAGGCTATAGGAAGTGTAGATTAGAAACTGCATTACACCGTTCGAAGCATGAAAATTGCTTTATCTCTCAATTAACTATTCTTTAATTTCAATTGTGCCTACAGTGTAGACATAATTGGATTTGAAATTTATTCAGAAAGGTATTTTCTTTCTATTTTTTCTTTTGCCTCAGTTAATAACGAATGAATTTTTCTAACTCATACAATGCTGCCTGTTCTAAGTCCTTTTCTAAATAGCCATTCGCTAGATTTAAAAAATCCAGTAAATATATTGTAAATTCTTATCAGAAACAGGTATTTGTAAGTTTGCTATTTCTGTACGTACAAAAGTTTTCTTTTCTATCTGTTTTCACAGCTCCCTTACACTCATTAATTAACTGTTAACCTGATTTGCATAAAAGATCATGGCATGATGATTTTTTATGGGTAATAATTCAATAAAATGTGACCAGCTTAATTTTTGAGAGAATACTATTACCATTGTCTTATCTTAAAATTGTTCTGCAAAACGAAGCATTCGTCTTAATTTTTTTTCAGTAAAACTTCTGCCATATTTAGTTTCTAATTTTGCCGACACTGTCGGGACAATTTGTTTTCCATATTCAGCACCATCACGTCAACGTTACTGATTTTGAGATTGGAAATACAAAACGAATAACCAATCAATTAGGCTATATTAAGTACAATGAAAATACAGGATTTAATGATAAAGCTATTATTTCAATATAAACTGATTTCTTTTATAGAATAATCACTATACTTTATTTATTCATTAATAAATTAATTTTCAATATAATAAACCTATACTTGCACAATAAACTTATATGGTTTACTATTAATTTTATTAGTTTATTATGGAAAAATTAAAAGACAATATCCAACAAATACTTAGTGTACAACTCGAAATAAAAAGAGTTACAAAATGAACAATTGAATAAGTTGCCTTACTGTTTACTAATTTTAACACAACCAAATATACTAATTAAAGCACGTTTGATTTTACTTTTTTTTGCAAACCAACGACTAAGCTGATATGAAAAATTGGACTAAAAATTGAATCAATAAAAAAAATACAAAATTCAAAAATATCAATAATTAAAATCTCGCCAATCGTTCTTTCATCAGTTTAAAATACTTTTCTTTCATTGCTTCAGACAAAAAAGAAATCTCAATTAATTCATTCCATTTCATTGTCTTCTCAAACATTGATTTTAAAGCGCTATCGATAATTTTGTCATTTAACCCTAATCTTTCTTTTCCAAAGTAATCAATAAAATCACCAGCTTTAAAATTATTTTTTTTTCCTTTTAATTTAAGAGCCATTTCTTCCTGCGGATTTTTTATAGCAATAGACGAATTCAGGAAATCATAAGCAGGCGTTAGAGTTGTTTTTCCTGATTTTGTTATCAAGGAAAAGTTTTTGAGATGCATGTCTTCATTACCAGTGATAAAACAGAATAGAATTCTCTTAAAAAACTCTGCTTTTTCAATTGAAGGAAATGTACAAAAGTCCTCTATCACTTTTACAATTTTCTCCATCGTAAAATTATATTTAGTATCCCTGGAACTCCCTGTCAGCTGTGCAAAATCTTCAGTGGCATATTTCCTGCCTTTACCATACCGGTCAAACCTTTTTATGAAATAAGATTTCGAATTATCTTTAGAATATATCAGTCCGTGAAGTGGTACTTCAATTCCATAAACCTTAGCCATTCGCATAGTAAGATCTTCATTTTCGGGTAATTCCGGAAATATATCGCTCTGCGGTTTGATAATAAAATTACCGTACTGATCTACAATTTCAAATTGCTGGTTTTTAACCGATAATACGGCGCTTAATTTAGGCTGAACGCCCTGAATTGATAACTTAGTTGCTCTATTTGCTGCTTCCTGACGTAGTTCTGATGCAGAAAAAGGAAGCGTTTCTAATGAGAGCAATTTAGAAGATAATAATTTCAAGCCTTCTATGCTATAAAGATCTCCTCCGCAAGGTTTATAAGTAATTGGACATCTATTCATCGCTTTCAGCTTTAACTGTTACTGCCCCCACCAGATCATTTCCTACAGCCATAAGCTGTGAAAAATAATCTTTCTTATCTATTTTATTTATTTTTAAAAGACCTTCAAGCATTATACCCTCTGGTAACAGCCCTTCAAAAAACGGCGGGAAATCCAGAAATGAATATTTTTTGTGGGAAGATGGCATAGTTAATGACACGGGCTCTGAAGAATAATCATCATCATAGATAAATAAATATCTTCCGCTTTTTTCTTCCATAAGCTCACCTGCCCTGGTACCGTGAACATAAACTACTGCTTTTCTCATCTCTTATTTTTTTAATGGGCTTATAAATTGAACATCAATATTCAAAACATCCAAGACTGCCATCAAACTGTCCCATCTTACGGATTTTTTATTCTTTTCAATATCAAACACAGTTGTTTTGCCGATACCTGCTAAATCTGCTAATTGAATCTGCGTTAGTCCTGCAGCTTTACGATGTTCGTTAATAAATTGTCCTAAATCAAAATTAACCATAATTACTGTCTAAGCAGTAAATATAGTAATATTTCATCTTACAAAATTTAAAAACTATAATTTTTGATATTTTTTACCGCTTTAACAGTAAATAGTTGGAAATATTTAAATTAATCCAAGGTTAATACATCAATCAATAAATATTACTGCCTTAGCGGTAATATCTGTTGATAAACTGAGTTTATGCATATTTAAGATGACAAGCTAAAGAAATTACTTCGTGGTATTCTTTCAATATCAACGGAAATCTGTATAAAAACACCATAGATGCTTTTACTGTTACCAATTTATATCCTGTACCAAGCACCTATTATGGCAAAAGTCAGGAAATGGTTTCCGGAAGTGCAAAATGGAACAGTACTTTACAATTTGATAAAACACTAAAAGGTCAGGTTTCCATTATTTATCTCGCTCCGGATATTATTCCGCAAGGAAAAGTTGGTTCAAGATTTTCTGTTGATTTAGGATTAAAAAAGACGGTTCAAAAAGGAAAAGGGGAGGTTTTTCTAAATGCTACCGATATTTTTAATACATTAGTCCTACAAAAAAAACATAAAAGGACAAGGTTTTAGCTATATAAGTAAAGATTATTACGAAACACAAGTAGTCCGATTTGGCTATAGTTATAAGTTTTAATTTTCTTAATAAGACGAAAAATTCAGTTTTAATTCAGAATTGAGTTGTAAACTTAGCGCCACAATATTAAGAAAATATGAAGAAACATTTACCAAAATTTGGCAGATATTCACTGCTGTTCCATTTTATGATCTGGTTTTTAATCGTGTCACAAATCTTACGATTTACTTTCTTTATATGGCAATATGACGAGGTTTCCTGGAATATAATTGATGTAATCAGAACTCTTTTTACAGGTTTATTTTTTGATATTGGTACAATTACTTTTATATCACTGGCAGGAATTGTTTATTATACTATAATGCCTAACAGATTTATAGGAACCTTATTAGATAAAATATTGGTCTGCTTTTTTACGGCATTAACCACATTTATACTTGTGTTTACCTTTTTTGCTGAATTAACATTCTGGGATGAATTTAAAACTAGGTTCAATTTTATTGCTGTAGATTACTTAATTTATACACATGAGGTTGTGGCCAATATTGAGCAATCATATCCTTTGCCGTTATTAATTGGAGGTGTATTAGTATTAACAGCTGTTTTTCTTTTCATTTTTCACAAAAGAAAAGCTTTTACTGATACTTTTAGTTCTAAAGCTGGTTTAAAAACAAGACTTGTTGTATTGGGCTGTGCTTTGGCTATTGCTTTATTTTTTGGTTCTTTCATTCATAATTATCAGGCAGAATGGTCATCAAACCGTTATAACTCTGAAATTTCTAAATCAGGAATTTATTCATTTTTTGCTGCCTTTAGAAACAACCAGATGAAGTATGTTGATTTCTATACTTCGATAGATAATGATAAAGCCTTTGGAATTATAAAAGAGAAACTTAAAGATCCAAATGCACGTTATAATTCTATGGGATATTCGATCCACAGAACTATTACCGACAGTACCCCATCATTAGAAAACAAAAATGTTGTATTTGTGCTTGTAGAAAGTCTTAGCGGAAGCTTCCTGAAAGAATTTGGAAATAAGGAAAACATTACGCCTTTCATGGATAGTCTGGCCCAGAAAAGTATATTCTTTAATGATCTTTATGCAACCGGTACCAGAACAGTTCGGGGCATGGAAGCCGTTACGCTTTGCATACCTCCGACTCCCGGACAATCTATCGTAAAACGACCTGAAAACCAGAATCTTTATACCGTTTGCAGTGTTTTTAAATCAAGAGCTTATGATTGTAATTTCTTTTACGGCGGCGATGGTTATTTTGATAATATGAATGCTTATTTTGGAGGAAATGGTTTTACAATTTATGATCGCGGACGTGGAAGTGTTTTGAGCGATAAGATAAAAACAACACGAAATAATATCAATGATAAAGAAGTAACTTTTGAAAATGCATGGGGAATTTGTGATGAAGATATTTTTAATAAAATGCTTAAAGTTGCCGATGCCCAATACAAAGACAAAAAGCCTTTCTTTAATTTTGTAATGACAACCTCTAATCACAGGCCTTTTACTTATCCTGAAGGAAAAATTGATATTCCGTCAGGAACAAGCCGTGAAGGTGCTGTAAAATATACTGATTTTGCTTTAAGGCAATTATTCAAAAAAGCAAGTACGAAACCCTGGTTTAAAAATACTGTATTTGTGATCATTGCAGACCATTGCGCGAGCAGTGCAGGAAAAGACGAGATTGATGTTGCCAATTATCATATTCCGGCCTTTATTGTCAACTTACCAGAGCAATACAACCAGAAAATAATGAAACAATGTTCCCAAATTGATCTTTGGCCCACTTTGTTTTCAATTTTTCACTGGAATTATGAATCTGATTTTTTTGGAAAAAACGTGCTTGATTCAAAATTTGAACAGCGAGCCCTTATGGGAACGTATCGTAAACTTGTTTTGATGAAAAAAGAAAAAGTAATGATTCTTTCCGATCAGAAAAAACAAGCTTTTTACAGTTGGAACAAAAGCGATAACAGCTTAAAAGCAATACCAATGAATCAGTCCTTTTTGGATGAAACCATTTCGTGGTATCAAACTGCAGATTACCTTTTTACAAATAAACTTTTAAAATAAATAATGACTCATATTCATTTTATTATTAATCCGATTTCAGGAAGCGGCAAACATAATCTTGCCGCCTCTTATATTCTTCAGCATTTTCCAGCCTCAGAATATCAAATTGCAGTGGATTATACCAATCACAAAACACATGCTGTTGAATTAACAAAAGCAGCAGTAAAACAGAATCCTGATTATATTGTAGCTTGTGGCGGAGATGGTACGATTAACGAAGTTGCCTCTTGTTTAGTAAACACCACAATTGTTTTGGGAATTATTCCGGTAGGATCTGGAAATGGTCTTGCATCAAACTTAAATATCCCAAGAGATTTTAAAAAAGCTATTGACATTATCAAAAAAGGGGAAACAACTTTTATGGATGTTGGAAAAATAAATGATTTTTACTTTTTTAGCAATATGGGAATTGGTATTGATGCTTTAATTATTAAAAAATACGAACGTTCCGGTAACAGAACATTATCTTCTTATGTAAAAGCGGCACTTTCGTCAAGTTTTCAGTACGAAGCCAAACAGGCAATTATATCATTTGAGGATCAGAAGATAGAAGTTAATCCGTTTATGCTTTTTATCTCCAATTCAAACGAAATGGGATATAATATGAGCTTAACGCCAAAAGCAAGCCTTAGTGATGGACTATTAGATATGGTAATTATCCCGGAATTATCTTTTATCCAAAAACTCTTATTGGGATTTAATGTGCTTAGAAATACAATTGAAAAATTTAAAAAAGCAAAACATTATTTAGTAAATGAAGTGCACATCAAAATGCCCCAAAAGATCTATATAGACGCACAGATCGATGGTGAACAGTACCATATAAAAACTAATATCATAAATGTACGCATCTTGCCCAAAGCTTTGAAGGTACTGGTTTAATTTATCTCTGAATAAATCCTGAATCAGAATTTATTCAGAGATTTTTTTGAATCATCCCAGTAAAATACGGTCCATTTCTAGTATGTATAAATTTTTATTGACCTTGATCTTAGTATCAATTCCGATACTGCCGTCACCGTAAGGTTCATATTTTTTACAATTGGAAACTGAAAAAAGCACAACTACCGGTACATGAACCGATTTTGCTAAATGCATAATACCGCTATCGGCACCAATAAAAATTGCCGTATTAGCTATTACCGAACCTATCTCACGAATGTCTTTACTATAAAAACTGGTAGCCTTAAATCGAATTTGAGAAGCATTTTCCAAAGGCAGGATTTCAATAATATTATAATCCCGCTCATATTTTCTTTTTAACAGTTCATAAAAATCACTCCACCATAACTCCGAATAACATTTATCACTTGTTGCATAAGTAAATATGGCAATTGTCTGCTTTTGGTTTCCAAATTTTCCATTAAGAATTTTTCTACCTTGGTCGATTTCTTCTTTACTTAAAGCAAGATCAATAGTGCCAACTGGATTAGAATTTGTGTTAATACCCAAAGCCTTTAGATATTCCCTGAAATTATACACCGGATATTTGGCAATATGATGATAATCTTCTCGCTTTTCCTCATCATCATTTATAGTATCGCCATAAAATTTATAAGTTGCATTTGAAGAAACTTTCTGAAGTTTCAATGGAATTCAGAAGTAAATAGCGTAAAATTTTATATTCATTTGTCGATGAGTTTAAAATTTAAAAAGAAAAAAATCCTGTATCGTTCTAAAATTTAAGCAATTAAAATAAAAAAATACCATCCCTGGTCTTAAAAAAAGTTATTATCTTGCTAAAGAATAAGAAGAGAATTACAAAAACAGCAGTATAGCTTTACAATCTGACTTTGAGTTTATTTTCAAGAGCCAGTAGTAGCTTGTTCTGGCATTAAAATATCGGTTTGACTATGAATTGCATTATTGTTGACGATGAAGAAATGGCAAGAGCCATCATAGAAAAAATGATTGAGAACACCCCTCAATTAAACTTGTTACAAGAGTTTTCAAATGCTATGCATGCCATAAAATACTTGAATCAGAATGAGGTCGATTTAATTTTTCTGGATATCCACATGCCTGATTTTACAGGTTTCGATTTTATTCAAACAATTAAAAGTCCTCCCAGAATTATACTGATCACTTCTGATAAGAATTTTGCTATCGAAGCTTTTGAATACGACTGTATTGTTGATTATTTAGTAAAACCTATTACAGAAGATCGTTTTCAAAAAGCAATACAAAAAGCCAATGCAATGCCATTATCTACGAAATTAATTGTAAATAAAGAGGTAAAAGAAGATAATGCAAATGAATTTTACATTAATATTGATCGCCGTTTAATCAAAATTGAATTTGCTTTGGTTAATATTGTAGAAGCCAAAGGAGATTATATTCATATCAAGACGGAAAACAAAAACTATGTAGTTCACTCCACTCTTAAAAAAATTGAAGACAAATTACCTAAAGATTTGTTTTTGAAAGTACATCGCTCCTTTATCATCAATACCAAAAAAATTATTGACATTGAAGACAATAGTGTCTTAATTGGTAAAGATGTCATTCCTGTAAGTCGTGCCAATCGGCCAGATTTAATGAAACGCTTGAATTTATTGTAGATTTTTAATCAAAAATAGAATTGTATTCTTCTGATACTTATCATCAGTTGTTTACTATTTTATTCAAATGATTTTGAGAAAAAAATGATTAAACCAAAATTATTTTTTTGAATCTTCCTAATGATTTTATAGGCTACTACAAAAACAAATAGCTCAATTTGAGATCAAACTATTTAAAATACTAAAATTCCTTAAAAATAAAAACGAGATTAGATTATACTTGCAAACTTCGCAATATGATCTAAAAATCGTACTGTTTACTCCTATTCCACCTATAATGGCTTCTCATTAATTACATTCTCTTGAATCACAAAAAAACTACATTTTTTTTTTTTAAAATAACACAATCTTCTACAAATAAAACAGTTACAGCAGCCACTATGGCTTTTCGTCTCTATTATTGAAGTTTATTTTAGAAAAATACACTTAATCAATACTAAGATTTCATTTAACTATAGTAAACTTCCATCCATCGAAATTTAATGAATTCAGGATTCACATACATGTAAGTTTGCTTCATAAAAATTATATATTATGAAAATAACAATTGTAGGAAGCGGATACGTTGGACTTGTAACTGGGGCCTGCTTCTCAGAGGTAGGCATCGATGTTCAATGTGTTGATGTTGATCCAGTTAAGATTGACAACTTAAAAAAAGGAATTGTTCCGATCTATGAACCTGGTTTAGAAAAAATGATTACCGGAAACATGGAAAAAGGAAGATTGCACTTTACAACAAACCTATCAGATGCAATCCAAGATTCTGATATTGTTTTTATCTCTGTAGGAACCCCGTCTGATGAAGATGGAAGTGCAGATCTAAAGTATGTACTACAAGTGGCCCGGGACTGTGGCAAACACATGAATGATTATATGCTGGTAGTAACTAAAAGTACCGTTCCTGTTGGAACTTCAAGAAAAGTTAAAGAAGCTATTGAGCAGGAGTTGGCTAAAAGACAGGTAAACATTTTATTTGATGTAGCCTCAAATCCTGAATTTCTAAAAGAAGGGGCCGCAATTGATGATTTTTTAAAGCCCGACAGAATTGTGGTAGGAACAGAAAGTCCAAGAGCAGAAGAATTACTCAATAATTTGTACAAACCTTTTACCCTTAACGGTCATCCAATAATCTTTATGGATATAGTGTCTGCAGAAATGACTAAATATGCGGCAAACGCAATGCTTGCCACTAAAATCAGCTTCATCAACGACATTGCCAACCTTTGTGAAATTGTTGGAGCGGACATCAATAATGTTAGAAAAGGAATAGGCTCAGATGCAAGAATTGGGAATAAATTCATCTATCCTGGTATTGGTTATGGTGGATCATGCTTTCCCAAAGATGTGCAAGCATTAATAAAAACTGCAAAAGAAAACAATTATGATTTGCAAGTTTTAAAAGCTGTCGAGGCTGTAAATCAGAATCAAAAATCGGTATTATTTACTAAAATTCTGAATTATTATAAAGGAGATTTAAAAGCAAAAACTGTAGCGATTTGGGGGTTATCCTTTAAACCACAAACAGATGATATGCGAGAAGCACCATCCCTAGAAATAGTTAATAAACTTCTTAAAGCTGGTGCAAATGTAAAGGCATATGATCCTGTTGCAATCCAAGAAGCGAAGCATTATTTCGGTAGCTCAGTATCCTACTATACAGACCAATATGAAGCTTTAATTGATGCCGATTGTTTAGCGGTATTAACAGAATGGCCGGAATTTAAAATACCAAACTTCAAGATCATAAATAAATTACTAAACACAACTGCAATTTTTGACGGTAGAAATATTTATGATGCCGCAGAAATGAAAAGAAACGGTTTCGATTATTTCTGCATAGGTGTTAATACGACAAATCCAGTTTTAAAATTAGAACTAAAGACGGCTTTCTAAAATTTAATAGTAAAGAATATGACACGAAAAAAAATTCTTGTAACTGGCGGCGCCGGATTCGTTGGATCGCATTTATGTGAAAGATTATTAAACGAAGACCATGAGGTGTATTGTTTGGATAATTTCTTTACTGGCCAAAAACAAAATATTATTCATTTACTTGATAAGTCTTATTTTGAGTTGATTCGACATGATGTGATTGCACCCTATCTTATTGAAGTTGATGAAATATACAATTTAGCTTGTCCTGCTTCTCCAATTCATTATCAATACAATCCCATTAAAACCATGAAAACATCTGTTATGGGAGCTATTAATATGTTAGGACTTGCTAAGAGAGTAAACGCCAAAATTTTGCAAGCTTCTACTAGTGAAGTGTATGGTAATCCACTAATACACCCTCAACCGGAAAAATACTGGGGAAATGTAAATCCCATTGGAGAACGTTCCTGCTACGATGAAGGTAAACGTGCTGCTGAAACCTTGTTTAGTGATTATCATAAACAAAATAATGTGAAGATTAAAATTGTTAGAATTTTTAATACCTATGGCCCAAGAATGCATCCGAATGATGGCAGAGTGGTTTCCAATTTTATAGTACAAGCATTAAAAAATCAAGATATAACGGTATATGGTGAAGGACAACAAACCAGAAGCTTTCAATATATTGATGACCTGGTAGTTGGCCTGATTAAAATGATGGCTTCCCCTGATAGCATTACAGGACCTGTAAATATTGGAAATCCAAATGAATTTACGATTCTGGAGCTTGCTAAAAAAGTTATACAACTTACCCAATCAAAGTCAAAAATTGTTTATGAACCATTGCCATCAGATGACCCGATGATGAGAAAACCAGAAATTTCTATTGCAAAAAAAGAACTTAACTGGTCTCCATCAGTATGTCTTGATGAAGGTTTAGAAAAAACTATAGCTTTTTTTAAATCTGTTCTTTAATCAAAAAAATCCAATCTTATAAAACAAAATCATGAAGAAAAAAATTTTAGTAGTCGATGACGAACACACTACTTGTGTGTTATTGGAAAATTTTTTGTCTCCAGACTACCAGGTTGTTACTAAAAACTCAGGAATTGAAGCGCTGGTCTGGCTTGAAAATAATTTGCCCGACTTAATAATCAGCGATATTCAAATGTCTAAAATGAATGGGTTTGAATTCTTGAAAGAAGTTAGATTAATGGGGTTTACCAAACATACGCCGGTAATATTACTTTCAGGAAACAAAGAAAGTAAAGAACGCATTAAAGGTTATCAATTAGGAGCTCAGGATTACCTGACAAAACCTTTTAACCCCGAAGAACTAAAGGAAATTACCCGAAAAAATTTGTTTCCAATTCACTACGCCAGTAACTGGTAAGCACTTAAAAGTCCTTGATTTTAAAACTCATATTTATTGCCATGACCATACTTTATATAGGAAAATCGACTGAAACTTATAAGCAATGTGCTAAAGATAAAAATAGTACTCTAATTGCTGTACAAACCAGTATTGAGTGTTTACAACTACTCAAAAACAAAAATAATATTGATGTAATTATATGTTCTTATAACTTAACCGGGAACACAGGATTGTATTTATTTGATGTCCTTAAAAACGAATCTATTTTAAAAAACAGACCTTTTATATTAGTTTCTGATGAACACAATAGTTCGCTTTTGGCAGAAACTTTTGCAAAAGGTATAAACGATTACTTTGTTTCTTCTAGTACAGCGGTTAACCAAATAATAGAGAGAGCACAATCATTATACAAATTAAAAGACTTAAATAAAGCGGTTATCGATAATTTAATTCCTCACGAAACTTACAAATTACCACTATCAAAAAGAATTTTTGATGTTTTTTTTGCTTTTTCAGTGTTGATTTCTATTGCTCCTTTAATTTTATTAATTATGCTGGCAATAAGACTTGAGTCTAAAGGAAAAGTCTATTACATTTCTAAACGAGTGGGCAAAAAAACATTCGATTTTTACAAACTAAGATCAATGCATTCCGGTTCTGAAGATTTAATAAAAAAACTAGCACAAGAAAATAATCAGTATAAAAAAGCAAAAACGCTTACAACCATTGATTTCGAAGCCCCCTGTCCAAAATGCAGTAAATTGTTAAAAGGAAAATTGTGTTCACCACTACTACATATTGATGCTAAAGAAATATGTGATTATTGGTATAACACCCAAAAAAATGAAATTGAAAAAACGAATTCAACTTTTATAAAAATAGCAAACGATCCTAGAATTACCAAAATTGGAAAATTAATTAGAAATACAAGTATTGATGAACTACCTCAGTTAATTAATGTAATTAAAGGTGACATGTCTATCGTAGGAAATCGGCCTCTTCCAGTATATGAAGCCGAATTATTAACAAAAGATACTATGTCAAAAAGATTCTTAGCTCCCGCTGGTATTACTGGTTTATGGCAGGTCGAATTAAGAGGAAGAGGAGGCGAAATGTCTGAAGAGGAACGAATGCGTCTTGACAATGAATATGCAGATCATTTTACCGGTAACAACTATTCTTTTTGGTACGACATCAAATTAATTTTAAGAACCTTTCCTGGCTTAATTCAAAAAAGTACTGTTTAATTCAAAAACCAATAACAATGAAAACTATTTTTAAAATAATGATTACCCTATATTTATTAATCTTTCAAATTTCTGAGATAAAAGCTCAAAACAGTTCCGTAAATGAATCTGGATCTTCAAATACAAAATTAATAATTCCCAGCCTTAGTGTGCTAATTGATTCTGCGCTTGTTAATAATGGTATGGTAAATTATCGAAAATTGGAGATTGATGCTAAGGATTGTAATTTAAAAGGTAAGCAACAATACTGGACTAGAAATTTTGGAGTACAAGTAAACAGTGGATATGGAACCTTCAATAATTTATCTTCCATTAGCGGAGATAATTCGACCGTAAATTTAGCAAGCAATACAAAACAATTGAATTACAATGTTGGTCTCTATTTAAAAATGCCTGTTTTTGATGTGATCAATCGTAAATCCCAAATTAAGCAAGCTAAATCAGAACTTGAACAAGCTAAAAGTTTAGCAAAATCTCAAGAAGACGAACTAAAACAAGCTGTTATTCGCAATTATGAAGAATTAGTTCTTAAGGAAAATTTACTCGAATTACGAGCTTCAAACCTAGGAAACGCAAGAGTAAATATGGAAATGGTGGAAAAAGAGTTTAGAAATAGTATAATCCCGATTTCTGAATACGTAAGAATTTCAGATATGACCTCCAGAATAGCTGCCGAATTTGAACAGGCAAAATCCGAATTTCTGGTTTCAAAGAAATTATTGGAGAATTTAACCGGTCTTGAAATTAATTAAAATTACAGCCTTAAAATAATATTTATTCATGCGTTATGTTTTTTTTTAAATTATCTATTTATTCTTCATAAAGAAAGGTTTATTCTATCGATGAATAAGCCTTTTTTATTTTTAATAAGCTCCTCCCCTTACTTCTGGCGATTAGACTTTTTTTGCATAAATTTTTATTTTCAAGGAATAAATTATCCATTAAGCATCCCAACAAACACACTCCCAAGATATTTTATCTCAAATATTTAGCGATTAATCAATATTAAATATCCATTCAACGACAGATAGCTTCAACCCAGCGAAATATAGGCTACTTCGCTTTTAATAGTTGGTAATTTTGAATCATAATAACAGATGCATCACTAAAATGACGTAATAAAAATGGGTGTAAATTAATAAGTAAAAACACTAATAACACTAATATGAAACTAATAGAATTTATAAAATTAATTTTAAAACATAAGGTAGCTTTTATTGTGATTCCCTCATTTGTTGGAATACTAGCCATTTTGTTTACCAATAACCCTAAGCACAGTTATTGTTCTCAAACAAAACTTTATACAGGGTTGGCTTCGGGTTCATCTGTAGAAATGGATAAATCATTTAATTACTTTGCTACTAATATTGCATTCGATAACTTAATTAACATTATTAACTCCAGAGACACTCAGGAAGAAGTTGCGATACGCTTATTAAGCCAGCATCTACTTCTAAGCAAGCCCAATAGCAAATTTATCTCTGACAAAACTTTTGAGGAATTAAAAGCAGATATGCCAAAGGAAATCTATCGCTATGTTTCAAAATCACATCGTAACTCTAACATCATTCAACCCAATTCTGAAGATGAAGAGGCCATCAATACAATACCTGCAAACGTTAGCAGAGCTGATTATGAGCAAACAGTAACCAATTTAATGAATTTGATGAAGAGTAATAACACAAATTTCGTGTATTCTTTATTAAACTTCGATCATCCCTATTATTCGCTGGAAGCTATTTCAAAAATAAAAGCGGTACGTATCTCTACCAGCGATTTAATAGAGTTAAGCTATGAGACCGAAGATCCTGGTATTTGTCAGCAAACATTGGCAATCTTTAATGAGGTTTGTATAAGAAAATACAAAAATCTTAAAGAAACCGGTTCTGATGCTGTAATAAAATATTTTGAAACGCAACTCAATCATTCTGAAAATAAATTAAAAAATATAGAAGATCTTCTATTAAAATTTAATCAGGACAATGGCATTATTAATTATTATGAGCAAAGTAAGGCCGTTGCAAATGTAAAGGAAGATATGGATGTGGAATACAGTAATAAAAAAGCAGAATTAGCCGGTTCTGAGGCCTCTGCAAAAAAATTAGAGCAAAAATTAGAAGTGCAGGAACTGGTACAGGAAAAAAGCAATCAGATTCTTGAAGGCAAGAAACGTTTAGGCGAACTGAATTATGAAATTGTAATGGGTGAAGCAAAATCCAGCAATTCTGAAAAATCTCCCAATGTTGAAGCACTACAAAAACAAGCTTCACAACTTCAGACCGAAATTAAATCGAGTGTAGCAAAATTATATACTTTTCAAAATTCAGCAGAAGGCGTGCCAACATCAAAAATATTACCAGAATGGGTTGATAAAGTAGTTGAAACAGAAGACCTTAAAGCCAAACTGCAGGTTATGAATAAGCGTAATAGAGAATTTGGACAAGAATATGCTAAATACGCCCCTGCTGGTGCTAATCTAAAAAAAATTGAACGACAAATTAATGTGGCCGAACAGGAATATTTAGAAATTCTGCACGGTCTAAATTTAGCAAAATTAAAATTTCAGGATACGCAATTATCTAGTAATCTTAAAGCTGTCGATCCTCCTTATTTTCCATTAAAACCAACACCTTCAAAACGAAAAATAGTCATTATTGCTACCATTGTATTAAGTTTTATTCTATTGTTAGGGAGTTTATTGGTTATGGAATTTTTCGACAATACCTTAAAAAATGTAACTCTTGCAGAAGATAAACTTAAGATTCCTGCCCTGGGTATGCTCTCTAAAGTATTTAAAACAAATGGTAAACTAGATCTGATTAGCATTCAGGACAGGCTTATGGAACTCGTTATTCAAAATCTGAATCACGCACTTAAAACACAACAGACGTCTAATGGAACAAAGATTATAACAATATTAAGTACTCAGAAAAATGAAGGAAAGACCGTAATAGCAACTAATATTGCGAAGAAACTAAAGTATGCAGGTAAATCATTGGTAGTCCTTAACCATTCTGATATATCAAAACCAAGAACCAGTTCACAACAATTTCCTTTATTGAGTCTGCTTTTAGGTTATCAAGATCCTAGAATAGATTACGATCATCCTTTTTTAGTAAATCCTTCTGATTACCTTGATGCCGCTGAATATCTAAAATATGAAGTTGATAGAGAGTTTTATGATTCAGACAGCTATAATGAATTAACTATTAAAGGAACAGGTATACCTGAAAAACCGCTTGATTATGTGATTATAGAATTACCTAATGTTCTGGATACGAACTATCCAGCCGATTTAATAGTTGCCTCTGATTTGGTAGTATTAGTTTGTAGATCTAACAGATTATGGTCTAAGGCTGACGAAAATCTATTGAACAACATAAAGGAGCTTACTCCATCAAAACTTCAGTTTATCATTAATGGTGTAGAAATAGATGAAGTAGAATCACTTTTAGGAGAATTACCAAAAAAACGATCTAAAACACGAAGCAAAATAAAAAATATCCTACGCTTTCAGTTTCATCTAAAAAATCATATCTAATCATGTTTCAAGTACTTACAAAAATATGTAAAGAAGATAACTTCTTATCATTGTCCGGAAACCTCGTGATAGCAGTTTTAGGACTTGGAGGCTTTGCTTTATTAGCAAGAAGTCTGGATCCTGAACACTTTGCTCAATGGGTAATATTTATTTCCGGAGGATCTCTGGTAGAAATGTTAAGATTTGGAATTACTAATAATGCTTTAGTTCGATTTTTATCCGGAGCATCAAAAGACAAAAGCGAGCAATTAATAGGATCTAATGTCCTTATCAGTCTGGTCAGCACAGTGAGCATTGCGATGGTTATGGTTGCTGCCAATATTTTTTTTAAAGAGATAATATCCAGCTCTCTATATCTATTGTTTTTTACCTGGTATCCGTTATTGGCTTTCATAAATCTTCCTTGGAATAATGCCATGATTGTTTTACAAGCCAAAATGGAATATGGAAAAATACTCTGGATTAAAACTTTAAATAGTGGATTATTTTTTTTGTTCCTGGTGATAAACAAAATAGTACTTAATTTTTCTATTGTACACCTGATATGGGTATTGTTACTAATAAACTTGCTTACTACTCTCATTTGTATTAGCAAGGGTTGGGATGGATTACTACATATTAGAAAAGCGAATAAGTCAACAAATGCAACTTTACTGAACTTTGGAAAATATAGCACTTTTACCTTAATAGGAACCAATTTATTAAGAAATGCTGATCTTCTAATTATCAGTATAAGTCCGTTAGGAGTTATGGCAGTAGCTTTATTCAGTATTCCCTTAAAATTAACCGAATTGCAGCAAATTCCTTTAAGAAGTTTTGCTGCTACAGCTTTTCCAAAAATGTCAAAAGCCAGCTTAAAAGGAAATATCAGCGAAGTTAAAAATCTGTTTTACAGCTACTGCGGCGCACTAACTTACTTATTTGTATTCATGTCTATTATCACATTTGCATTTGCTAGAGAATTTGTACTCCTTGTTTCCGGATCCCAATACTTAAACTCCAGCTCTAATGCATTTGATATCGTAACACTGGTTAGAATATTTTCCATCTATGGATTATTATTACCTATAGACCGAATGACCGGAATTGGTTTGGATAGCATGAATAAGCCACATATTAATGCCTTAAAAGTAATCATCATGTTAGGTATTAATGTTATAGGAGATCTTGTTGCTGTTTTCATTTTTAAATCTCTCGAAGCAGTTGCAATAGCTACTCTTTTGTTTACAACGGCCGGTATCGTTTTCGGAGCCTATTGTATCAATAAAGAGTTTGATTTTTCGACCATTGAAATTTTTAAAAGTGGGAATCGATTTTACTTAGCTATATGGAATCAATTTACCAAGTTAATAAATGAATTTAAATTTCTAAAAAATTAGTTATGAACTCATTTAATAATCATACTGATCCTTTTGAGGCAAATTCCGGATCTAATCGTCTCGCCAATCTCAATATATTTGCTACAATTTTTATAAGTACAATTCTAATTACTCTGCTAGTTAGTAAAACTGGAATTATTGGCTTGCTAGGTGTCATAGGATTAATTTTTGCAATTGTATTGATTTATACCATTTTTACTACCCCTAAATTAGGTATCATTCTACTCCTCTTCCTAGGCTTTTTTGTTACAGGACTCGCCAGATATGTCCCGTTAGCCTGGGGATTGTCTGTTGATGGGGTAATTATTCTAATTTATTTAGCTTTATTCTTTAAAGGTTTCGCTACCAAAATACCCTGGCATCAGGCAAAATCTCCTCTAACTCTTGTAATATCCATCTGGATGGGATATATAGTGCTGCAAATTGGAAATCCGGAGGCTCAAAGCAGGGAAGCCTGGTTTTATGCCATGCGAGGCGTAGCTTTGTATCAGTGGCTTTGTATACCATTATTATTTGTATTATTTAATAAGCAAAAGGACTTAAATACCTTTTTTATTGTATGGGGAATACTTTCTCTTCTTGGAACGCTTAAAGGTTTTCAGCAATTTCATTTTGGAGTAGATCCATTCGAACAAAGATGGCTGGATCAGGGTGGTGCAGAGACACATATTCTTTTTGGTAAATTAAGGGTCTTCTCTTTTTATTCAGATGCAGGGCAATTTGGGGCTTCACAAGGACATGCAGGAGTTGTATTTGGTATCTTGGCCTTACTCAAAAAAGGAAATTTTAAGCTCAAATCTTTTTTCATATTTGTTTCATTAGCAGGTTTTTTCGGAATGCTAATATCTGGAACCCGCGGTGCCATAGCTGTTCCTGCGATTGGCGGAATTATGTTTTTGATTCTTAAAAAAAATGCAAAAGTGCTTATTCTTGGAGGCATTCTTGGTATTGCAGTCTATGTGTTTTTTGCCCACACAACCATCGGTCAGGGAAATGCTGAAATACGAAGAATGAGAACCGCATTTGATCCCAACGAAGCTTCTCTTCAGGTACGATTAGAAAATCAAAGAAAATTAAAAGGATATTTAAGTACTCGCCCATTTGGTGGTGGTGTTGGAGCTACAGGTAACTGGGGCCAGCGTTTTACTCCCAATACATTTTTAGCCAATACCGCTACAGATAGCTGGTATGTAATGATATGGGCAGATAATGGTGCCGTTGGACTTACCTACTATCTCATTATGCTTTTTTTTATTCTGGGTACCGGAGCCTATAATGTCATGTATAAACTGAAGGATGACTGGCTAAAAGCGCAAATTGCAGCCTTAACTTGCGGAATGGCCGGAATTATGATGGCCTCTTATGGGAATGGTGTTTTCGGACAAATGCCAACTGGTATGCTAATGTACGTGAGTATGGTTTTTATGTTCATCGCGCCGAAAATAGAACAACAAAAAACTCCCATTCAACTGCACTAACCTTCTATCCATCGAAATATCTTATAACACCCTGTTTTGTAAACGTACGTTTGTATTATAAAATTTATTATTATGAACTATAGAAATTTAAACGACTTAAACACAACTATTCTTAAAAAGCTTTACTTAATTCCCAGAGATATTGATCTTGTAGTAGGAATTCCAAGAAGCGGAATGTTACCGGCCAATCTACTGGCATTATACCTAAATTTACCTTATACCGACATTCATTCTTTTATAAAGGGATATAGTTACAAATCTGGCGCAAGAAAACAATTTTTTAGTGAAAACGAATATAAAAAAATTTTAATAGTAGACGATAGTATCGCTTCTGGTTCTGCCTTACTAGAAAGTAAAAGAGATTTAGCGCATTTAGAATCAAAATTCGATATCAAATACTGTGTAATCTATTATACGCCCGAAAACGGACATTTAGCTGATTATGCTTTAGAAGCTGTACCCACACCAAGATATTTTCAATGGAACATCTTCAATCACACTACTTTGGAAAAAGCCTGTTTTGATATTGACGGCGTTCTTTGTTTAGATCCTTCTGATGAACAAAATGATGATGGTGTTCTATATCAATCTTTTTTGCTTAATGCGGCACCACTTTACATTCCTGGAAGTAAAATAGGAACTATTGTTACCTCCAGGCTTGAAAAATATAGAGTTGAAACAGAAACCTGGTTAAACAAAAACGGAATTGCCTATAATAAACTGGTAATGCTTGATTTGCCAGATATGAAAGCAAGACAAAAGGCAAATAACCATGCAGGGCATAAAGCAAAGGAATACCTGTATAGTAATTACAATTTATTTGTAGAAAGTGACCTGGAACAAGCCGCAGAAATTAACCGAATTACCAAAAAACCAGTTTTTTGTACGCAAAATTTTGAGATGGTCTACAATTCTGAATCAGTAGTATACAATCTTAAAAGCGGAAAACACCTTCCCTTTTTACGCCGTTTTGCCCTAAAAGTAAGAGATGGAATTAGAAAACGTAAAAAACTGTTAGAAAAAGGAGAATTGCAAAAACTTTTACAGCTATAAGCTGACACCATTTTTTTCTTAAAAATCACAATGTTCAACTTTATAATTCAAATGTTTATGCAGGCTATAGAAACTATTTTAAAAGGAATTGAGTACAGCGTTTATTGGTACTTTACAATGTCGTGTTTATATGTTTTGGTGTTTTCAATCGCTGGACATTTCTATAAAAAATATAGAGGTGTTACAGCTAAAGCACAAAGCAAAATTGCGGTATTTATACCCTCTTATAAAGAAGATTTTGTTATTGTTGAAGTAGCAAAGTCTGCATTAAAACAAAATTATGAATTCGAAAATTTTGATGTAGTCGTTGTAGCAGATTCCCTGAAACCTGCTACAATCCATAGTTTGAAATCATTACCTATAACTCTAATTGAAGTTTCTTTTGAGCAAAGTACAAAAGCAAAAGCCTTAAACAAAGCCATGCTGGAGCTGAATGAAGACTATGATTTTGCTGTGGTGCTGGATGCAGATAATATTATGGAACGTGATTTTTTGCTAAAAATGAATGATGCTTTTCGAAGTGGCTATCAAGTAGTACAGGGACGCAGGAAAGCAAAAAACCTAAATACGTCATTTGCCATACTTGATGGTGCCAGCGAAGAAATAAATAATCATATTTTTAGAAAAGGACACAGAGCGCTTGGTTTTTCATCGGGACTGATTGGTTCCGCAATGGGCTTTGAGTATACACTATTCAAATCAATGATGAAAACCGTAGACGCCATTGGAGGTTTTGATAAAGAATTAGAATTCAGGTTTGCAAAAAAAAGAACTACAATAGAATATTTAAATAATGCCGTTGTACTGGATGAAAAAATTCAAAAATCAACTGATTTTTCCAATCAAAGAAGAAGATGGTTGTCTACACAATTTATTTATTTAAAAAAATATTTTGGAACAGGCTGTAAAGAACTATTGGTAAAAGGAAACCTAAACTTTTTCGATAAGGTATTGCAGATGATTGTTCCGCCAAGAATTCTGCTTTTGGGGCTTACGTTTTTAATCGCAGCCGTTTATGGTTTACTCTCTTTTGGCTTTAATCTTTATTCAAATGTTTGGGTCTATGGGTGGTTTTTAAACTTGATTATGACAATTCTGGCTTTCTCTTTAGCACTGCCAAAATCATTTTATAATACAGCTACTTGTAAGGCACTATTTTCATTACCCTCTGCTTTTTTTAGAATGGCGCTCTTACTCTTTAAGCTTAAAGGTGCTAACAATAAATTTATTCACACTGCCCACGGAGCGGTACAAAACTAAAGAATCATGAGAATAGGTATAGAAGCCCAAAGATTGTTTCGTTCTCATAAACATGGCATGGACAGAGTAGCACTTGAATTAATTTTAAATCTTCAGGTTATAGATAAAGAAAATGACTATTTCATTTTCGTAAAACCAGACCAGGACAAGTCAGTAATTCAGCCTACAGCAAATTTTAAAATTGTTGAAATTCCTGGCGGTTCTTATCCATGGTGGGAACAGTTTAAATTGCCCAAGGCAGCCAAAGCCTATCATTGCGACTTGCTACACTGTACCAGTAATACAGCCCCTTATTCCAGAAAAACTCCTTTAATTACAACTCTTCATGATATTATCTACATGGAAGAAAGTCTATTAAAGTTATTACTCAATAAAGCTTCTCTATACCAAAAATTTGGTAATTTATACCGAAGAATTATTGTTGCAAAAGTCGTAAAGAATAGCAGTTGTATTATTACTGTTTCAAATTTCGAAAAACAAAATATTAATCATTTTTTCAAACTTAAAAACAAAAAAATTAAGACTATTCATAACGGAGTCAATCAAAAATTTACAATAAAAATGGATACTCATCATTTGAGTAAAGTAAAAACTAATTATAAACTTCCTGAAGATTACATATTGCATATTGCGAATAAAGATCCCAGAAAAAATACAAAAGGAGTATTAATAGCATTTAATGATTTTTTAAAAAAAGCAACTATTTCTTATCAACTTCTCCTGCTAGGTTATAAAGAAACCGACCTAAAAATAATTTTAAACGATATTGATGCTCAACATCTTCGCAAGCATATTATTTTGATTGAATATATTTCTGATGAAGATTTACCGGCAATCTACTATTTATCAAAACTGTTTTTATTTCCATCATTGAGAGAAGGATTTGGTATTCCGATTATAGAAGCCATGGCTTGCGGGGTGCCTGTGATTACATCTAACACCTCTTCTATGCCAGAAGTTGCGGGTGATGCGGCTCATATTATTGATCCAAATAACACAAAAGAGATTTGTAATGGAATGATAAAAATCGCATCTGATGTTAAATATAGAAATGAACTGATTCAAAAAGGACTGCTTCAAAGTAAAAAATTTTCATGGAACAGAATGGCGTTTCAAGTTTTAGAACAGTACAAACAATTGTATAACGAAATTAAAATCTAAGGTTATGATAAAAGGAAAAGACATTGTCATTATTGGTATTCAGCCATGGGACATTCAGATAGGAAGTAATTGTAAAAATATTGCACTCGAATTCGCAAAAGACAACCGCGTTCTATACATAAATCCTCCGATGGACCGGATCACCAAAATAAAACAAAAAGGGAATGAAAGAATTCAAAAACGCATAAGAATAGCAAAACGAGAAAGTGCAGATATTGAAAAAATAGCCCCTAATCTTTGGAATGTTTATCCAAAAACGACTATTGAATCTATAAATTGGGTGAGCTCTCACTTTATATTCAAAATGCTAAATAAGCGCAATACAAGATTTTTTTCAAATGATATTAAATCGGCCATTGCGAGATTAGGATTTTCAAATTTCATATTATTTAATGACAGTTCTATGTTTCTTGGGCTTCATTTAAAAGAAATGCTTCGTCCTCAGGTTTATGTATATTATATGCGGGATTATCTCGTAAAAGTACCTTACTGGCAAAAACATGGAGAACGAATCGAGCCAGAAGTTGTAAAAAAAGCAGATGTGCTTACAACCAATTCAGATTTTTTTGCCGATTTTGGCTTACAGTATAATCCAAATAGCTATATGGTAGGGCAAGGATGTGATATCTCTCATTTTAGCGATTATGATAATATGATAAAAGTGCCGGATGAATTTACAACTATCCCGTCTCCAGTAATTGGTTATGTGGGTTCGCTAACAACACTAAGACTTGATATTGCGCTTCTGGAATACATAGCGATTCAAAAAAAAAACTCGAGCATTGTTTTGGTTGGCCCCGAAGATCAGGATTTTAAAAAATCTAATTTGCACAAGTTGCCAAACGTGTATTTTCTGGGAAGTAAAGATCCATCGCAGCTTCCAAATTACGTTAAGGGCTTTGACGTGACTATGAATCCACAAATAACCAATAACCTTACCGTAGGAAATTATCCCAGAAAAATAGATGAATATTTAGCGATGGGAAAACCAGTAGTTGCAACTAAAACAAAAGCAATGTTGATGTTTGAAGATTGTGTTTATCTGGGTGATACCAAAGAAAGCTACATTAATTTAATAGAAAAGGCACTGCTAGAAAATTCTGATGAGCTCATAAAAAAAAGAATTAAAGTTGCTCAAAACCATACATGGACAAACAATGTTACTGCTATTTATGATGCCATAAAACAAGCTACTAAAAACAAAATAAAATGGGACTAAAAGAAAAAATAAAATCGAATGATCAGCTAAAAAACCTGGTGCATTGGTCTGTTCTTATTCCTAATCAGACCCGGCCAAGATTATGGATAAAGTACTTCATCAATCCGTTTTATCATAAAAAAGGAAAAGGAGCTATTATAAGAAGAAGAACACGCATGGATGTTGTTCCCTGGAATAGATTTGAATTAGGTATAAATTCAACTATTGAAGATTTTTCAGCAATTAACAATGGTGTTGGATCAGTGATTATTGGGAATCAGACAAAAATTGGTTTAAGCAATACCATTATAGGTCCTGTAACTATTGGAAATGATATTCGTTTAGCTCAAAACATAACGTTGTCAGGATTGAATCATAACTATGAAGATATTAGTATTCCTATTCATGAGCAAGGTGTTTCGACCGCACCAATTAGTATTGAAGACAATACCTGGATTGGAGCTAACGTGGTAGTTTTAGCCGGCGTCACTATTGGTAGACATTCTATTATAGCAGCTGGAAGTATCGTTACAAAAGATATTCCCCCCTACTCGGTTGCTGTAGGAAATCCAGCCAGAATTATAAAACAATACAACTTTGAAACCTCTAACTGGGAGAAAATTAAAAACTAAAGTCATGGAATTATTAAAACTACTTTTTTGGATGCTATTGTTTATCGTATTTTACACGTACATAGGTTATGGTATTTTGCTTTTTACAATTATCAAAGTAAGAAGGTTTTTCAAAATTGGTACAATCCAAAAGATCGATGATAGCTACGAGCCCGAAGTGACTTTGTTTATTGCAGCGTATAACGAAAAAGATTATATAGCATCTAAAATGAAAAACACTTTAGAGCTGCAATATCCTAAAGAAAAATTAAATATTGTCTGGGTCACCGATGGTTCTGACGATGGTACTCCAGAACTGCTTTGTAATTATCACAATACAACAGTACATCATTTGGATGCCAGAAATGGAAAAATTGGAGCAATGAATAGAGGAATGGAATTTGTAAAAACGCCAATTGTAGTATTCAGCGATGCAAATACGATGCTTGGTAAAGAATCTATAAAACGTATTGTTAGGTTATTTGGAAATGAAAAAGTAGGATGTGTGTCTGGCGAAAAAAGAATTTTTAATCACGATAGTGACTTTGCGTCTGCTGCAGGAGAAGGACTCTACTGGAAATATGAATCAACCTTGAAAAAATGGGATGCCGAATTATATTCGGTTGTTGGGGCAGCCGGTGAATTGTTTGCCATTAGAACAAAATTATACCGTCATGTTGAAAAAGATACTTTACTCGATGATTTTATTATTTCACTGCGAATAGCCCAGCAAGGATACACCATAAAATACGACTCGGAAGCATTTGCCATAGAGACAGCTTCTGCAAATGTAAAAGAGGAGTTAAAACGTAAAATAAGAATTTCAGCAGGAGGTATTCAATCAGTAGTCCGATTAAGGTCTTTATTGAATGTATTTAAATATGGTACACTTTCATTTCAATACATTTCACATCGGGTACTTCGTTGGACATTAGCACCTCTTTGCTTGTTTTTATTGATTCCGATTTCCTTTTTTCTGGCATACAAACCAGACATTCTGGAGCTTCAACTTTATTCCGTTTTGTTATGGTTACAGCTATTATTTTATTGTGCAGCGCTTTTAGGCTGGTTTTTAGAAAATAGGGCCACGCGAATAAAAGTGCTATTTGTTCCTTACTATTTCTTCATCATGAATCTTTCTGTAATCTTAGGTTTTGTTCGTTATATCAGAAATAACCAATCTGTTAATTGGGAAAGAGCTAAAAGAGCCAGTTAGAATTTTTAATTCATCAACAAAAAATAACTCAAAATTTAAAAAAAATGAAAACAGGAATCATCATCATTTGCTATAACAATGAATACGACATTGAGAAGGATCTTTGTATCAAATATATAAATGATGTTCAGGATGTTGAGTTCTGTTTAGTTAACAATAACAGTAAAGACAATACCTACGAACTCTTAAAAGATATAAGCGGAACATGCAAAAATGTCTCTGTAGTCAATATAAATAAATACAAAAGTAGTACATCAGCGATTAGAGCCGGAGCTAGATTTATGTTCAACGAATACAATTTAAAACAGCTCGGATTTATTACTACAAACACGTTTAATAAGTTTGAAAACTTAAGCATGCTACTGAAAGTCATTCAAGAGAATCAAATTGATATTTCAAAATATGATCAGAAGATTTTTTATACAAAAGAAACAAAACTAACCCTTTTTCAAAGCTTATTTCCTGTAATGGATTATTTAGCAAAAAGCAATTGAAACACTATTCTTAAAGATTAGCAGAATTAACTACTTTTATCCGTGAATATTGGATTTATTTCCCGGAATGACATCAATACAATTCGTGAAAAAAGAACATTTTCACATGCCGTTTACAAAAACTTTCATCAATTGTAAAATACTTTCAAATTCGTCTTCAGACTCAGGTGTAAAATTTAATAATTGATATTCATATTTATGCGCAATCTCGTAACTTTTATCAAGACTTAAAATAGATATTTTATGTTTTAATTTATGAACACAGTCTGCCGCTAGTTTGTAATCCCGATCTCCGATACTTTTATGGTATGCCGCTACTTCAAGTGGAAGTTCTTTTTTAATAATACTAATGATTTTTTGCTTAAATGTATCATCATCTCCACAGAGTTGGTCTATATAATCTAAATTAGGATGTTCCATAGTTTTTAGGTAAGGTAAAATAAAATGTTGTTCCAATGCTTTCTTCACTTTCAAGCCAGATCGAGCCTTTATAATACTCGATAATTTTGTTAACTATAGAAAGTCCTACTCCTGAATTTTGATTGTTACTTTCTAATTTTGTGAATATTTTAAAAATTTTATCGTGGTATTTTTCAGCGATTCCAATGCCATTGTCTTTAATATAAAATTCAAAATCCTGCTCTTTTTCTGTATAACCAATTTCAATTTTGCCATGTGCCTTGTCATTATAATGGATGCTATTTTCAATTAAATTTTGCATTAATTGCTTGAATCTCCAAGTATTCCCTTTTATTTTTGGTAAATCATTAACTATCAAAATTTCAATGTTTTTTGGAATATGAATCTCTCTCTTAATTTCATCAATCACCTGATTAAAGTCAATTAATCTTTCTTCAGATTCTAATTTGTCTACAGTAGAATAATCTAAAATTCCTTTGATGAGCAAATCCATTTTTTCTACATTCAACAATACCTGATTAAGCGAACTTAAGCAACTTTGACCCATTACGTCTCTATTGTCCTCAAGAACCCAATTAATCAAAGTATCTATATTTCTGAGTGGTGCTTTTAAATCATGAGAAACTGCATGAGCATATTCGTTAAGTTCCCTATTTTGATTTTCTAAACTTTTCAGCAATTCTTCTCTTTGCTTATTCATCGTTACAATTTCTATAGATTGCTTTTTTAAGAAATCAGACTGATTAAAATCTTTTTCATTACCCAATTTTTCAGCATCCAAATTCATAGAATTTAAAATCTCAGTTAAATTTGAATTTATTTCTTTTAAACTATTGGCTTCATCGCGTAGTTTTTTATTGGCTTCAAAAAGTTCATCAGAACTAATTTTCATCGCACGTTGCAACATGCTCATCTGATCCTCGTGATTATCATAAGATTCATTGACTGCCTGTAAAAAATGTTTTAAATCTTTTAAATGCTCAGGGTTTATAAATTTAGCAATTTGCCTTTTTAATAGCGTATTCATTATTCGCTTATTAGGGTTAAAGTCATAGTTTGGTTATGTAATTCACAAAAGGTATTATCACTAAACGGAGCCATTTCGCCATAAGAATAAAAGCCCGTAATCGCTACTTCATTTCCTATTATTTCCTGAACGTGCTCTATTTCCTCTTCAACCCGTTGATTCATAACTAATTTTCTTCCTACACAACTCACCAATAAGGCAAGTTGTGGCTGATTTTTTCTATTTTTCATCGCTAAAGTAGCCGCTTGCGATGCTCCCTCGGCAATAGCATCTACAGAAGCCATCATGAGTTGTACCTTGGCGTTTTCGGGTGCATCGCCGGCTAAAATCATCGACTGATCCTCGTTATTAATATTTAAAATAGTACGAACAACAGCTTTCGATTTACCTTCGGGCGTAACATTTAAAGGATATAGCAAAGAAGCTTGAGGTAACTGATCAGCCTTGTCTCCTAAATATTTTTTATACAAATTCAAAGCAGGCTGTCCATCGATTTCATACAATACATTGGCTTTTGATCGTGTAATAATTCTTTCCGGACCAAACGAGCTCCATCCACCAAAACTGGAAAACGAGATTTCTAGAGTTTCGCCATAAAAGCCAATTAAAACGACTTCTCCTTCTTTTGGATTTTCTTTATAAGAAGCTAATGTTTTCTCAAATTTTGCATCATCACCACACATACCTCCCGAGATAGGGACTTTATTTTGAATGCCATTTTCAAGGCCCTCAATAAGTGAACTTCCGTTTACGAAACTTCCTTCTGAAAGTACAAATAAATGCTTTAAATTCTCTTTCGTTATCTGTTGGTAAAGAGATTCTCCTAAAGCATTCGCATCTTTTTTATGATTAAAAATATTATCAGTTCTAATTTCAAAGCTGCTTTTTTCAAATTCAATAGCAGTAACTACGATAGAATCATCAAATACATTTGCATCAATAATTTCGCCTGCTGTAGAACCAAATACCAGATGTTCATAAGGAAACTCCTTTCTGACCGCTTCAATGACTTCCAGGCGTTCCAATTGCATTCGGTTTCCGAAAACAAGTACCAGCGGATTTTTTAATTCACCCTCTTTTTTCAGGTACTCCCAATTTTCATTCTTTTTTTTATAAGCTTGAATTATTTTCATAGTTTCTATCTTGGCAGTTTAATAAAAAAGGTAGTGCCTTTAGTGAGTTCACTTTCTATCCAAATTTTTCCGTTGTAATTTTTGACTATTTTTTTTACAATAGACAATCCAATACCTGTTGATCTTTTATTAGAACTAAAAGATTGAAACATTTCAAATATTTTTTCCTGATTCTCAGGAGCAATTCCAGGTCCGTTGTCTTTAACTGCAAAAACATAATACTTTTTTTCCTCTTCGCAACTTATTTCAATAATTCCCAGAGGCTTATCAATATAATTTACCGCGTTGCTAATAATATTTAAAAACAACTGTTGCATTCTAAATCGTTCTGCCTTAATTGTTGGCAATTCATTTTTTACCACAACCTGAATGTTCTTTGGTATATGAATAATATCAATTATTTTGCTTATTTCAAGATTTAAATTGATATTTTCAGTAATCATTTCAATATCATCTACTTTAGAATACGTTAGAATTCCTTCAATCAAATGATCCATTTTCTCCACTTTGTCTTCTATCATATCAAGATATTGTGCCGTTTGTGCATTAAACTCTTTATGATTGTCCTCTTTTATCCATGTAACTAAAGAATGTATGCTTCGCAGAGGTGACTTTAAATCATGTGATACAATTTGAGCATAATCATTGAGCTGTTCGTTCTGTTTTTCTAATTTTTTAAGCAAATCTTCTTTTTGCAATTCCAGACTTTTTTGTTGAGTTATGTCTAAATGTATTCCTATTGAACCAATTACTTCACCATTGACATTATAATTGGGCGCACCACTAATTAGCCAGTGTCTTGTTTCTCCTTTTTTATTAATAGAAGTTACTTCATACGAATCCGACTTACCCTTAACGCGCTCTTTATTTTTAAAAGTAACTAATTTTTTATCCTCAGGATGAAGCAAAATTTCAGATGCTTTGTTGCCTAACAAATCAATCAAAGAGAAACCGCTCATATCACAAAATGACTGATTAGCCAATTGTATGATATCATCCTTATCTACTTCCAATAAGCCCATATTCATATTGGCAATAATATTTCTATATTTTTCTTTTTCTCCTTCCAGGCTTTCTTTGTACTTTTTTTTGATGGTAATGTCTTCAAAACTCCACAAATTGCCGTCGTTTTTGTTGCCTTTGGCTATCGGAATAAAACTCCTTTCGTACACGCGTCCATCAGCCAATTCAATCTCTTCAGAAAAAACATTTTTTTTGTTTCTTAAAATTTCTTCCACTCTCTCAATAAACTCATTTGGCCTTTTAAAAAAGTATTTATTTTCTTCAGTTGCCATTTTAAAGTCAAGACCTCTCATTTCCCCCGGTTCTCCTTTAAAATCAAATAAATTACAAAATTGTTTATTTGCAATTAGCACCTTTCTATTCTCATCTTCTAATAAAATACCCGACTGAAGATTGGTTATTAAAGAAGTCAAACGATTTTCAGAATCTCTAAGCTGTTGATTGAATTCTTTTTCCTGACTAATGTTTTCTTCAATAGCGAAAAACTTAATAACTTCTCCCTGTTTGTTATGCAATGCTTGCCCTTGTATCCGAACCCAGTATTTTTCTTTAAATTTTGTATAATTTAAGACCTCGCAATTAAAAGGAAGTCCTTGTTTTATTTGATTCTTTAAATAAGCTATAGTTTCTTTATCAGTTGATTCGCCTTGCAATAAATGACCAGGACTGTGACCAATCAACTCTTCATTGGAGTAGCCGGTCATTTTGGTAAAACTGCTATTAGCCCACTCTATTTTACCTTCTTTGTCGCAAATAATCACGGCGCTAATATTTTTATCTGCAATTGAAGAAAGTAACAAAAGCTGTTCTTCTTTTTGTTTGTCTTCTGAAATATCTTCAATCATTGCAAAATACTGAATAACTTTTTGGGAGAAATCCACAATGGGCTGTCCCACTGTTTTAGACCAAAAGGTACCACCGTTTTTTTTAGCATGTAAAATTTCTACTTCAAAAGTATTTCCCTCGTAAAAAGCACTGATCATTCTGCGTATTTCATCTTTACTCGATAAAGGATCCGAACCTACTTCAACAGGTGTTTTACCAATAATTTCATCGTACTTATATCCTGTCAATTTAAGATAAGCATCATTACACCAAAATATCTTTCCGTCGGCATGCGTAAATACAATACCGTTTTTATTGGTTTTTGCTACCAAGGACAACTTATTTAACTCTTCCTGATTTCTTTTTTGTTCTGTGATATCGCGTCCATAGATATTAACATAGCGTTCCTCCTGCAAACTTTTGCAAACAAAGGAGTAACACTTACCATTGCTCTCTGCCTCAAACATCCATCTTTCTTTTGTTTTATCTATTTTATGTACGATGAATTTAAAAAAGGCCTCAAATTCATATTCAATTCCGTTATATGTAAGTTTTCTTAAATCCTGTGCTACTGAATTCATTTTTAATAAATGCCCGGCAAAATCAATGCGAATTAATGGATCCGGATTTTGAGCAGCAAATAGTGCAATATCAAGAATTTCCTGACTGACATCTTGGCGATTATTGATTAAATCAAGTAAAAGTAATGATGGATTGGATTGCATAAAATCAAAAAAAGAAATTTCTTTTTCTTCAAAATTATGTACAGAATTATGCCAGAGGTTCCCTAAAAATAAATAGCCATCAGCATAGTTTTGAAATTGTCCCTGAAGGAAAATTTTCTCTTGACTTGATTTGATTATAACGAATTGATTTGTGACTTTATAAAAATTGTCACTATTTAGATCTTCAATAAATGGTTTGGTAATGGTAAATGAATGCAAGAAATAGTCATTGTTTTTTAATTCAGGAAGCACCTTTACCAAACTTTCACCTTTGTTTTTGATAAGTAAGTTCTGGTCTAATAAAACATTAAAAGGGAAAATCCTATTGAATGTTTCACTATCAAAATGAAATTGAGATTTTTCCATGCTGTTACCTCCTTAATTTTAAAAATTTCATGAATAAGGCATCAGTATAACACTCTCCTATTTCGAATGTTTTCGTTACCAAAAAGTAGCTCAGACCACTACTAAACCGAACTCAAATTCCAGCTATTCAACTTTTTAGAATTGTAACGTAAATTACTACATTTTTTCTTAAACTACAAATTCAGAAAAAAAAATATTATTCATTTTTATTACTGCGAAATTAATTCATTAGTGCTCCAGTAATCGAGTATTTTTTTTATTCTATCTACATAATCCTCATACTTCAAAGGTTTTAAAATGTAACCCGCAATACCTATTTTATAAGACTCCATAACATCTCTATGATTATTAGAAGTGGTTAAGATGATTGCTGGAATGTATTTTAAGACATCATCCGTTTTTAAAATAGTCAAAAATTCGATTCCGTTTAACTTAGGCATATTAAGGTCTAAAATAATAATGTCTGGTATTGTTTCTTTCCTTTTTAATACATCAACTGCTTCCTCTCCATTATTTGCTTCAATAATGCGATGGTTGAGCTGTAAACTTTTTAAAACTCTATTGAATTTCATTACTTCAATTGCATCATCTTCTATCAATAATATATTTAACGATTTTGCCATTTTCTAATTTTTAAATTTTGATGCATGTTTATCCAAATTCAAATGTATTTCATTCCCTTTGGAGTAAGAGCTATTTTTCGTCAAATCATAGTAAAGTATAGACAACTGGAAAAAAAGTATCGATGAATGGTATTTATCCCATCCATAAAAAGTATACTAAAACAACTAAAAACGAAATTCAAAAAGATCTTAAACTTCAATATTTTTTTGCACTGGATAGCAATTGGATATTATTTTTGAGATTTCTTAATAGATGTAAAATCCTTAATAAATATATTACGTCAACTAAATATAAAAAAATCAAAAAAATACTTCACTTTCCTTGCTAATATCCATTTATCGATACATACTTCGTAATCAACTACAGATCAAATGTAAATATTGATTTTTCATCGACAGTAAACTGCCATTCATCGAAAAACAAAAAACAAATCTTACAATCGTATTAGATTTGTAACAGAATTAAGACCTAAAAAGATAATTATTACCAAAAATAAAATAACAAATTCAACAGTGATTATCATTTCATTACCTGACATTCCTGATTTATTAAGTTCTTAAAAAAAATTATTAACAAGAAATGAAGTTTCATTCAAATACCACTGGAAAATGAAAATAGCCATTGGTTTCGCAAACACAATTGCTATAGGAATCAAATCTAAGCAATATTTAGTATTATCAATGATCATTATTTCTATTGAAAGGGTCTAGGAACCAAAAACACATAGTGAAGCAAACACTTTGATGATGAGTTTTTTAGCTATCTCATTGATGGGAATGGCACTATAAATTATTAATAAATAAAAAAGAAAATTTTATTCCATACATATCAAAACCGATAAATTATCACAAGTTATAGTATCAAGCAACTATTTTTTGCGAGTTATCTGAAAAATGACAGGCTAAAAATATTTTTTGTTTCATTTTTATCGCTACAATTATCCTGTTTTGCTTAAATATTGTTCCACTATTGCAGTTACTTCCAGAATTACATTGCCATTTATTGTTGGACTTTTGCCATTTTAAAAATCAATTTTGAAATTGCCTACATCTTCAAAAAAGACTTGCTAAGTACCAAAAACATGACCTGATTTTTTACCCGGGCTTTTATCCAAATAAAAATCAGCAAAAAGGCGATGTAATTCTAGTGAAGTGCTATTTTTCTAATACACAAACAAACTTTTGATCCTAATTTAATTAAAGTAAAAGGAAAGTACTTCTTGTGGCTAGGATAAAATCTTCGGCAAAAAAATGCATTGATAATCTTTTTATCATCTATAAAAAATTTAGCAATTGTGCAATTTTGGTAAAACAAAACAAAAACAAGCACCTTTTTTATTGTCTTCCCTATTCTTTAAATAGATAGTACCTCCTACTCGATCTAATATGGCTTTTATTGTTGACAAACCAATACCAGCATTCTTACCATATTTTGAACTAACCGTTTCAAATAATTCAAATACTTTTCCCCAATAGTCTTCGGGTATACCTGGACCATCATCTTCATAAACAAAAGAATAACTCGTTTCGTTTTCTGCTATTAATATCCAAACATTACATTCATCTCTGTCGGTATGTTTTACCGTATTTGATAAAAGATTTTGAATGATTTGAACAAAACCGATTTTTGAATGCCTTATGACGGTATCACAATTCCTGTAATGGATATGCGTCTCAATATTTAAAGCACCATTGTCAACTATATATTGAATAGTACTTTTGACATTAAAATCTTCAAAACAAATTTGATCGTTACTAACTTTTGTATATTCTAAAATACCATTAATTAAAAAATCCATGTATTCATTGCGAGAATAAATCAAATCAATACAAGCTTCTAATTCTGTGTTTTTGATAATTGTTTCATGATCTTCTTTTATAAAAACTAATAACGAATTTATGCCTCGAATTGGGACTTTTAAATCATGAGTAAGACGATGGGCAAAGTGGTTCAACTGCACATTTTTTTTCATAATTTCATCATTCAAATCCTCTAAAATTCTATTTTTTTTGCGAAGTTCAAGTTGCGAAATCACTTGATTGGCCAATGCTTTTAACGATTCTTTTTGGCTCTCTGTAAGACCTTCTCTTGGTTTTGTATCTATAACACAAAGCGTACCTAAAGAATAGCCCTCCTTAGTATTTAAAGGAGCTCCTGCATAAAATATTACGTTCGGGTCTTTAGTCGTTAACGGATTATCATGAAACCGTACGTCTTTAGTAGCATCTGGAATAATAAATAATTCATCAGGCGTATTTATTGCATGTGCACAAAAAGCAAAATCCCTGGGAGTTTCGGTCGCATTTAAGCCATGATGCGATTTAAACCATTGTCGATTATGATCAACTAAAGTTACCAATGCAATGGGAGTACCACAAATTTCTGCCGCTATTTTGGTCAAGGCATCATACTCTTCTTCGGGTAATGTATCTAGTATTTTATAAGCATCTAAGGATTCGAAACGAAGATCTTCATTATCAGGAATTTCGGGTTTATGCATATAAATAAATTTTATTTGTTTTTTTTTAAACAAAATAAAACTATGTAATGAAGTTCTATTTATTTCACTTATAAATCTAACCAATTTTACTTAATAATATACATGATTATTCAAAAATTAACTTACAAAAAAAGATCTGTTACTACGTCTAACTATTAAGATAAAAAAATAGAGCAACAAAAAACTCCCATTCACCTATACTAAACTTCCATCCATCGAAATATCTTATAACGCCCTATTTTGTAAACGTATGTTTGTACTATAAAATTTATTATTGTCAACTATAGAAATCTAAACGACTTAAAAATACCGTTCTGATTTAAAAGCTTTTGGGAATATAATTCCTTAATAAGACAATATTAAACCATTTTAGAAATCGTAGTACATCGTGAATTTCTTTCTCTACTTATTTAAATAAATAGTAATACCAAACTAATATGAAAATAATAAAAACAAAAATCGGAATTACATTTAGTACTTTTGATTTACTTCATGCCGGACATGTAAGAATGCTCGAAGAAGCAAAATCATATTGTAGCTACTTAATCGTGGGATTACAAACGGATCCCACAATTGACAGACCTGAAAAAAATAAACCTACACAATCTGTTGTAGAAAGATACATTCAACTTAAAGCCTGCAAATTTGTCGATGAAATTATTCCGTATGCTACCGAGCAGGACCTTGAAGATATACTTCAGGCTTTACCTATTGATATAAGAATTTTAGGCGATGAATATAAAAACATAAATTTTACAGGACGTGAATATTGCCAGAAAATGAAGATCCAGCTTATATTCAACAAGCGCAATCATCGCTTTTCAAGCAGCGGTTTAAGAAAAGAAGTTTACCAACATGAATGCCTGAAGATTGTTTATTTACCTTAACTGTTTTAAAGCATCATTCAGCTGTAGTTCCTTCTGAAAATATTTTTTTTTACAATGAGTCAATTGTGTGCTGCAAGGCAAATTCATGTTCCTAAAGAAAAATTCAATAGAAGAGAGAAAACAACAATCTTTTAGAAAGCTAGGTTTTCAAATTGAAAAAATATAATTAGCCAACTTAAGCAATTCTATAATTAGTATTTCGGTTTACATTATTTTACAGGAACTAAACAGCCCTCACAAAAAAGAAATTTTATTTCATAAACTGAGTAAAAAAAGACAAAGATTAACTTAACCTAAGTAACATATATTTATAATCTAAAAATTTACAACACTATGGAATCAACCTGGATTATATTAACATTCACTGATGCTGTTGTATTAATCATGATGATTTATATTTTCAGACAAAACAAAATAGACAGAAAAACTTACGAAAAAGATCTAAACAGACCCACCAATCTTTATGAGGACGAATCTGAAATAAATGATGTACTGTAAAATGAATCGTATTTTATATTTAATAAGCAGGTTCTGTCACATCTGTCTGAATCAAATATAAGAATTTAAGTAATTTAAAAGTTAACCCGCCAATTTACAGAAGGATTTAAACATAGTTTTCCAGGGATTAACCATCTGATTCTTCCGAAGCATATGCACAACTTCAATTCCACTCAATGTTCGTCTGGCCGATTCAAAACTTTTAAAACCTAATCCGTTTTGTATGCGCCACTTGATAAAACGATGATCCTGTTCTACAATATTGTTGAGATATTTACACTGCCGGATTTTAATCCTTGAGAACGAACGCTTATTATAAACTTTGATAGCGGCAGTATTATAACCGCTTTTATCAATGTTTATTACTCTTGGCTGGCAGTTATTACTAATTGCTTTAATTAGAAATGACTGAGCACTCATTCTCCGTCTTTTTCTGGTCAAAAGAAAGTCAACCGTATTTCCTAATTTATCTACTGCTCGATATAAATAACACCAAATACCTTTTACTTTGATATAGGTCTCATCCAATCTCCAGCTCGCTCCCACTCTGCCTTTTCTTTTCTTCATCTCTGCCTCAAGCAAAGGTGTAAACTTATAAACCCAACGCTGAATTGTGGCATGATCCACATGCACTCCTCTAATTTTCATTATTTCCTCAACATCACGGTAACTAAGTGTAAATCTTAATTTAAAATACACTGCCTGAAGAATGATATATTTTGGATAACAATGACCATTAGTATTCATTTTTTGATGAGTTTGAAATTATAAAGATAAAGTTATTCCCAAATGCGACAGAACCTTATTAACTTGCTATAATGGGTTATACAACAATTTTTCATATTGACAACGACGACGATATTTTCTTTTTTGCTGCGGCAATAGAGCACATATCAGCTTCAGCAAATTGTTTTTCGTTCACCAATGCTGCCAAAGCAATGCTGGAGTTTGTGGCAGAATCGTGGCACAGAATTTTGAAAATAAGAATGCCAGAGCCCGCGGGGAATTACAAAAAATAGTTTTAAGTTGTTATATTTTTTTTTCAGGCTTTTCAGATATAATTATCTTTTGCAGGGAATTAAAAAGCTTTCTAAAATTCGCACGCTTCTTCAAAAACTGCACTCTCTTGAATTTAGTCACTGCTTCCTGTAGCATATGTCCTGAATTTCGAGAATAAAGTACAATTGGAATTCTTTTTAGACCTTTAATATCTCTAAGTAATTTAAGAAATCCAGTTCCATCAAGATCTAGCATGTTATAATCCAAGAAAATTATATCGGGTGATAATTTTGAATTCTGAAGCTTTTTTAGAGCTTCAAGTGCACTACCTTCTACTGATGACCTAATTTTATGATTAATTGCATTCACGACTAATACAAAAGTCTCTGCATCATCGTTAATATCGTTGACTAATAATATATTTTTGTATTTCATTCCCAAACTAAATTTTACAGCAAAAAAATTCTAATTTAAGCCAGTTATTGTCTTTAAATTCTGTGCAATTTTATTACAAAATAAAACTATATCAAAGAGCAATAATGCTAATTTGTAACAACTCTGAAAAACTTTGTAATAACTTACGGTCTATATTTTTAATTGATAAATACCCTAGCCCCGATAGCAGTCTACCGTCTGGACACATCTT
>NZ_MUGR01000016.1:0-103387 GCF_002217195.1 Flavobacterium aquidurense | reverse complement strand
TTCGCAAGTAACTCCGTAACTATTGTCCAATCTTTGTCGAGCTTCTCGCGAGGATTTCTCCTTCGTCGAAATGACAAACTAGACGATTACATGTACTTATAAACATAAAAAAACCTCTGAAATTCAGAGGTTTAATCTATATTTTTGAGTTATTAACAACTACTTCTCAATCTTTTCAAAAGCATGTTTTACCATTTCTTTTTCTTTTGGAAACCAACCCTGGATAATTAAAACAAATCCAAAAACCATTAAAACAATACTAATAATTTTTTTTATTTTAAGAATATTCGTTGGTGTCATTTTAGATTTTAATTGCTTGGCTAATAATATCTTAATACAATCTACTACTAAATAAGTAATGATGACTGCAGTAAAAAAAGTAAACATTCTTGAATTTTGCATTTCTAATTTTGGTCCTACAGAAATGATAACAGCTAACCAAAAACCCAATACACCAATGTTAATAACGTTTAATATAAAGCCTTTTATAAACAAACTGCCGTAGTTTCTTTTTATAATATCGCGATCTATTGCTTCGTCATCAATTTTCTCTTCATTTTTTAATTTAACGAAAGAAATTATTCCATAAGCCAGCATAATAATTCCGCCAAAAATAAAAAGTGCGGGTTTATCTTTTAAACTCTGTATTAATCTGTAACTGCCTAAATAGGCGATTGCTATAAAAAAAATATCACCTAATACTACTCCAAGATCAAAAACTATTGCAGCTCTGAATCCTTTTGTAATACTGGTTTCCAGTAATATAAAAAATACCGGACCTACCATAAAACTTAAAAAAAGTCCCCATGGCAGTCCAGCCAAAATATCATTTATCATTCAAATACGATTTCTTATTTTACTTCTTCTATTTTACCTCCAAAAACCGTTTTTTGATTAATTTGTTTCGGTTTTCCATAAATGTAAATAGAGCCTCCTGCGCTTACTTTTGCATCAACAAGTGTAGAAGCATTAACATCTGCTTTTCCACCCGCAGAAACGCTTACTTTAGTCTGAGACGTGACTAATTTACTTCCAAGGAAATATCCGCCAGCTCCTAAACTTGCATCAAGGTTGGCTGCTTTACCTGTTGCGGTAATTTCTCCTCCCGAAACTGAACTTACTTTAAGTTTATCAACATCCAAACCTACATTAATTTTAGCGCCTTCTTGTGCACTTACTTTAAACGAAGTAGCTTTTATTGTTCCGTCACTTGTTACAGCTGCACCTTCATTAGCATCAATCAATTCTATATGTTTATAATACAGCGTTACCTGAAGATCATTTCCTGATAAAAGCTTAGGAAAAGGCATTCTTAATTTTAATATTCCATTTTTGTTTACAGCTTCCAGTTCGGCTTCTCTCGCTCCTTTTATAACAACTTTATTTTCAGATGACTGAACTAATTTCACACTTAGTTTATCGTAAACTTTTACAGTATCGAATTCACCTAATTCTTTGGTAACCTGACCAAAAGACATTTGAACAAATAAAATTGCCGCTCCTATAATTAACTTTTTCATACTTTTATTTTTTTAATTAAACCTCTATTCTGCTCTTCTTAAAAAATGAAAATCCAGTTGTTTTTTAACCAAATCTGCATTTTTAACTTTTACATATATTTCATCTCCTAATTGTAAAATACTGTTTGAAGTAGCTCCAACCAAAGCATATTGCTTTTCATCAAAAGTATAATAATCATCTTTTATTTCTCTGATTCTTACCATTCCTTCACATTTGTTAGAAACAATTTCAACATAAATTCCCCATTCTGTAACTCCTGAAATAACTCCAAGGAATTCTTCGTCCTGGTGATCCTGCATGTATTTAACCTGCATGTATTTGATACTGTCACGTTCCGCATTTGTTGCTAAACTTTCCATATTCGAACAATGCAAACATTTCGTTTCATACACTTCTTCGTCTACAGATGCTCCGTTATCCAGATAATATTGCAGCAAACGGTGTACCATAACGTCAGGATAACGGCGAATTGGCGAAGTAAAATGACTGTAATAATCAAAAGCTAAACCGTAATGACCAATATTTTCTGTCGAATATTTGGCTTTACTCATACTTCTAATAGCAAGAGTATCAATTAAGTTTTGCTCTTTTTTACCATTTACTTCTTCCATCAAAGCATTCAATGATTTCGAAATATCGCCTTTATTACGGAAATCTATTTTATAACCAAATTTAGCAATTACGGTTTGCATCGCAATAAGCTTGTCTTCATTTGGTTCATCGTGAATTCTGTAAATAAATGTTTTCTTTTGTTTACCAATGTATTCAGCCACTTTTCTATTGGCCAAAAGCATAAATTCTTCAATCAGATGATTGGCATCTTTAGAAACTTTAAAATAAACTCCTTCTGGTTCTCCTTGTTCATCTAAGTTGAATTTTACTTCGACTTTATCAAAAGAAATTGCACCATTGGCCATTCTTTTCTTTCTTAAAATCTTAGCTAATTCATCTAATTTTAAAGTAGCTTCGGTAATTTCATCAGACACAACATAAGATTCTCCAGTGATCGAAATATCAACAGGAATTGTATTGTCTTTTGTTTCAATGATATATTGTGCTTCTTCGTAAGCAAAACGCTGATCTGAATAAATTACTGTTCTTCCAAACCATTGGTTGATAACTTGTGCAGTTGGAGAAACTTCGAATATTGCTGAGAAAGTATATTTCTCTTCATTCGGTCTCAACGAACAAGCAAAATTAGATAAAACTTCCGGAAGCATTGGCACTACTCTATCTACCAAATAAACTGATGTTGCACGTTGATACGCTTCATCATCTAAAATTGTTCCTTCTTCAAGATAATACGAAACATCGGCAATGTGAATTCCTATTTCGAAATTTCCGTTTTCTAACTTTTTGAAAGACAAGGCATCATCAAAATCTTTTGCATCTTTCGGGTCAATAGTAAACGTAAGTGTATCACGCATATCACGACGTTTTGCAATTTCAGATTCCTGAATGGATGTATCTATTTTTTGTGCATAAACCTCTACTTCTACCGGAAAATCTGATGGCAAGCCATATTCAGCCAAAATAGCGTGAATCTCAGTATTGTGTTCTCCAGGTTTTCCTAAAACTCTGATCACAGATCCAAACGGACTATCGGCTCTTTTTGGCCAGTCTTCAATCGTAACCAAAACAACATCACCGTTTTCTGCTTCTCCAATTTTATCTTTTGGAATAAAAATATCGGTATACATTTTTGGGTTTGCAGTAGATACAAAGGCAAAATTGGCCTGAATATCAATAACTCCAACAAACTCTGTTTTATTTCTTTCTACAACTTCAATTACTTCACCTTCAGGTCTTTTCCCTTTTCTTCGGTTATAAACATAAACTTTTACTTTGTCTTTGTCTAAAGCACGATTCAGATTATTGGTTGGGATAAAAACATCTTCACTAAAATCAGGACAAACAAAATAAGCAGTTTTTCTACTGGTCATATCTATTGTTCCTTCGTAATAATCCTGACTCTCTGCTTTTACTAAATATTTGCCAGGTTCAGATTCTATAATTTTCTTTGAAGCAGCCAGAATTTTTAAATCTTTTATAATCTGGTTTCTGCTTTTTGTATCATCAAGTTCGAGCTTCGCTCCTATCTGTTTGTAATTAAATGCTTTATTAGGACTTTGCGATAAAATTTTTATTATTTTACTTGAGAAATCTTTCTCATTTTTTATCGGCTTTCTAATTTTCTTACTCATATATCTTTTCTTAAAAAGTTAAAATTACAAATAAGATATCAGATTATAGATTTTAACAAATAAATTATTAAAAATATAACTTTCAAAGGGAGATTTTATATTGATTTTTAAAGGTCATTTGTAATTCGAATATTCAAAATTCTTGCGAACGACAAATTTTTAGTAATGCTCATTTCGTATATTTACAAAAAGACCCTTTATGGAAAGCTTTAAAACCATTGCCATATTCAATTATCAGCACGAAACAATCGTTCTAAAGCACTTATTAGAGCAAGAACAGATTCCGTATTACTTTGAGAACGAAATGACCTTATCTGTCGTGCCAATGTACACCACTGCACTGGGTGGAATCAAACTCAAAGTTCATCCCAACGATTTCGACGAAGTTCAGCAAATTCTGGACAATCTTAATAACCCACTTAAAATTGTTTAAACTCATCTGTTTTTTCAATTTCAGGATTTTTTTTTCTTTTAAAATTTTCAAAGTTGTCAACATATATTAAATACAACAAAAAGAAAAATTTAAATTAAATTAATTTTTGTTTGTTATTATAGCTTGTTAATATGTGCTATAAATTTATTTTTAAAAGCATTGAAATGAAGTTTCTCTTACTTATCGTGAGTTATCAACATACTTATATTAAGTTAAACGATTAGTTTCTAAGACTTTTTCTATTTTAATTAACAATGGTTGACAACCTAAAATAGATTCATTTTGTAGATAAGTTCACATGTTGATATTTGTTGAAAATGGCATTTTTGATATTGATAACTTTTCCAAAAATTCATCAAACTTTATTAGGTTATTTCATTCCGGTTTTGGATTAGGTTTTTTTTCGACACAACCAAAAAAAACTTCTAATTTTCTATCTCAACTTATTAACAAATAATGTTAACTTAAAGTTAACTGAATATCAAGTAATTAGGTTTTGGTATTAACAATATAAAAAATTAACAAAATCTATGAATATTATTTATTGATTATGAGATACTTATAGAGTTGTTAATAATGTTGATAAGTGTTAAGTTTCTGATATTATGTAAGTTCTGATTGAGTTTATTTTTTATTCGATTCTATTTAAATTTTGAGGAATCTCATTTTGTTTATACTCTCCTAGTTTTCGATAAAATTTTCCATTAGGTTTTATAATAATGTAATTTCCACAATCAAAGTGATATTTAAAAAGAGTCTTTCTTATTAAATCATTTGTATCCTGGTAAACCTGTTTGTCTTTATATTTATAATCTTTCTGGGTGATAAAAAACTGATTTATAGTATTATTTTTGTCTAAGAATTTTTTGTAGGCTTTATCATTAACATAATAGTCAATACAGCTTCCGTTTGGTTCCGAATTATCTTTGTAATAAAAATTAATGATTATAGTTTTTGAAGAATCAATTTTTTTACCCGTTAGTTTTTCCAGCTCTATTTGAATTTTTACTTTTTCAGATGGCGATAAAACACCAAAATCATCTTTTCTTAAAAATCTTCCTATATAAGCAGTATCAACCTGGTAAGTAATTATTTCTAATTTTTTATCTTTTAATTTATTATTGAATTGGTCTTGCGTTATTGATTGATCATTTTCATCAAATAGAAACTGCGGTTTAGAATTCTCTTGTGAAAAACAATTTAAACTAAATAGAATAAAGATGATATATTTCATTTTTAATGTTTTTAAAATAGGGTTATACTTATTATATGTTTTTGAAAATCAAAATATTATATTTTTTAAAAATAGTAAAAAACTTATATATAAATCGTAAAAAAAGATTTATACATTGTAAATTATCTATTCTCATTATTTTTAATTTTAAGTAAAAAATAAACAAATCTATAGTAAAGTATATATCATATACTTTAAGTAAATTTGCAAAACACAACTTAATAGTATTTAAAATGAAAATTTCGATAGGAAACGACCACGCAGGACCAGATTATAAAAAAGCAATCGTTGCAATGCTTAAAGCAAAAGGATATGAAGTAACCAATTATGGTACAGATTCTGAAGATTCTGTTGATTATCCTGATTTTGGACACCCTGTTGCCAATGATGTATCTGAAGGTAAAGCTGATTTTGGAATTGTAATCTGCGGAAGCGGAAACGGAATTGCAATGACGGTTAATAAACATCCTAAAGTGAGAGCGGGTTTATGCTGGACTAAAGAAATTGCTTATTTAACACGTTTACATAATGATGCTAATATTGTGAGTATTCCGGCACGTTTTACATCTATCCCACAAGCGGTAGAAATTGTTGAAACATTCCTGACAACGGCTTTTGAAGGTGGAAGACACCAAAACAGGGTAAATAAAATTGCTTGTCAGTAAGTAAATAAAACGAGGTGCTTCGCGCCAATATAATATAAGTAAGCCGGGTGGATTTTTATAATTCATCCGGTTTTTTGTTTTTTAGTTCTATATTTCAGTTGATTACAGGGTTATTAACATTGTTAACAACTAGATTTTATTAGTTAATTTTAGATAAACCAATACAATTTGGAGTATAAAAATTATTCCAAATTTTATAATAAAAGAAGATTTACTCGTTTTATGTCTAAACAGGAGCATTGCTAGTAATAATCCGATTGAACCTCCAAAAAATGCAATTGTGAATAATGTATTTTCCGGAATCCTTTGTTTGTTTTTTCGGGCTTGATATTTATCATATCCGGCGAGAACAAAAACGAGGATATTTACAAATAAAAAATACAGTAATAAAACTTCCATAGGCTTAAAATTAAAAGCAAAGGTATTATTTTAGCCGGGTGATTGATTATCTGTTAATGGTTTTTAAAAAACAGATTATCACATTTTGTAATCAAGAAATTATTTCATTAAAAGTATGACTAATATTCAATTCATTGCCAAGACTGTTCAAACAGCAGCTATTAACATTCAAAATACGGTAAAATTATTAGAGGAAGATTGTACAATTCCGTTTATTTCCCGCTATAGAAAAGATACAACCGGAAATCTTGATGAAGTTCAGATAGAGAATATTGCTAAACTTCAGAAAGAATATGAAACAATTGTAAAACGTAAAGAAGCGGTTTTGAAATCAATAGAAGAGCAAAAAGCGCTTACGCCCGAATTGAAACAGAAAATTGAACAAAGTTTTGATTTACAGGAAATAGAAGATTTTTACCTGCCATATAAAAAGAAAAAGAAAACAAAGGCTGATGTTGCGCGCGAATTTGGTTTAGAGCCGTTGGCAAAAATTATTATGTCGCAGAATGATGTTGATGTTGATTTTGTTTCGACACAATATTTAAATGATAATGTTATTAATGAGGAAGCTGCAATTCAGGGTGCAAGAGATATTATTGCCGAATGGATCAACGAGAATATTTATGTTCGTAAGCAATTGCGAAGATTATATCAGCGCAAAGCAACAATTGGAACCAAAGTTGTAAAAAAGAAAATTGAAGAAGAAGGAGCACAGAAATTCAGTCAGTATTTTGATTGGGAAGAACCATTGACAAAAGCACCTTCGCATCGATTATTAGCTATGCTTCGTGCTGAAAACGAAGGTTTTGTAAAAATGAAAGTAGATGTTGATATCGATGAAGCTTATGATATTATTGATGAATTAATCATTAAAAAGCAAAACAGTACAACGGCACATTTGCAATTAGCGATTGAAGACAGTTATAAACGGTTGTTGAATCCGGCGATTGGAAATGAAACTTTACAAGAAGCAAAAGCAAAAGCTGATGCCAATTCAATTCAGGTTTTTGCGAATAATTTAGGACAACTTTTATTAGCACCGCCCTTGGGTGAAAAACGAATTCTGGCAATTGACCCGGGATTCAGAAGCGGCTGTAAAGTAGTTTGCCTGGACGAAAAAGGAGATTTATTATATAATGAAACGATTTATCCGCACGCACCTCAAAATGAGGAAACAATGGCAATTAAGAAAATTCGTTCGATGGTAAATGCATATCAAATTGATGCGATTTCTATAGGAAACGGAACGGCTTCGAGAGAAACTGAATTTTTTATCAAAAAAATTGCATTCGAGAAACCGTTGCAGGTTTTTATTGTTTCGGAGGCTGGAGCTTCGGTTTATTCTGCTTCAAAAATTGCACGTGAAGAATTTCCTAATTATGATGTAACGGTTCGTGGATCGGTTTCTATTGGGAGACGATTGTCAGATCCTTTGGCCGAATTAGTAAAAATCGACCCGAAAGCAATTGGAGTAGGACAATATCAACATGATGTAGATCAAACGAAACTTAAAGAAGAATTAGATAATACCGTGATTCGCTGCGTGAATTCGGTTGGAATCAATATCAACACGGCGAGTAAACATTTATTAAGTTATGTGAGCGGAATAGGAGAGAAGCTTGCAGAAAATATTGTACAGTATCGTTCAGAAAATGGTCCGTTTGAAGACAGAAAACAGCTAAAAAAAGTGCCTCGTTTAGGTGAGAAAGCGTATCAGCAAGGCGCAGCTTTTATCAGGATTTCGAATGCAAAAAATCCGCTGGACAATTCTGCAGTACATCCTGAAGCTTATCCTGTTGTTGAAAAGATGGCAAAAGATTTGAAACTTTCAGTAAACGACCTAATCGCAAACAAAGAGAAAACAGCCTTAATTAAGGTTGAAAACTATATTACACCTGAAATAGGTTTACTAACCTTAAAAGATATCATAAAAGAGCTTGAAAAGCCAGGGTTAGACCCAAGAAAGTCAGCTAAGGTTTTTGAATTTGACGCAAACGTAAAATCGATTAAAGATTTAAAAACCGGAATGATTTTACCGGGAATTGTGAATAACATCACCAATTTTGGCTGCTTTGTTGATATCGGAATCAAAGAAAGCGGATTGGTTCATATTTCTCAATTAAAAGCCGGTTTTGTGAGTGATGTAAACGAAGTAGTTAAGCTTCATCAACATGTTGACGTTAAGGTTACAGAAGTTGATGAAGACAGAAAGAGAATTCAGTTGACGATGGTACTTTAAAATTTTTAAAAAATAAATTCCAATTGGATAGAGAAATATTGATACAAAAACTCCCAAATTATAAACTATAATTTGGGAGTTTTGTTCTTAAGCTTATTTATAAAAAATTAAAACCCCAAACTACAATTGTAATTTGGGGTTTATAATACGAATATTAAATTCTTATTTAATTTCTTCTTCTTCTTTTTTAACAGAAGGCGCAGGTGGAGTTTGATCGTCTTTAGCAGCGTTCTTAAATTCCTTAATACCACTTCCTAAACCTTTCATTAATTCCGGAATTTTTTTACCTCCAAAAAGTAATATCACAATACCTACTATTACGAGGATTTCTGTAAGACCTAATCTTCCCATGATTGTATATTTAATGCCGAAGCAAATTAATTTCTAAATAATACCGCAAAGGTATATAGAAATATACGAAGAAGAAGTGTTTTTGGATTAAAATATTCGTATCTATTTGCGTTAAATATTTTATAAAATGATGAAATAACGGAATCCGTTTATTTTTATCGGGCATTAACAAGATGATTAATTATTATATTTGCTTGTATAAATAACCTAATGACTAAGAAAAAATTTAATTTCAGAAAAAAATTATTCATCAAAAACCGATTGGTAATTTTGAATGAAGACACTTTCGAAGAAATTTTCTCGTTTAAACTTAACTTGATGAATGTTTTCGTAACGTTCACATTGGGAGGGATTTTTTTAATTTTAATTACCACTTTCATCATCGCTTTTACGCCTTTGCGCGAATTTATTCCGGGATATTCTTCTACTGAATTAAAAAAGAATGCAACCGAATTAGCCATTAAATCAGACTCTTTAGAAACTGCTTTGAAGAAAAATGAAGCTTATATAAAAGGGATACAGAAAGTATTAACAGGCGAATTGGAGTATGCAAAATTCAATAAAGATTCGATTTTAGCGGAAACTGATGAGCATTCTGATGTAAATATGAAAGCTTCTGAAGAAGAACTTAAGCTAAGAGAAGAAGTGGCAAAGATGGAGAAGGAGCCAGGTGAAAAAACTCGAAATAAAAACAAAAGTGACAAGAAATAATACCATAAGAAATGTCTATTAAATCAGTAGCAGCAAAATTATTTGCCACCAAAATATATTATAAAACACAGGCTTGGGCCAATAAACCGGTAGAAACTCAGCACGCAGTATTTAAAAGTTTAATAAATAGTGCCAAAGAAACGCAGTTTGGTACAGATCATCATTTTGATAAAATAAAAACGGTTCATGATTTCAGGAAACGTGTACCGGTTCGGGATTATGAAGATTTAAAACCTTATATCGACAAAGTTCGAATGGGCGAAAAAAATATTTTATGGAAAGGGAAACCGCTCTATTTTGCCAAAACTTCAGGAACAACTTCCGGGGCAAAATACATTCCGTTGACCAAAGAATCAATGCCGTATCATATTGAAGCTTCACGAAATGCAATCTTACATTATATATACGAAACCGGAAATGCCGATTTTGTAGACGGAAAAATGATCTTCTTACAGGGAAGTCCAATTTTAATAGAAAAATACGGAATCAAATTTGGAAGATTGTCGGGAATCGGAGCGCATTTTGTACCCAAATATCTTCAAAAAAACAGGATGCCTTCGTGGGAAACCAATTGTATCGAAGATTGGGACACCAAAGTAAATGCAATTGTAGAGGAAACCATTGATCAGAATATGACCATTATTTCCGGAATTCCGTCATGGGTGCAAATGTATTTTGAGCGTTTACAGGAAAAAAGCGGCGGAAAGAAAATAGGGGACTTATTCAAAAACTTCAATTTGTTTATTTACGGAGGAGTCAATTATGAACCTTATCGTGCGAAGTTCGAAAAAATGATTGGGCGAAAAGTAGACAGCATTGAGTTGTTTCCGGCCTCTGAAGGCTTTTTTGCTTATCAGGATTCTCAAAAATCAAAAGGAATGCTGTTGTTGCTGAATTCAGGAATTTTTTATGAATTTATTAAAGCAGATGAATTCTTTACAGAAAACCCAAAAAGTTATACCATTGGTGAAGTAGAAACAGGTGTTAATTATGCTTTGATCGTTTCTACAAATGCCGGACTTTGGCGATATAATATTGGCGATACCGTTCAGTTTACCTCATTAGCACCATATAGAGTGATCGTTTCAGGCAGAATCAAACATTATATTTCTGCTTTTGGAGAACATGTTATTGCAAAAGAAGTAGAAAGCGCGATGAAAGAAGCGACAGCGGGAACCAAAATCGTAATCAACGAATTTACAGTCGCGCCACAAATAAACCCGTCAAGCGGATTACCGTATCACGAATGGCTGGTTGAATTCGAAAATGAGCCTGAAAGTATCGAAGCTTTCGCTGCAGCAATTGACGATTCGATGCGAAAACAAAATATTTATTACGATGATTTAATCACCGGAAATGTGTTGCGAAAAGTGGTGGTAACCAAAGTTTCTAAAAACGGATTTCAGGAATACATGAAATCGCAGGGAAAATTAGGCGGCCAGAATAAAATTCCAAGATTGTCGAATGACAGAAAGATTGCAGATAATTTGAAGTAGAGAAAATTGGAAAATCATATAGCATACGAGAAGGTTAGAAATCGAGAATGTGATTTTATAGTCGAATATCGTTTTTTTTCAGGAGAAGAGGGAGGTAGAAAAACTGGAAATCCTATTCAGGGTTATCGTTCAGATTTTATGTATTCCGGTGATGAAAATCTAAAAAAATTATGGATGATCTGGCCAGAATTTTTAGATAACGAAAATAATATCATTTTAGATAAAACTATACGTGTTCCAACTTCTGGTAAGGCAAAAATGTGGATATTAAATGAAACATTGTATGAATTACATAGAGAGAGAATTAAAATTGGATTAAAAGGTTTTTTTATGGAAGGGCCTCATAAAGTTGCGGAATGTGAAGTGATTGAAATTGTTAATCTTAGTTTAAAATAAATGTTATTAAATAATGACATGAGCAGATTTCAGTTGAATTAACATTTTTAATTCCTAATTTCGTTTAACAAAATACATATTACATCTTCACAAACAGAAGATTTTTAAAATAAAATAGCATGAAAGAAACCAAACATATATCAAGATCAAGAGCGCAGGAATCATCTGCGGCAATAGAAAGAATGTACATTACAATGCGCCATTTATTCAACCGTGGTTTTTATAAACCAATGGGAGTTTCGGGTGATGGCTTGCGTGAATCATTATTAGCCTTACGTCCGGAAATTTACGGAAATATAGGCGAAGAAAAAGTAGAACTTAACGGACTTCTGTATGTTATAGAACGTTTACCAATAGGTATTGAACAATGTCGATTTATCAATTTAACCTCTGATGAAGGATATTCTAAATCACATTTTGAGGCCATTGTTCCTCCAAAAAGACGAAGAAATTGTTATAGGATTGATGAGGAACAAATGAATGTTGAAATCACCCGAGGGCGTTCAGACATTTATGATATCCTGACGCATTTGACTTTTATTTTCATTGAATCTCATAAAATTAAAAACAGAGTTTTATTAGACGATGGCGGGGAAGTTTCCCGTGATTGGATGAAATTAGAGCAGGCCGTAATGCAAACTAAAAAATTGCCTTTAATTGAGAAAGAAAAAGCAATTTCGCATGTTGCCAATATATTAGGAAGAACTTTTGAAGAGGTTCTGGATATATATGAAGCATTTGGATCTGAAGAAACTCCGGACCGTTTTCTTCATGTTATTTATTGGTTAGGAAAGTTGGCAATCGAAGAAGTGGTTGACAATAATAAACGTACTATAACTTTTAGTCCTGTTCTTAGAGAACGTTTAGGACATCATATTCACGGCGAAATATGGGCAACCAATATCAAGGAGGTTTTAAAGACAAATAACCTGCTAAAACGCCCAATTCATGTAATAAGTGCCAATATGCACAGCGTTATGAATTCTATTTTTGCAACACCGTTGTTGAAAACGAAATTCAAGGACAAGTCTGATTTTTATATTTATGAAGAATTAAGCAAATCCGGAGCCAAAGAAATTAGAAGCCAGGTAGAAGAACTGGCATTAAAAAATGGTATGATTTCGCTGCCAGATAGTTCAGGGACTAATATCGATGTTCAGATTTTTGATACGGCAAAAATTGACTGGGCAAAAACGGGATTTCCAAAAGCAGCTCTTGATGAAGCTAAACCAGTTATTATTGTAATGGATTATGCTTTTGGTGAGCAGGCTTATGAAACTATCGATGAGTTATTAAAACCTTATAAAAAAGAAACGTTATTGAATGTAGCTTCAGTTTCAATAATGGGTAAAGCCGGAATTCTGGAAGGCGGAAAAGGTGATATCATGATCCCGACTGCACATATAAACGAAGGAACCGCGGATAATTATTTCTTCGAAAATGAATTAAAAGGAGCAATGTTTGAGGGAAATGATATTGCAGTTTTTGAAGGTGCAATGGTTACTGTTTTAGGAACATCACTACAGAACAGAGATTTATTGAAATTCTTTCACGAATCGACCTGGGGAGTAATTGGTCTTGAGATGGAAGGATCTTATTATCAGAAAGCCATTCAGTCAGCATCAAAAATTAGAAAAAGCGTACCACACGATATCAAAGTGCGTTATGCTTATTATGCCTCAGATAATCCTCTGGAAACAGGAAGCACCTTAGCTTCAGGCGGATTAGGAACAACGGGTGTAAAGCCTACCTATTTGATTACTATTAAAATTTTGGAACAAATTTTCAACGTAAAATAAATTGATAAATGATTATTTCAAAATAGTCACAATCAGTAAATATGAGACTAAGATTTATAAAACTGCCTAATTATTTTTAGGCAGTTTTTTTTTAGAATAGTTTCTATAATTTTCAAATCAGTTACATTTGCGATGTATAAATAATTAATATGAAAAGAATACTTATTACCGGAGCAGCAGGATTTTTAGGATCGCATTTGTGCGACCGATTCATAAAAGAAGGCTATTATGTTATTGGAATGGATAATCTGATTACGGGAGATCTTAAAAACATTGAACATTTATTCAAACTTGAAAATTTCGAATTTTATCATCACGACATCACGAAGTTTGTGCACATTCCGGGTGATTTAGATTATATTTTGCATTTTGCTTCACCCGCAAGTCCAATAGATTATTTAAAAATCCCAATTCAGACTTTAAAAGTCGGATCTCTGGGAACTCATAATCTTTTAGGTTTGGCACGAGTAAAAAAAGCGAGAATTTTGATCGCTTCAACATCTGAAGTTTACGGAGATCCATTGGTTCATCCTCAAACGGAAGAGTATTACGGAAACGTAAATACAATTGGCCCGCGTGGCGTTTACGATGAGGCAAAACGTTTTCAGGAATCAATTACAATGGCTTACCATACATTTCATGGAGTAGAAACCAGAATAGTGCGTATTTTTAATACCTACGGACCAAGAATGCGTTTGAATGACGGACGTGTAATTCCGGCTTTTATCGGACAAGCTTTACGCGGCGAAGATTTAACCATTTTTGGAGACGGAATGCAAACCCGTTCTTTTTGTTATGTTGATGATCAGGTCGAAGGTATTTTCAGATTATTGCATTCAGATTATGTATATCCCGTAAATATTGGTAATCCGGACGAAATTACAATTAAAGATTTTGCAGAAGAGATCATTAAATTAACGGGAACGAATCAAAAGGTAGTCTACCATCCATTACCAATAAACGATCCTTTACAACGCCAGCCAGACACTACAAAAGCAAAAGAATTATTAGGTTGGGAAGCAAAAGTAGATCGCGCTGAAGGAATGAAGATTACGTATGATTATTTCAGGTCGCTTTCAAAAGAAGAACTTTCAAAAGAAGAACACAAAGATTTTTCAAGTTATATAAAATAAAAAAACGGGCAAATATTCAATAAATATTTGCCCGTTTTCGTTTATAATGAGTTACTTAAAAAACGGCTTATTTTTTATATCCAATTTTCACCCGTTCACTTTCTTTTTCTTTCTTTTCAGTCAATTCGTCCAGATAAGAAAAAACCAATTCAATATTTTTATCGTGATTTTCTAACTTCTTTTGGATTTGAAGAATATCAACTTTAATTTCTGTTGTATCCAAAAGCATCTGTCTCACTTTGGTGAAAATGCGCATGATCTGTATATTGGTCTGAATTGCTTTATCGCTTTTTAGAACGCTGGAAAGCATTAAAACCCCATGTTCTGTGAAAGCTGAAGGTAAATATTTTTGATGTTCTCCTCTTCCTTTTTTTAAGGTCACAATTTGTGACCTTAAAGAATCGGATTCTATTTTAGTAAGTTCAAACATAAAATCCTCAGGAAATCGTGATAAATTTCTTTTAACAGCTTGTTTTAATGCCTTGGTTTCAATTCCGTAAAGAGAGGCTAAATCACGATCGAGCATCACTTTTTGATTGCGGATATAATATATTTTAGTAGAAATAGTTTCTTCAGAAAGTAAAGACTGATCTTCCATAGATTTTTAATTAAAAAAATCAAATGTAAGATTTTATTTATATTAAATATAAGATTGAAAATTTTTCTAGTGAAAGTGAAGTTTAAAATTCATTTTTAAATATAAAATAGAAATCATTTGCGAACTTAATTTTGATCAAAAAAAATAGCATCAAATTACTAACAAAGGAGAATCAACAAGTTTTTAAGATTTAATTATTTTTTACGTACAAAAGCAATTATTTTTGCACCACAACTAAATACAACTATACCATGACAATTTTACTATTGGGATCAGGCGGAAGAGAGCATGCTTTTGCGTGGAAAATGATTCAGAGTCCGCTTTGCGAAAAACTTTTTGTTGCACCAGGAAATGCGGGAACAGCTGCAATTGCTACAAACGTTGCAATGTCTCCAACTGATTTTGAAGCTATAAAAGCATTTGTAATTAAGGAAAATGTAAAAATGGTGGTCGTAGGGCCAGAAGATCCTTTGGTAAAAGGGATTTACGATTATTTTAAAAATGACGAAAGTTTACAGCATATTCCGGTTATTGGACCATCAAAATTAGGGGCTCAATTAGAAGGAAGTAAAGAATTTGCTAAGGAGTTTCTAATGAAACACAACATTCCAACAGCAGCTTACGACAGTTTTACTGCAGCAACAGTTGAGAAAGGATGTACATTTCTTGAGACATTACAACCTCCATACGTTTTAAAAGCAGATGGTTTAGCGGCGGGAAAAGGAGTTTTGATTATTCAGGATCTTGAAGAAGCTAAAACCGAATTAAGAAACATGTTGGTTCACGAAAAATTTGGAGCAGCAAGTTCAAAAGTAGTAATTGAAGAATTTCTTGACGGAATCGAATTAAGCTGTTTTGTTTTAACGGACGGAAAAAGCTATAAAATTCTTCCAACAGCAAAAGATTACAAACGTATTGGAGAAGGCGATACAGGATTAAATACAGGCGGAATGGGAGCAGTTTCCCCGGTTCCTTATGTTGATGCTGTTTTGATGGAAAAAATCGAAACTCGTATCGTAAAACCAACAATCGAAGGATTCCAGAAAGACGGAATCGAATATAAAGGATTTGTATTTATTGGTTTGATCAATGTAAAAAACGAACCAATAGTTATTGAATACAACGTGAGAATGGGAGATCCTGAGACTGAAGTTGTTGTGCCAAGATTAAAATCTGATTTGGTTGAATTGTTTCAGTCAGTGGCAGATCAAAAGTTAGATACTTTCGAATTGGAGGTTGACCCAAGAAGTGCGACTACAATTATGGTGGTTTCCGGCGGATATCCTGAAGATTTTGATAAAGGAAAAGTAATTACAGGTTTAGAAAATATTACCGATTCGATCGTTTTTCATGCTGGAACAAAATTAGATGGCGATAAAGTCGTTAGTAATGGAGGACGTGTATTGACTGTAACATCTTATGGAGACGATTTTCAACAGGCCATAAAAAAATCTTACCAAAATATAGATAAACTAAATTTTGATAAGATGTATTTTAGAAAAGATATTGGCTTCGACTTACTTTAAAAAAGAGTGAGCTGTAGTATCTTGATTTTCCGTTCCGGCGTCATCAAAAATGCGTAATTGTTTAATCCAATAAACGATTGCGCATGCGCAGATGATCATAAAAATCCAGTTAATAGTATTAGCACCAAACCAAGTAACAAGTTCTAGGTGACGTAAAAAGTCAAGTGGAGCAAATAAAATGTTAACGAATAAGTATTGTATTCCTTCAAAAAAAGCTGTCATAATTTATAAAATTATATGTTATTTATTGTTTTTAACGCATTGAAGACAAAATTCAATAAAGAATCTTTTTTCAACTTGTTGGTTTTCCTTTTTAAACAAGTATTATATTTACAATCACAAAAGTATAAAATATCCTTATGATAACAAGTGTTTTTAAAAAATCTACGCCATTAAATTATTCATTGGTCGTAATTTTGATACTGGTTTTCTTTTTTATTTTTCAAATTAAAGATCCATCATGGGTGAGTTCTTATTTTTTGGCGTTTCAAAAAGTAAGTTCCCTGCTCTTTATTTTGGCTTCATTTTTCCTGATTAATTTCATTGTAAAAAAAAACGGCCTCAGTAAAGACAACGGTTACACGATATTTTTTTACTTATTGTTTATATTATTTTTCCCCACGATTTTTAATAATGCCAATGTTGTATATGCCAACTTTTTTATACTGTTGGCACTTCGAAGATTGATTTCGCTGCAATCCTTAAAATCATCAAAAGAAAAAATATTTGACGCCTCTTTTTGGATTTTAATAGCCTCTTTATTTCAATTTTGGTGTATTCTTTTCTTAATATTGGTTTTTATATCCATCGTTTTTCATGTTTCGAGAGATTACAGAAACTGGATTTTACCTTTTGTAGCCCTTTTAGCAGTATCAATAATCTTTTTACTGATCTCTTTAATCTTCCATATTGATTTAGTTCAGTTTTTTCAGAAACATGCGGTGATCGATTTTAATATTAATTATTTCAAGAACAATTATGAAAATGGGGCACTTTCGATATATGTTGCAGTAGCTTTGTTTTTTGTAACTTCTATGTTGACAACGCTGTCAAACAGACCACAGATTGTACATTCATCCTATAAAAAAATTGTAGCCTGTTTTTTTATTGCAGCACTTGTTTTTATTGTTTCGCCAAATAAAAGTAATGATCTGCTATTGTTTAGCATTGCACCTTTGACGATTATGGCTTCAAGTCATGTAGAATATATGCAGCAAAAACTCAATAATGAAATTGTCTTTTATGTATTGATTTTGTGTAGTTTATTTACGTTTTTCTCACAGTTATAATTTACTGCCGTAAGAAAGATCACCAGCGTCACCAAGACCCGGAACAATGTAGTTTTTCTCATTTAAATTTTCATCCAAAGAAGCTACCCATAAATGACAGTCTTCAGGAAGACTTTTTTCAAGAAGCGCAATTCCTTCAGGAGCAGCAATAACCACGACAATATGAATCTCTTTTGGAGTAGCATTTTGAACTAATTTTTCATGAACCGCAACGATAGACTGACCGGTTGCCAACATTGGATCAAGCAGCAAAACAGTTTTATCATTGATATTCGAAACCGCTTGATATTCAACTCTAATTTCGAATTCTTCATCATTATTTGGATGGTAGCGACAAGCCGAAACAAAGCTGTTTTCTGCATGATCAAAGTAGTTCAAAAAGCCATTATGAAGCGGTAAACCAGCTCTTAAAATGGAACATAAAACCAAATCACTTTCGATTTCAGTGGTTTGTTTAATACCAAGCGGGGTCTGAATTTCGACATTTTTATATGACAAATCTTTGCTCAGTTCATATGCCATAATTTCGCCAATTCGCTCAATATTTCTTCGAAAACGCATGCTGTCGTTTTGAACATTTATATTTCTGATTTGACCTAAAAAATGATTTAATACGCTATTATTCTCAGATATATAATGGATTTTCATAATAAAATTTTAGAATTATCAATGGTTACAACACGATAACGAAAAAAAAATCGTTTTATTCGCACGATAAAAGTATAAAAAGTATCTTTGTAACTCTAACAAATAAAGACATGTTTTCAAAATTAGCATATTCTGTTTTCGAACAAAGCATCAAAGATTATCATCAATTTGATAATGTTGATCAACCTATCAACAATCCTTATCCTAAGGATAAATTCGAGCATTTATTGTATTTAAAAAACTGGATTGACACTGTTCAATGGCATTTTGAAGATATTATTCGTGATCCGCAAATTGATCCTGTAGCAGCATTGACTTTAAAAAGAAGAATCGATGCCTCTAATCAGGAACGTACTGATATGGTAGAATACATAGATAGTTATTTTTTACAAAAATACAGTGATGTAAAAGTAAAAGATGGTGCAAAAATCAATTCTGAAAGTCCTGCCTGGGCTTTTGACAGATTGTCTATTTTAGCATTAAAGATTTATCATATGCAGGAAGAAGCTAATCGCGCAGAGGCTTCACAAGAGCACAGAGATAAATGTCAGGAAAAATTGAACATTCTTTTAGAACAAAGAACGGATTTATCAACAGCAATTGATGATTTATTGACTGACATAGAAAATGGAGATAAATTCATGAAAGTGTACAAACAAATGAAGATGTACAATGACGATGAATTGAATCCTGTCTTATACCAAAATAAGAAATAATTGGCACAATTGTCCAATAAAATTAAGCATATAGCCGTCATGAGACTTTCCGCAATGGGAGATGTCGCCATGACGGTTCCTGTTTTACGCGCTTTCGTAAAACAATATCCGGAGGTAAAAATCACAGTCATTTCACGTCCGTTTTTTAAACCCTTTTTTGACGGAATTCCGAATTTGGAATTTTTTGCTTTTGATGAAAAAGAACGTCACAAAGGTTTCAAAGGACTTTTGAGATTGTTTAGCGATGTTAAAAAACTAAAAATTGATGCTTTCGCGGATCTTCATAATGTTTTAAGATCTAAGATTGTGAGCTTACTTTTCGCTTTAAGCGGAAAAAAAAGAGCTACAGTTGACAAAGGAAGAGAAGGTAAAAAAGAACTAACCCGTTCAGAAAATAAAATCTTCAGGCAATTGCCAACAATGTTCGAAAGACACGTAAAAGTGTTTAATGAACTTGGTTTTACTTTAGATTTATCGAATCCTCAATTTCCTGAGAAGGCAATTTTAAGTTCAGAAATTCTCGATATTATCGGCGACAATAATCAAAAGTTGGTAGGAATTGCACCTTTTGCACAATACGATTCTAAGGTTTATCCAAAGGATTTAATGCAAGAAGTTATTGCAAAACTAGCTGAAAATAAAGCTAATAAAATTTTACTTTTTGGTGGAGGAAAGAAAGAAATCGAAATTCTGGATTCATTTGCAAAGCCATTTGAAAATGTAATTAATATGGCCGGAAAAATAAAATTTCAGCAGGAATTAGAATTGATAAGCAATCTCGATGTAATGCTTTCTATGGATTCCGGAAATGCCCATATTGCCGCAATGTTAGGTGTAAAAGTAATTACGCTTTGGGGAGCAACGCATCCGTACGCAGGTTTTTTACCTTTTAATCAAACTATTGAAAACGCTTTGGTTTCAGATCGAAATCAATATCCAAAACTACCAACATCGGTTTATGGAAACAAGGTGGTTGAAGGCTACGAAGATGCGATGAGAAGTATTTCTCCCGATGAAATAGTCGGAAAAATCCAGAAAGTTTTGTAAATTTTAAGAACACTAAATTCCAATAAAAAAATTCCAAATCCCAATGATAAAGTTGGAATTTGGAATTTTTTTATTTTAAGATAAATCTTTGTTTATATTCAAAGTTGGTCTGCGCATTTTTGTCATCCTGAGGAACGAGGGATCTTCGCAAGTAGCTCGACAATTTAAGAAAAATACTTTGTGTTAGTTTCTCGCGAAGATCCCTCGTTCCTCGGGATGACAATGAGAACGGTTACTTTGTGTAAAACTTTGTCAAAGATTATTAATCATTTTTTATAAATCAAGAAAAAGATATCCCATTGCTTTCTTTTTGTTTCTGTCCACTACCACCTTAACAAAATGATTTTCTTTTTCAGTAGCGAGTAAAATATGTTCAAAATCTTCAGTTGAGTTTCTGTAAACTTTATGTACCAAATCAGATTCCTTAATTTTTTTCGATAAGATTTTAGCTGCTTTTAATTCACTTACATAAGGCCAAATATTAAAAAAGCTGTCATTAGATGATATTTCTTTCATTCCATCAGTCATGGAGGAATTGTATTTTTCTTCTGAAAGTAATTTAGGAGCTTTTTTGTTACTTCTTTTTTTAATTATGAAGTAGATACAAAAGCAGGATGTTATTACAAAAAGTACAATAAAAGAGAGACGGAGATAATGATGCATTGCCATAATATTTAAATTTTAGGTTGACAATCAGATATAGCTTTACAAATCTGTCTTAAGAAAAGAAGAATGATCAGCTTTAGTTAAAGTACTAATATACTAAATTTTAAGCATATTTTTTAAAAAAAAATCAAAAACTTATATGTTTGTTTATGTATTACTCAACGGTGTTTTTTTAATTGGAATTTCTCACAACCATATCTTTTCATCCCGACATCGGCTATAAATATAGTTTTTAAGATTCGAAATTGTGGCTTCATAGTTTGGTGCTTCATAACCAAATCTTTCGTGTTCTATTTGCTCTTTTTCGATGGCATTGCAGCCTTTTATAACTTCTTTGAGCATGTCCAGCATCGCAAGTTCTTTGTTGTTGGTTTTCTGATATTTAAACTCTACAATTTCATCTTGCAGTTCTTCGCAGTATTCTACAAGTTTCTCAACTTCAGGCTCGTCTAAAAGATATTCCTTGCTTTTAAAAATTTCCCGTACTGATCTCATATTCAATTAAATTACAATTTTACAAAGATTGCTACTAATTATCAAACAAAAAAAATCCAAATACCAATTGTAAGTTTGGAATTTGGATTTTTTTTTATTGGAATTTTAACTACCTATACATCATCATAATCTACATAAATAGACTCAGATGTTGGATGTGCCTGACATGTTAATATCAAACCTGATGCAATTTCTTTATCCGTTAAAATCGAATTTTTAGTCATTTCTGCAGTTCCTGAAGTTACGCGGGCAAGACAGCTGCTGCAAATTCCGCCCTGGCAAGAATATGGGGCGTCGATTCCTTGTTTCAGAGCCGCATCTAATATGGTTTGTTTTTGAGACATTTCGAACGAAACTTCGTCGTCATCAACTAAAACAGTGATTTTTGTATGTCCTTCTAATGATGTTTTTATTTCGTGTTCCTGAGATGAAGAAGTAAAAAGCTCAAACTTAATAGCTGATTCTTTTACATTTTTTTCTTTCAGAACATTCGAAACAGTATTGATCATTTCTTCCGGTCCGCACAAGAAGAACTTGTCAAATTGTAGTTCTTTGTGTTTGTTGTTCAAAACAAAATTTACTGCTGATTTTTCGATTCTGCCAAACAAAGCATTTTCTGCTTTGGCCTGACTAAAAACATAATGCACGAAAAAACGACCTACATATTGCAATTGCAAATCATGTAATTCCTGGTAAAAAATAGTGTCTTCAGGAGTTTTATTTCCGTAAACCAATACAAATGAGCTTTTTGGTTCACTTTTCAAAACAGATTTTATGATCGAAAGCACAGGAGTAATTCCGCTTCCGGCAACAAAAGCAGCATAATTTTTTTGTCTTTCAGCATCCGGTTCAAAAGTAAATTTTCCTTCAGGATGACCTACTTCAAGGACATCACCGGCTTTAAGTCTGGTATTGGCAAACTGAGAAAACAAACCGTTTTTTACTGCTTTTACTGCAATTCGCAATTCACCGCTTTCCGGTGCAGAACAAATAGAGTATGCGCGACGAATCTCTTGATTATCAAGAGTTAATTTTAAATTTATGTATTGTCCGGCTATAAATTTATAGTCCTGTTTTAGTTCTTCTGGAACATTAAAAAGTACAGAAACCGCGTCGGTTGTTTCGCGTTTTACCTCTTTAATTATAAGTTTTAAGAATGAAGGCATGATTGTATATTTTATGCAAAAGTAGCAAACGGAGATTAAATGTCAGGCACGAAATAATTATTTTTAACTTTTTTTGTAACGTTTACTTACATTTGATCTCTTACTACAAAACTGAAAACCAAATAACCATGATTAAAAAGTTTATTTATCTAGAATGGAAGGCCTTTACCAGATCTGCATCCTTTGGCGTAAATGTCGCGATGAAAATTTTAATTGGTTTTTTGATGGTCTATTTTTCGATACTTTTTATCGGAATGGGAGTAGGAGCATTTTATGTATTACGAAAAATGAATCTGGAACCATTGATAACCATCAATCAATTTCTGATTTATTATTTTCTGTTCGACCTTGTAATTAGGTTACTGATGCAGGCGATTCCGGTATTGAATATTAAACCTTTACTGGTTTTACCTTTCAAAAAACCAACAATTGTACATTTCTCATTAGGCAAAACGGCGTTGTCTTTTTTCAATTGGGTTCATGCCCTTTTCTTTATTCCGTTTTCTATTGTGTTAGTTCTGGAAGGTTATGATATTACGGGCGTTATTTTTTGGCTTTTAGCAGCTTTTTCATTAGTATATATCAATAATTTTTTGAATATTATTTTAAGCAATATCGATAAATTGTTTGTTTTCTTTGTAGGACTAATCCTCGCAATGGCTGCAGCACAATATTATAAAATATTTGATATTACGAGTTTTACAACTCCAGCTTTTCAGGGATTTTATGCTTTAAAAGGATTGTTTTTGATTCCGGTTTTAGTATTGATAGGATTGTATGCGTTTACCTTTAAATATTTTAAAAACAATCTGTTTTTAGATGCCGGACTTTCTAAAAAAGAAGATGTTGCTGAAACTGAGAACCTTTCATGGCTGAATCAGTTTGGTACTTTAGGGACTTTTCTTAAAAATGATATTAAATTAATTAAAAGAAACAAGAGATCGAAAACAACGATCTTCATGAGTGTCTTCTTTTTGTTCTACGGATTCATCTTTTTCGGAAACACACATCAGCCGGAAGTGATGCATATTTTTGCCGGGATATTTGTTTCAGGAGGATTTTTGTTTGTCTTTGGTCAGTTCGTACCAAGCTGGGATAGTTCATATTATCAATTAATGATGACACAAAATATCCCGTATCGCGGTTATATCACCTCAAAATGGTGGCTGATTGTTATTGCCACAATTCTTTCAACTATAATCGCTTCATTCTATCTTTTTTTCGGGTGGGAAATTTATCTGACAATTGTAGTAGGTGCGATTTATAACATTGGAGTCAACTCACACTTAGTACTTTTGGGAGGGGCATTTACAAAAACACCAATCGATTTAAGTTCTGCCGGAGGAGCATTTGGAGATAAAAAAGCATTTAATGTAAGCGCGATGTTATTGACATTACCTAAAATATTATTGCCTTTAGGACTTTATGCCATTGGTCTTTATTTAGGAAATAAAACACTTGGCTTATCATTAGTGGCTGGTGCAGGAGTTTTAGGTTTTATCTTAAAAGATAAGGTTTTTTCCCTAATCGAAAAAAGATATAAAATCGAGAAATACAGTACGATAAGCGCTTATAAACAAAAGAATTAAATTAGAGAACGTGTCAATTTGATGATAAGATAATTTTTATCTTATTGAAAATTAACCCAATCAACGATTAACCAATTAAACAGATAGAAAATGATACAAGTAAATCAACTTTCAAAAACATATAACGGAACAACAGTATTAAACATTAACAATCTTGAAATCCCAAAGGGACAAAGCTTTGGTTTAGTGGGCAATAACGGAGCGGGAAAAACAACTTTTTTCAGTTTATTATTAGATCTGATTCAGCCTTCTACAGGAAATATCACAAGTAATAGTATTCAGGTCAATACGAGTGAAAACTGGAAATCTTTTACGGGATCTTTTCTTGATGAAAGTTTTCTGATAGGATATTTGACTCCGGAGGAATATTTCTATTTTATCGGAGATTTGCGTCATCAAAACAAAGCTGATATTGATGCTTTGTTAGCCACTCATGAAGAATTTTTTAATGGTGAAATCCTGAATAACAAAAAATACCTGCGCGATTTATCCAAAGGAAATCAGAAAAAAGTGGGGATAATTGCGACACTCATTAGTAATCCTGAAGTGGTTATTCTTGATGAGCCTTTTGCTAATTTAGATCCTACAACTGTAAGCAGATTAAAAAAAATAATCAAAGACCTTGCTGAAAATCCAAATGTTACAGTATTAGTTTCAAGTCATGATTTGCAGCATACAGTAGAGGTTTGCGATAGAATTGTAGCACTTAATAAGGGCGAGATTGTTAAAGATATTCAAACTTCAAAAGAAACCTTACAAGAATTAGAATCGTTTTTTGCGGTATAAGCTTCTATATTTCAAAAAGAAGCGTAATTTTACAAGTCATTATACTAAAAATTCATTTTAGAAGTTAATTGATTTAAACTCTTTCTATTGAAAAAGAATACTCTTAAATATAGTTTTTTTCTTGTCTTTTTGTTTCTTTTGATAGCTTGTTCTACCAAGAAAAATACTTTTCTGGCCAGGAATTCGCATGCCTTAAGTACAAAATATAACATTTTGTACAACGGAGGAATTGGCCTTGATAAAGGTCTAAAATCTATTCAGGCAAATAATCAGGATAATTTCTGGAAAACCCTGCCGATCGAAAAAATGCAATTTGACGAAAATTTTTCTGAAGAAGAAAAAGCAAAGAATCCCGATTTTGAAAAGGCAGAAACCAAAGCAACAAAAGCCATTCAGAAACACTCCATGAATATTGGCGGCCGAGAAAGGAATTCACAAATTGATGAAGCGTATTTGATGCTTGGAAAAGCCAGATATTATGATCAGCGCTTTATTCCCGCCCTTGAAGCATTCAATTATATCTTATACAAATATCCCAATAGCAGTAATATTTATACAGCAAAAATATGGCGTGAAAAAACCAATATGCGTTTAGGAAACGATGCCATAGCCTTAAAAAATATTAAGTTATTATTAAAAAATACGGACCTGAACAAACAGACTTTTTCAGATGCAAATGCTTTATTGGCAGAGGCTTTTTTGAATATGGAAGAAAAAGACAGTGCCGTTTCTAAACTTAGAATCGCTGAAGAATTTACTAAAGTAAATGAAGACAAAGCGCGTTATCGTTTTATTTTAGGTCAGATGTACCAGCAAGCCGGAAAAAAAGACAGTGCCAATTATTTCTATAATGGTGTAATCGATATGAATCGAAAAGCAGATCGTAAATATATGATGCATGCTTATGCTAAAAAAGCTGAAATGTTTGATTATCAGTATGATAATAAAAAAATGTTTCTTAAGGCTTATAATAAGCTAGTTGCGGACCGTGAAAACAGACCTTATTATGATATTCTGTTGTATCAGATGGGTGTTTTTTATGAGAATTATAAAGTGCAGGATAGCGCTTTGATATTCTATAATAAATCATTAGACAGGGATTCTAAAGATCCTTACTTAGTAGCTTCGACTTATAGAAATATTGGGAATATGTATTTTAAAAATACCAATTATACTATGGCTGCCAAATATTACGATAGTACATTAGTAAAATTAGATCCTAAAACCAGAGAATTTGCTTTTATTCAAAAAAACAGAAAAAATCTAGATAACGTAATCAAATACGAAGCAATTGCGAAACGCAATGACAGTATCATTAATGTATACGGTTTACCGGTTCCTGAAAGAAAATTATATTTCGAAAATTATATTGCAGAGCTTAAAAAGAAAGATGAAGCAAAACGTATTTTAGAAGAAAAAGAAAAAGCAAGATTAGCCAATATCGAACGTAATACAAATGGGGGTAATGAGCCAACAGCTGTAAATCCTAATGCAATTGGCAAAAGTGATCCCGGTATAGGAGCGTTTAATCCTCCGGCAGGAGGTGAAACAGCCAGTGCAAGTACATTCTATTTTTATAACCCAACAACGGTTGCTTACGGAAAATTGCAATTCAGGAAATTGTGGGGTAACAGAACCGTAGACGGAAACTGGAGATTAGCGGCAATAAAATCAGCCAATAATGCTGCAATGAATGATACCATAAATGACAATCAGGATTTAGCTAATAAATTGAAAGATTCTGTTGTTGTTGAAAAATACACAACTGATTTTTACGAAAAACAACTTCCAAAAACAAAATCTGCAATAGATAGTATTGGTGTAGAGCGAAACTTTGCTTATTACCAATTAGGACTTATTTATAAAGAGAAATTTAAAGAATATAATCTGGCCAGCGAAAAACTGGAACAATTACTAAAAAACAATCCGGAGGAAAAATTGATTTTGCCGTCGATGTATAATTTGTATAAAATATATCAGATTACAAATCCTGCCAAAGCAGAATCAGTGAAATTTGATATCACGACAAAATATCCAAATTCGAGATATGCACAAATTATAAACAATACTAACACAGATGATTTAGCGTCTCCTGAAAAAGAATATCAAAAATGGTATAAATTATATCAGGAAGAACAATTTGATACCATCTTAGATGCTATCGATAATTTGATCAATCAATATTCCGGTGATGAAATTGTTTCTAAATATGAGTTGCTGAAAGCAAATGTTTTAGGAAAAGTAAATGGTTTGGCAGCCTATAAGAAAGGATTGGAAAATGTTGCTGATAATTATCCAAATAGTGATGAAGGAAAAAATGCAAGAGAAATTTTAGAGAAGCAAATTCCAGGTTTAGAAAAACTTGATTTTTCTTCAGTGGATACTAAAAACTGGAAAATTATTTATTCAATTCCAAAAGAGGATACCAAAACGGCGAAACAAATTGAAGAAGCAATCAGGAAATTTTTAGCAGTAGAGAATTTCGAGAAATTGACAACTTCATTGGATAAATATAACAAAACAGAAAGTTTTGTTGTGATTCACGGAGTAAAATCGGAAGCTTATGCCAAAGATGTTTCAGAAGTTTTAAGAGAGGATAAAAAATATAAAATCTCACATCCGGCAATTATTATGTCGAGTGAAAATTATAAAGTAATACAAATCAAAAAAAATCTGGAAGCTTATTTAGCGCCCAAAACCCCATAATCATGTTTGATAAAGTTAAAAAAAACGGAACAGAACTTTTAGGAAAAACGAATAGAATTGTTGAAGGAACCTCTATTATAGGTGACATTGTCTCTAAAGCCGACTTTAGGCTGGATGGCGAATTAATAGGAAATTTTACTTCACAGGGAAAATTAGTTATAGGCGCATCCGGAATTGTAAAAGGCGAAATTATTTGCAATAATGCAGATATTGAAGGAGAGTTTCAGGGTAAAATAAAAGTACTTGAAATCCTTAATATAAAGGCATCCGCAAAGATTCATGGAGAAGTTGTCGTTGGAAAACTGTCTATTGAACCGGGAGCTGAGTTTACCGCTACTTGTACAATGTTAACAAATAACACTAAAGAAGTTACATTAAAAGATGGAAAAAGAACCGAATAATAAATCCAATAATAAATGGCTGGCATTAATGAATATTCCTATTCAAATGGGAATTATTATATTCTTGTTTTCTTATTTAGGAGTGTGGTTAGACGAAAAATATTCAAATGGAGGTTCTTTATGGACAATAATTCTATCTTTGTTTTCGGTTTTTTTGGCACTTTACAATGTCATTAGGCAAGTTAAAAATTTAAATAAATAATGAATAAAACGATCGATTTTCTAAAGTTTTTTATCCCTTTTTCCGTTGTACTATTTGTGGCCCAATATTTTGCCATGCAATCATTATCAGAGAAATTAGTTTTTTTTTATTCCGCGTGGAGTATTTATTTGTTTAATATACTGGCTACTTTTTTAGTATATCTTTTTTTAATTTTTGTGAATAAAAATGTTCCTGACTATACAGGATTTGCTTTTTTGGGAGCAAGTTTTTTTAGAATGATGGCAGCCATTGTTTTTCTGATCCCATTAATAAAGGCACATGTAAAAGATCCTATAATTGACCTGAGTACATTTTTTATCCCTTATTTTTTATTTTTACTTTTCGAAACCTATTTCACAATTCGGTTAATAAATAAACGTTAATTGCTTTATTAACAGGAAGATTGGTCTTTAAAAATCTAAATATTAAAAATTACACCCATAAATTTTCAATTTTCAATTTTAAATGTACCTTTGCAAAAAATTTTTGGAACCTAAAATTAGATACAGATTTTATAATGATAATTTCAAATAAACCAGTCCAGTACTTATTAGTTACCTTATTAGCACTTAGTTCGTCGATTAATTTCGCTTCAACCCCTGTTGATAGTGTTTCTGTAAAACATGAAACTGTTGAGTCAACAGAAGCAAGTCATACAGAAGCAGTAGGTCACGGAGAATCTGTTGGTCACGAAATTGAAAAAGAATTTAACGCTAGTGAATTGATCAATTCACACATTGGAGATTCTCACGATTTTCATATTGCTGATTGGGATGGCCATCCAATTTCTTTTAGTCTGCCAGTTATTTTGTGGACTAATAACGGATTGGAGATTTTTTCATCTGCTAAATTTCATCATGATAATTCAGGCGAGCATGTAGTTGATATTAATGGTCAGAAATTAGTTCGTTATAAAGAAATAATTTTTTACGCTGATAAATTTGAAACAATGACAGCTGATCAGAAAAATACCGGAGCTTTTGCTTTTGATGCAAGACCTTTAGATTTTTCTATCACTAAGAATGTTTTTTCTATGTTGATGTCAGCAATCATTTTGTTTTTCTTATTTTTTGCTGTAGCAAGATCATACAAGAAAAATGATAAAGCACCAACAGGATTGGCTGGATTTTTAGAGCCATTGGTTACTTATGTTAGAGACGAAATTGCTGTTCCAAATATTGGTACAAAAAAGGCTGGAAAATATATGCCATACCTTTTGACTATCTTTTTCTTTATCTGGATCAATAACCTTATTGGATTAATTCCTTTCTTCCCATTCAGTTCTAACTTGACAGGAAATATCTACTTTACATTCGTAATGGCATTTATTACTTTTATCGTTACAACTTTAAGCGGAAACAAATCATACTGGGGACATATTTTCAACACACCAGGAGTTCCTGTATGGTTGGCTCCAATTATGATTCCTGTAGAAATTATCGGAATGTTGACTAAACCATTCGCATTAATGATTCGTTTGTTCGCAAACATTACTGCAGGTCACATTATCATTTTAAGTTTAGTTTCTTTAATCTTCATTTTCAAAAGTATCGCTGTTGGCCCGGTTGCCGGAGCATTCGTATTGTTCATGAGTGTATTAGAATTATTAGTTGCTGCTTTGCAGGCGTATGTATTTACTTTGCTTTCAGCATTATTTATTGGTCAGGCTGTTGAAGAGCACGATCATCATTAATCAGAGTTTTATTAATTATTAACTATATAAATTTATTATTATGGTATTAGCTGGAATCGGAGCTGGATTAGCTGTAATTGGTGCAGGTCTTGGTATTGGAAAAATTGGTGGTTCTGCAATGGACGCTATCGCTCGTCAACCAGAAGCTGCTGGAAAAATTCAGACTGCTATGATTATTGCTGCTGCACTTATTGAAGGTGTTGCTCTTTTCGCAGTAGTTGTTGCGTTAATCACAAACGCATAATTAAAAAAATTAAACTTCCTGTAGCGGTTGGCTTCAGGAAGTTTTTTCAAAAAACGACAAACAATTTTTAAATATATACTGTTATGCAATTAACTTCACCAGAAAGTTTAATTTTTTGGACAACAATTATCTTTATTGTTTTCTTCTTTCTTTTAGCAAAATTTGCTTGGAAACCTATTTTAGGTGCTGTAAAAAGTCGTGAGGAATCTATCAATGAAGCTTTAGCATCAGCTGAAGCAGCTCGTTTAGAAATGCAAAATTTAACTGCTGATAATGAGCGTATCTTAAAAGAAGCTCGTGCAGAACGTGATGCAATGTTAAAAGAAGCTCGCGAAATGAAAGAGCAAATGATAGCTGAGTCTAAAAATGAAGCACAAGAGCAAGGTCAAAAATTAATAGCACAAGCTAAATTGGCGATCGAAAATGAAAAAAATGCTGCTATGGCAGAATTGAAATCACAAGTTTCAACTTTATCATTGAGCATTGCTGAAAAATTATTGAAAGAAGAATTATCTAACAAAGAATCTCAAACTAAATTAGTAGAGAAATTGTTAGGTGACGTAAAGTTAAACTAATATTATGGCAAGTACAAGAGCAGCAATTCGTTATGCAAAAGCAATTCTAGACTTAGCAAACTCTAAAGGTGTTGCCGAAGCTGTAAATAACGACATGAAATCAATTGCTTCGACAATTGACGGTAATGAAGAATTAAGTACTTTTATTCAAAGTCCAACTATAAAAGTTGAAGTTAAAGAAAGTGCATTATTAGAGGTTTTTGCAAATATAAATGGTATAACTAAAGGTTTATTTCATTTATTATTCGAAAACAAAAGATTCGAAATTCTAGAGGCAATTTCTTTAGAATACAGTAAGTTATTTGATGAAGGTAATAATACAGAAGTAGCAAAAGTTACAACTGCTATTGCAATGGATGCAGCTTTAGAAGCTAAAGTTTTAGCTAAAATTGCAACTTTATCAGATAAAAAAATAACAATAGAAAATGTAGTAGATCCATCAATTATTGGCGGATTTATTTTAAGAATAGGTGATCAACAATACAATGCTTCTGTAGCAAACAGATTGCAGGTATTAAAAAGAGAGTTAAGTAATTAGTTTTATTACACATAAAAGTGTCTAAATTATAAATTTAAGATGGCGGAAATCAAACCTGCTGAAATTTCAGCAATATTAAGAAAGCAAGTAGAAGGTTTTGAATCTGGTGCTACACTAGAGGAAGTAGGAACTGTACTTCAAGTTGGAGACGGTATTGCTCGTATTTACGGGCTATCTAATGTACAATATGGTGAGTTAGTTGAATTTGATAACGGACTTGAAGCTATTGTATTGAACCTTGAAGAAGACAATGTTGGTGTGGTACTTTTAGGACCATCAACAGGAATTAAAGAAGGTTCAACAGCAAAAAGAACACAACGTATTGCTTCTCTTAAAGTAGGTGAGCAAATGGTAGGACGTGTAGTAAACACTCTTGGTTTTCCAATTGATGGAAAAGGACCAATTGGTGGAGACTTATACGAAATGCCTTTAGAAAGAAAAGCACCTGGTGTTATCTTCCGTCAGCCAGTAACTGAGCCATTGCAAACAGGTATTAAAGCTGTTGATGCTATGATCCCGGTTGGTCGTGGACAACGTGAGCTTGTTATTGGTGACCGTCAAACAGGTAAATCAACTGTTTGTATCGATACAATCTTAAATCAAAAAGAATTTTACGATGCAGGAAAACCTGTATTCTGTATATATGTTGCAATTGGGCAAAAAGCTTCAACTGTAGCAGGAATCGCTAAAATGTTAGAAGAAAAAGGTGCAATGGCTTATACAGTTATTGTTGCAGCTAATGCTTCTGACCCTGCTCCAATGCAAGTTTATGCTCCTTTCGCAGGTGCTGCAATTGGAGAATACTTTAGAGATTCAGGTCGTCCGGCACTTATTGTGTATGATGATTTATCTAAACAAGCTGTTGCTTACCGTGAGGTTTCTCTTTTATTAAGAAGACCACCGGGACGTGAGGCATATCCTGGAGACGTTTTCTACTTACACTCTCGTTTATTAGAGCGTGCTTGTAAAGTAATTGCAGATAATGGAATTGCTAAAAACATGAACGATTTACCGGATTCTATCAAGTCTATCGTAAAAGGTGGTGGTTCATTGACTGCATTGCCAATTATCGAAACTCAGGCTGGTGACGTTTCTGCTTATATCCCAACAAACGTAATTTCGATTACAGATGGTCAGATTTTCCTTGATGGAGATTTGTTTAACTCGGGAGTTCGTCCTGCTATTAACGTAGGTATCTCTGTATCTCGTGTTGGAGGTAATGCACAGATTAAATCTATGAAAAAAGTTTCAGGAACTTTAAAATTAGACCAGGCTCAATTCCGTGAATTAGAAGCTTTCGCTAAATTTGGTTCTGACTTGGATTCTGTTACTTTAAACGTAATTGAAAAAGGAAAAAGAAACGTTGAGATCCTGAAACAAGGTTTGAACGATCCTTATACAGTAGAAAATCAGGTTGCAATTATTTACGCTGGTTCTAAAAACTTATTAAGAAACGTTCCTGTAAATAAAGTAAAAGAATTTGAAGCTGATTTCTTAGCTTACTTAAACAGTAAACATAAAGATACGCTTAACGCGTTGAAAGCTGGTAAATTAGATGACAACATTACTGACGTTATCGAAAAAGCAGCAAAAGAAATTTCAGCAAAATATATCTAATTAGAGAATTCGTAAATTAGATAATTAGAAAACATCTCCGGAGACCTTCTAATTATCTAATTTTCAAATTGTCACATTTTTTTAATCAACTAAATGGCAAATTTAAAGGAAATCCGTAATAGAATTACTTCCGTTTCATCGACGATGCAAATTACATCGGCAATGAAAATGGTTTCTGCTGCAAAGCTTAAGAAAGCACAAGATGCAATCACTGCAATGCGCCCTTATGCCGAGAAATTAACGGAGTTGTTGCAAAACCTTTCGGCTACACTTGATGGTGAAGTTGGAGGAGATTATACAACACAACGTGAAGTAAAAAAAGTATTACTTGTTGCTATAACTTCAAACAGAGGTTTGTGTGGTGCATTTAATACAAATGTAATTAAAGAGATTAAAAACCGTACTTCATTTTATGCAGGAAAACAAGTTGACGTTTTTGCTATTGGTAAAAAAGGAAATGATGTTTTAAGCAAAACTCACAAAGTACACGGTCATCATAATGCAATTTTTGACCATTTAACTTTTGAAAATGTTGGTGGAATTGCTGATAATTTAACTGAGAAGTTCTTATCAGGAGAATACGACAGAATCGAATTGATCTACAATCAGTTTAAAAATGCTGCGACACAAATCGTTCAGACAGAACAATTTTTGCCATTAGCGCCAATTAAATCTGATGTTCCTGTTACTGCAGGAGATTATATTTTCGAGCCTTCAAAAGAAGAAATTGTATTGACTTTGATTCCTAAATCATTAAAAACACAATTATACAAAGGTATTCGTGATTCATTTGCTTCAGAACACGGAGCACGTATGACAGCTATGCACAAAGCAACTGACAACGCAACTGAATTAAGAAACCAATTGAAATTGACTTACAATAAAGCACGTCAGGCTGCTATTACAAACGAAATCCTTGAGATCGTTGGTGGAGCAGAAGCTTTAAAAGGATAATTTATTCAAGACATACAAAAAAGAGCCGATAAGTGATTATCGGCTCTTTTTCTTTATATAGCAATTTTAGTTTTTAATTTTAAACTTATAAAATGGTGATTCTCAATTCAATCAAAAACCGAGAATCAGTTACCATTTTATAAAATTATTGACAGATTTATCACCTCTGTAGTGCTTTGTCTTTTATGGGAACAAACTAGCTTTATCAGTCCCAATGCTCTGTTTTTTTGAGGGTTACATATCAGCAGAATCACTCCCTTTTGCTTTGTCTTTTATGGGAACAAACTAGCTTTATTAGTCCCAATGCTCTGTTTTTTTGAGGGTTACATATCAGCAGAATCAATCCCTTTGCTTTGTCTTTTGTGGGAACAAACTAGCTTTATTAGTCCCAATGCTTTGCTTTTTTTAAAGGGTTGTATTTTAGCTTTGCTCATTCCCTTTGATACAAAGTTAGTATAGAAGTACTGCGAAAGGCTTATACAATTTTTACTCTTTATTATAGATTTCACACATCGTGTTAGGATAAGAATTATATGACTGTCAATGAAAAAAAATAAGTATTTTTGAAATCTATTTTTATTACAATGAATCTACATATAGAAGAGCTGACTACTATAGAAGCAATGCTGAATGAAATCGAAACGATGCGATTTCTTTATCCTAATTTATCGGTCGAAAAGTATCAGGCCTATCTTTCTGAGATGGTACCCCATAATTATATTCAGGTTGGGGTTTTTGATAAAGATATTTGTATGGGAATTACAGGTTGTTGGTCTGCTACTAAATTATGGACTGGCAAATACCTCGAAATTGATAATTTTGTAGTGAATCCTAATTTTCGTTCACAAGGAATTGGAAAATTGCTTACGGATTATATCGAAAAAAAGGCTGTAGATCTTGATTGTAGTTCTATAGTTTTAGATGCTTTTACCGGAAATTTTGCCGCACATCGCTTTTACTACAATCAGGGCTATGGACCAAAAGGTTTCCATTTTGTTAAAATTTTGGACGAAAAAAAACTAACACAATAAAATTACAAGCCAATTATTTTATTGAACCTACAAAATCAATAATAAACCAAAGAATTGGTTATTTTTGTTTTACAAACTTTATTATAAAATTATTTTGGGATTATATAAAAATCTGTTCAAACAAACTGCTATTTACGGACTAGCAACGGTACTGCCAAGAATGCTGAGTTTTTTATTGGTAAGGTTGTATACTGGTATTTTACCAACAGCAGAATATGGTGAGGTTTCGATCGTTTTGTCATGGATGGTTTTCTTTAATGTGGTTCTTTCATACGGAATGGAAACGGCATTTTTCAGGTTCTACAGTGCCGAAGAGGATAAGAAAAATGTAATTGCAACTTCGACAATATCGATCTTTTGGTCGTCAATTATTTTCTTGTTTGCTGCGCTGATTTTCAGAAATACGCTGGCCAATCTTGCTGAAGTTGATGTACAGTATATTACCTACACCGTTTGGATTTTAGTTTTGGATGCTTTGGTTTTAATACCATTTTCTAAACTTAGAGCCAATCAAAGACCAATGATGTATGCGGCAATTAAAATTGGTAATGTAGTAATCAATCTACTGCTGAATATATTCTTCCTGATGTATTTACCTAACCTTGCAGCTGCACATCCTAATTCTGTCTGGGATAATTTATATGTTGAGAATTTTCAGATTGCTTATATTTTCATTGCAAATTTATTGGCAAGTTTAGCTACTTTTATTGTGCTTTCGCCAAATTATCTGGCACTGGGAAGAAAATTTGATCCAATTCTTTGGAAGAAAATGATGAAATACGGTTTACCTATTTTGGTAGCCGGACTGGCATTTGCAGTAAACGAACATTTTGATAAAATTCTTTTGGGATATCTGTTACCTGAAAACCTGGCAAAATCCGAAGTTGGAGCTTATTCTGCCTGTTATAAATTAGGTTTGTTTATGGTTTTGTTTGCAACAGCTTTTAGATTAGGAATAGAACCTTTCTTTTTCAGTCATGCTAAAAATGCAAACGCACCACAAACCTATGCCGTTATCACAAAATATTTCGTTATTCTGGGCTCCTTAATTTTATTGGGAGTGATTGTTTTTGCAGATTTATTAAAATATCTTTTGCTTGACAATAAAGCCTATTGGGAAGCGATGAAAGTAGTGCCGTTAATTATACTGGCAAACTTCTTTTTAGGAATTTATAACAACCTCTCAGTTTGGTATAAACTGACAGACAAGACGAAAATTGGAGCATATATCTCGATTGTTGGAGCGATTGTAACATTGGTTTTAAATTATTTTTTAATTCCAAAATACAGTTACTACGGTTCCGCAATTGCAACGATCTCAGCTTACGGAAGTATGATGTTGATTTCTTATGTTTTAGGAAACAAATATTACCCGATACCTTATGATATGAACAAAATTGGAGCTTATCTGGGAATTTCAATCGTGTTTTCTGCTATTTCTTTTTACGGATTCAGAGAAAATTATTTCGTTGGAATTCCGTTATTACTAGGATTCATGTATTTTGTGTATCACAACGAAAAAGAAACCATCAAAGGAATTATGAATAGAAAGTAGTTTTACTTTTTAATCTTTTAAAATAAAAATGAAAATACAAATTATCAACAAATCACAGCACGCTTTACCCAACTACGAAACAATTGCTTCGGCAGGAATGGATTTACGTGCCAATTTAATTGAATCTATTACGTTAAAACCATTAGAAAGAACGATTGTAAAAACGGGACTTTTTATTGAACTGCCAATTGGGTACGAAGCACAAGTGCGACCAAGAAGCGGATTAGCGGCCAAAAAAGGAGTTACTGTTTTAAATTCTCCCGGAACAGTTGACGCCGATTATAGAGGAGAAATAGGTGTAATTTTAGTAAATTTATCAAATGAAGTTTTTGTAATCGAAAACGGAGAAAGAATTGCACAACTAATTATTGCCAAACACGAAAGAGCTGAATGGATTGAAGTTGAAGAACTTTCCGAAACTTCAAGAGGCGAAGGCGGATTTGGAAGTACTGGAGTAAAATAAAATTTAATAATTTAAAGATTGAATAATTGAAAGACTTACTAATCTTTCAATTATTCAATTATTTAATCTTTCAATAAAATATGAAAATAATCGTTCCAATGGCAGGTCGAGGATCAAGACTTAGGCCACATACTTTAACTGTTCCAAAACCATTAATCCCTGTTGCAGGAAAATCAATTGTACATCGTTTAGTCGAAGACATTGCCGAGATATTAAAAGAACCTATCGAAGAAGTTGCTTTTATATTGGGAGATCCTGCTTTTTTTGGAGATGATCTTGTAACAAGTTTAGAAGAATTGGCAGGAAGTTTAGGAGCAAAAGCTTCGATCTACCGTCAGGATTTACCATTAGGAACCGGTCACGCCATTATGTGTGCAAAAGAATCTTTGTCAGGTCCTGCAGTTATCGCTTATGCGGATACATTAATCAGAGCTGACTTTGAATTAGATCCTGCTGCTGATGCTGTAATTTGGGTAAAACAAGTAGAACAGCCTGAAGCATTTGGTGTCGTAAAATTAAACGCTAATAATGAGATTATCGAATTGGTCGAAAAGCCAAAAGAATTCGTAAGTGACTTAGCGGTTATCGGAATTTATTATTTTAAAGAAGTTGGTGATCTGAAAAAAGAACTTCAGGGCGTTTTGGATAACAATATCCAGAATGGCGGAGAATATCAAATCAACGACGGAATCAAAGCGATGATGGCGAACGGTAAAGTTTTTAAAACCGGAAGCGTTGACGAATGGATGGATTGCGGAAACAAAGATGTAACCGTTGAAACAAATTCAAGAATGCTAGGGTTTTTACATAACGACGGAGAACATCTGGTTGATTATGACGTGCAATTAGACAACGCAACAATTATCCCTCCGTGTTATATTGGCGAGAATGTAGTGTTGAAAAATGCAACTGTTGGACCAAATGTATCTATCGGGAAAGGATGTCATGTTATTGACAGTACGATTAAAAACAGTTTGGTACAGACTTATTCTCAAATAAAAAATGCGAATTTAGACAATGCCATGATAGGAAATCACGTTGTTTATGATGGTAAGTTTACCAGCATTAGCATTGGAGATTATTCTGTTTTAGAATAAATATACGTTTAAAGAGATTCGTTTTTGTTTAAAGATTAAATTGTAGAAATGATACAAAAAGGAGTTATAGTCATTTTATTTTTCGTTTTGCTTGGCAATCCAACTTCGGTTATGGCACAGACAGAACCGGAAGATATTGCTATGGCAACAGATGAATATCAGGATGCTTTTTATGAATCATTAAAACAAAAAGGAATTGAAAATTATGATAAAGCCATCACGTCATTAGAGAAATGTGTAAAGCTAAAACCTAACGATGCTGTAGCTTATTTTGAACTAGGTAAAAATTATCTGTCTTTAAAAGACTATCGAAATGCACAGGATTCATTTGAAAAAGCAACACAATTAGATCCTAAAAACAAATGGTACTGGCTGGGGATTTACGATGTAAGTTATGAAACCAAAAATTATCCTCTGGCAATCGAGACGATTCAGAAAATAATTGTTTTTGATGAAGAGTATAAAGACGATTTGATTTCGTTGTACATGATCACCAATCAATTTGATAAAGCGTTGGTGGCGATTAATGAAATGAATGATAAGTTCGGGAAATCTGAAGATCGTGACCGTTATAAATTACAGATTTTATCTCAGGGAAAGTATCAGAATGCTGAGATAGGTAATCTGATTGATCAGATTAAAAAGAACCCAAAAGAAGAATCGAATTATGTAAATCTGATTTTTTTATATTCAAAAGCTGAAGAAACAGATAAGGCTCTGGATGTAATGAAACAACTGGCAAAAGAAGTTCCAAATTCTGAATGGGCGCAAGTCAGCATGTTCAAAGTATATTTAGATGCCAATCAGGCTGATAAAGCCATTAAGTCGATGAATATGATTTTATCAAGTCCAAAGATTGATTCAAAAATAAAGCATCGTACCTTAAATGAGTTTTTACTTTATGTGAACAAAAATCCGCAATATGCGCCGGATTTAGAAAAAGCAATTGCTTATTTCGACAATGATAAAGATGTAGACGTTGCAAAAGAAATAGGGAAATTTTATCATAGTAAAGGCCAGTATGAGAATGCAATCAGGTATTATGAGAAAGATTTAAAAACAAATTCAGATACAGATCGCGAAACCAATTTGTTGCTACTTGAAGTTTATACACTTGCAAAACAATATGAGCCTATGACAAAAAGGGCGATGAATATGATTGAAGTATATCCAAGTCAGCCTCAGTTTTATTATTATGCCGGTTTGGGAAACAATCAGTTAAAACAATTTAAGAACGCAAAAACCGTTTTAGAAATGGGACTTGATTATGTGGTCGATGATAAAACGCTTGAAGCAAATTTTAATATTCAGTTAGGAGAGGCCTATAATGGTTTGGGAGATGCCAGGAAAAAAGAGGAATACTTTTTGAAGGCAAATGAATTATTAAAGAAAAAAAAGTAAAAGAGTAAATTCAGATGAAAAGATATATAGCATTAGTATTAGTAACTGCGGTAATGGTTTCTTGTAAATCAAAGGCGGTTGCAGTACAAAATAATAACGACACAAAAGAAGTTGTTACAAAAGTAGACAGAAAAGCAATTGACAAACATTATGACAATAAGTTAGATTTTTCGACTTTATACATAAAAGCAAGTGCAAAATATGTTGATGAAAAACAAAGTCAAAATGTTACTGCAGATATTAGAATCGAAAAAGACAAGCAAATTTTAGTGAGTGTTCGTTTTCTGGGAATTACAATGGCAAAAGCTCTAATAACACCTACATCTGTAAGTTATTATGAAAAAATAAACAGCACGTATTACGATGGTGATTTTAGCAGTTTAAGCAAGTGGCTGGGCACTGAATTAGATTATAGTAAGGTTCAGAATTTATTAGTAGGAGAAGCATTAGATGATTTAAGAAAAGGAAAATACACCCAGACAATCGTAGAAAACCTTTTTAAGCTGGAAGATGAAAAAGACACCAATCTGAAAAAATCTTTCTATTTGGATGCAGAAAAATATTTGTTGCAAAAAGAAGAGATTTCACAGCCTGAAGAAAACAGAATGTTGCAGATTTCATACGGTGACAGTAAAGTTTTTAATCAGGGGACACTTCCCACAAGTCTCGAAATTAATGCAATTCAGCCTAAAGGGAAAACGATTATTAACCTGAATTATAATAATATTTCGTTTAATGAAGAACTTTCTTTTCCTTATAGTGTGCCAAGTGGTTATAAAAAAGTTATAATTAAGTAAATTTGCCAAAATAAAATATAAACATGCCAAAATTTCTCCTAAGTCTAATTTTTATGTGCGCCACTACATTTATGTGGGCACAAGATTCGCAACAAGAAAAACTTGAACAGCGTAAAGCTCAGATTCAACAGGAAATTAGAGATAATGAAAAAATGTTGCAGTCTGTAAAGAAAAAAGAAAAATCAGCGGTAAATGTTTTTTTGATTCAGGCGAATAAAATTAAACTGAAAGAAAAACTGATTACGACTACAGCAAAACAGGAGAAACTTTTAAGCAATGATATGTACATTAACCAGGTTAAGGTTAATAAACTAAAAAAAGAACTGGAAGTATTAAAGGCAGATTATGCAAAAATGATCTTGAAATCATACAAAAGCAGATCTGAGCAAAGCAGGGCTATGTTTATTTTATCTTCAGAAAGTTTTTTGCAAGCGTATAAAAGAGCACAATATTTAAAACAATATACCAATTTCAGAAAAAACCAAGGTTTAGAAATTCAATCAAAAACAGCAGAATTAGTTGATTACAATGCTAAATTGGATGGACAAAGACAGGTTAAGAAAAAAATTATTGTTGAAAATCAAAAAGAAAAACAAAGTTTAGAAGTCGAAAAGCAAGAACAGCAAAAATTAGTAAACTCTCTTAAAAAGGATAAGAATAAAATTATTGCCGATACAAAATCGAAACAACAGGAATCAAGAAGAATCGACGCTAAAATCAAGGAGCTTATTCGTGAACAAATTAGATTAGCGAATCAAAGAGCCGAAGAAGAAAGACGTAAAAGAATCGCAGAAGGGAAGGCCAGCGAAGCAGAGAAAGCAGAGGCGACATCACCTAAAAGTTATTCATCAGATAGAATTACATTAACGCCGGAAGGTAAAATCCTGGCTGCTGATTTTAAAGCAAACAGAGGAAAACTGCCTTGGCCGGTAGAGAAAGGATTTATATCACTTGGTTACGGAGATCAGCCACATCCATTATATCCTACACTTACGGTTCATAATTCAGGAGTAGAGATTACTACTGAACAAGGAGCAAGTGCACGTGCCGTATTTGAAGGAGTAGTATCAAAAGTGATCGCTTTATCTCCTGTAAACAGAGCTGTTTTTATTCAGCATGGAGATTTCTTTACGGTATATCAAAACCTAAGTCAGGTATCTGTTGAACAAGGTGATAAAGTCAAAGTAAAACAAGTTATTGGAAAAGTAAGAACAAGTGGAGATACCGGAAAAACAATTATTAAGTTCCTGATTCTTCAAAATACATCAAACAACAATCCGGAAGGATGGTTGCAAAACAGATAGTTCAATTGAAATTTGATTTTTAATCATCAATATAAATATTAAAAAAGTATCAAATAATTCAATTGATTTGAGCTTAAAAAAAAATCCTTTTCATCAGCATTAATCTGGTGAAAAGGATTTTTTATTTTTTAATTGCTTACGTTATCCGGATTTTGAATTAACGCAGGATTAGAGTCCAGATCGTATCGAGGAATTTTAAATAAGAAATTCTTTGAAGGAATAAATTGCAGTGGATTGTTTACATACATATTAATCTTATTGTCATTGCCCCATTTTACGTGATTTGCAACATTTTTGCCAATGCGATTCGTTCGTAATTCATCAAAAAACAATACCCCTTCACCAACAAATTCCCATCCTCGTTCTCTATAAATGGCATCTGCAAAATCTTCTTTGCCTAAACCTGGCGTCAGATCAGGTAAATTTGCCCTGTTTCTTACCCGGTTAATATACGTATAGGCAGCTGCAGGTCCGTTGATTTCATTTTCCGCTTCAGCATAATCTAATAATACATCCGCATATCGAATAGCATAAGAATTGGTCTGAGGTTTCTTTAATGAGGCAGAGCTTTCTGTGCGGTCATAAAATTTAAGATTTCCAGGCGACGCAGTTTTCCAGCCTTTTGATCCCGGGAAAAAACCTTTGTCTTCAGGTACAAATTCTATAGTTTGAATAATGTTAGTCGGATTACCCTTTTCAGTTACATTTACGCGTGTCAAAAAGCTGCCCTCTTTTCGCGTGTCATCATTACCATAAGAAAGATAATGCTGTATTGATGGACCAAATCTGTGGTACATATAAGAGCCAAGAGTAGTCTCGGTTATATTCACACCAAACATCACATGATTGTTGTTGTATTCATTTTCTACAGATCCGTATTGTAATTCAAAAACAGATTCAATTCCGTTTTTATTGTTGGTATTCCACCAAAACCAGAGATCTTTAAAATTAGGCTGTAAATTATATTGACTGGACTGAATCACTTTGCCACAATAGTCTTTAGATTTTTGAAAATAAGATTTGTCACCGGTCATACCGCCTCTGGTTAAGTATAAATCACCAAGTAAAGCTTGTGCGGCTCCTTTTGATGCTCTCCAGACATTACCATTTTTATAATCTGATTTCACAGGCAAGTTTTCTTCGGCATATTCCAGATCAGCGATGATATAAGCGTAGGTTTCCTCAGTTGTTTTTCTTGCAATCGCAAGGTTTTTAAGCCCTTCTGTAAAAGTTTCAGGAATTGGGACACCACCATACATACGCACTAAATTATAATAAGTTGCTGCTCGCAGGAAACGGGCTTCTGCAAAATAGCGCTTTTTTAGATTCTCATCCATTTCGACATTTGCCCCTCTGCCAATAACCAGATTGGCCCTGTTGATGATATTATAAGCATCATCCCAGTTGGTGATCACCATTTTGTCCGAATTATTCATGTCAGACCACACATTCCATAGTTGTACGTCGTCTTTTGCATAAGCAGGAGAGCCAAACTCCGTCAAAACCTCCAGATACATGATGTATTTATAATAGCCGTTGAAACCATTTTGATAGCCGTCATAAACACCTACCAATGCCGTATTGAGTTCATCGGCATTTTTATAGTAATTGGCCGGAGATAAAAAAGTATAAGGTTCTTCGTTTAAGTCTGTGCATTGCGAAAAAAAGAATAGTGCACAACCTGAAAAGATATATTTTAGAATTTTCATTTTTATAGATTTTTAGAATTAAAACTTCGCGCTAAAACCAACAAGCATCGTTTTTACATATGGCGAGTTTACACTGCCGCTTTCAGGATTGTAACCTCTGTGATTGGCAATATTGATGTAGTTTTGCGCATTTACATAAACATTTAATTGTTTGATCCAATCGCTGTGTTTAATTACCTTCGACAAGTTATAGGCTAATTTGATGTTTTTAATTACAAAATAATTCCAATCCCCATTGGTACGATTAGAAAGATATACTTCTTGTGCACCTGCTCTTGGGAAATTTCCATTGGTATTGGTTGGACTCCACATTCTGTCATAAGCATATTGGGTTGGAATGTAGTTTCTGTTCTGAATTTGATTTTCACCAAAAATCATGTAATTATTATCCTCATCAGAGGCCAAACCAGTTGCACCTTGTCCGTAAATATCCAGCGTCATGTTTTTATAACTCAGATTAGTTGAAACTCCGTAGAAGAAATCCGGAGAAGTAGAACCTATATTGCTATAGTCATCGTTGTTAATGATTTTATCCCCGTTTTTATCAACATACATTTCTTCTCCCAATTTTGCTGTTGGGCGAATTTGCTGATAAGCAGTTAATTGTTCCTGTGTTTTGATAATTCCGGCAGATTCTCGCGCCCAAACACTATTTACAGGCTGACCTACAATTAGGTATTTGGCAATTCCGGCAGACGAACTTCCAATGTTAATACGTTGCACATCACCATATAAACTTACAATCTCGTTTTTGTTTTTAGAGAAATTGGTACTTACATCCCATTTAAAATCAGAATCAATAATTTGCACTTTTGCTGTAACTTCAAAACCAACATTTTTAACCTCACCAATATTTTGCAGCATACTCGAATATCCGGAAGTCGTAGGAATAGGCACGTTGTATAACAAATCAGAAGTTTGTCTTTGATAAAAATCTAAATTCAGATCAAATCTGTTCCATAAAGTAAGGTCAATTCCAACATTGTACTGAATGTTGCGTTCCCATTTTAAATCCGGATTCCCAATCGTTTCCACAAATCCGAAAATAGGATTGTTTTCATACACATAATTTGCTTTTACCAGTTTAGACAGTGATTGATAATTACCAATTTCCTGATTTCCGGTAACACCATAACTGGCTCTTAGTTTCAATGCCGTTATTGTAGTATTATCTTTTAAGAATTTTTCTTTATCAATTCTCCAGCCCAATCCAACAGAAGGGAAAAATCCCCATTTATTATTATTCCCAAACCGGGACGATCCATCATAACGGCCAGTTAATGTAATCAGGTATTTTTCGTCGTATGCATAAGATGTTCGGGCAGTCCATGAAATTAGTTTGCTTGAATATTTGTTAGAAGAATTTGTGATACTTCCTCTGTCTGCATACGTAATATCATTTGCTCCCGTAGCATCATTTAGGAAACCGGATCCTCTAACACCCAAATCTTCATATACATATTCCTGCCATGAATATACGCCTGTAGCCGTAAAACTGTGTTTGTCATTCCAGGTATTAGAATAGCTTAAGATATTATCTGTTAACTGAGAAGTTTGTCTCCTGTAATATTGAGATCCTGTACCGGTACTTCCGGATCCTATTCCTGCAGTTGATTTTGAAGTATAATATTCATACTGTTTTTCATTAGAAATATCGACACCAAAATTGGTATTAAAAGTCACATTTTTCATTGGTTTAAAATGAGCATATACATCGCCCAAAACACGATCAGAAGAGGTTTCATTTGTCATTTCTGCTGCCTCTGAAACAGGATTCCATGTACCTTCAAAGTAAGAACTCACAGACGGATCTTCAGTGGCATAATGCCAGCTTCCGTCAGGATTTTTTACCGGTATTGTTGGCCATCCGTATCGAAAGATGTCTCCGGTAGGGTTATTGCGAATGTCTCTTTGCGAGCGGCCAACCTGTAAATGTGTCCCTACGGTAAGCCATGGTTTGTACTCATGGTTCAGGTTTGTTCTAAGCGTCATTTTTTTGAATCCCGAAGCCTCTACAATTCCGTCTTGAGAAAAAATGTTTCCCGAAAGCAGGTAAGTTGTATTGTCTTTTCCGCCACTGAAAGACAGAGAGTAATTTTGCATTTGAGCCATATTTTTAATGACTTGGTCCTGCCAGTTTACATTGGTATTTGGAGCAGGATTTGTAGCTGAGTAAACCGGTTTTCCTGTTGAGTACGTATAAGCATCATTGATAAAACTGATAAAGTTATCCCTGCTTAGCGTTTTAGGCATTCGTGTAGGTGTAGAAATACCGCTTGTACCCACAATCTCTAAATTGTTTTGCCCTTTTTTTCCTTTTTTTGTGGTAATCAGGATCACACCATTTGCCCCTCTCGAGCCATATATTGCGGCAGAGGATGCATCTTTAAGAATCTCCATTGATTCGATGTCATTAGAACTGATGTCGTTTAAGTTGCTGTTGACCAACGGAAAACCATCTACAACAATCAAAGGATCATTACCCGCACTGACAGAACCATTACCACGGATTCTTATTTTTGGAGAAGCGCCTGGCGAAGAATCGTTGTTAAGAACCGCAACCCCGGCGGCTCTGCCCTGAACAGCTTCAAGAGGATTCGAACTTGTGACAGTGTTCAGTACATCGCCTTTAATTTGAGTTATAGAACCCGTCAGGTCACTCTTTTTCATCGTTCCGTAACCAACGACGACAACTTCCTTAAGTTCTGAAATTTCGTCAGCCAGAATGATATCAATAGTAGAAGATTGAGCAACGGTTTTCTCGATAGTCTGTGAACCTGTAGAACTAAAAATTAAAATGCTTCCCGTATTGGCACTTATGGAATATTTTCCATCAAAATCTGAGATCGTACTTACTTGGGATCCCTTAATGATGATATTTGCTCCCGGAATTGGAACTCCGTTTGAATCGGTTATTGATCCCGTTACCATTTTGTTTTGCGCAAGACCAGTCCAGTGCATTAAAATGGAAAAGATCAAAATAATCAAATGATTAATTTTGGTTTTCATAAATATAATTTTGGTTAGTTATAGTGAACTAACTTATTTATATCCTGATCCCTTTGTATCCTGTTCTATCCTGCTAATTATGAAGTGTATAGCCGTTTTTTAGTGAGATTAAGCCAATAATTTTCTTTGAATGGTTGATTTACTGCTTTTTAAGTTCGTTATCGTTTACTCCTATTTTTTATAAAAAAAATGAGTAATTTGTATAAAAATGAGTTTTTATTATCAATATTAAATTTATTTAATACGCATTTAAAGTAGTTTTGTTTTGTAATTATAGTATATAAAGTATTAATATTTTGATTAATTTGTTGTAGGCCTGCTTTAAAATAGAGAAATATGATACTATAACTCATAAAAAAGGAGCCTGACTAGCTCCCTTTTTTTATAATTGATTCATGAATTTAATCATATTGTTCTAAGAAATATTTCAAAACATCTGTTGTCGTTACAATACCTTTAAGTTCTCCATTATCAACTACCGGAAGCGCATGAAATTCTTCTTTCGCAAAAATTTCTGCAAGGTCCCTTATAATCGTATCAGAGGATACTGTTTTTGGTTTCGATGTCATTACCTGAGCAATGGTCAACATGTCGAGAATAGCTTCATCAGCTCCTTCCTGGCCTTCGAATAAAGCACCAAAAGTCAATCTGTTGATATCAGATCTGCTAATAATACCAACGACATCTTTACCCCGAACAATTGGAATGTGGCGAATGGTGTGTTTCTTCAACGTTTCGACTACTTTTCTTAAGTCGTCATTTTCATTTACAGTAACAACACCTTTAGTCATTATATGACTGATTGGTTCTCTTTTTTTCATAATAGATCAGGTTTTAAAGTTTAATCAAATATGTAAAATATTTCTCATAAAAAACATGATTTTTGTCATGTTGCGGATAGTGTTTGCTTCAGCTGTAAAAACCTTATTTTTTATGTTTTTACCCAAATAAAGTCTCAAAATTGTAACTTTATAAAAGATAAAACAGATAAGAATATAAAAATCATTCTATTGTTCATTTGAAATTGTATCGATTGAAATTTAAAATAGTATTTTTGCAGTATGGAAACAAATAGACAGAAAAAAATAGGCGGTGTCATCCAGAAAGATTTGGTTGATATTTTGCAAGGTGAAGTGAGAAAAAATGGAATTAGTAATTTGGTAATTTCAGTATCCAAAGTTAGTGTTACTTCAGATTTATCTGTGGCAACAGTTTATTTAAGCATTTTTCCTCAGGACAAAGCCAAAGAAACTTTAGAAGGTATAAAATCAAATTCAACTCTAATTAAACACGATTTGTCACAACGTGTTCGTTTGCAATTGCGTCGTGTACCTAATTTGGTATTCTTTATCGACGACTCTTTAGATTATATCGAAAAAATTGATAATGCTTTATCAAACAGAGAAAACCCAATTGAAAACCGTGATCTTTTAGAAAAAAGAAGAAAATCATAAGTTGAATTTCCCCCTTTACATAGCCAAACGTTATATTTTTAGCAGAAGTAAAAACAACGCTATCAATATTATTAATCGCATTGCCAGCATTGGAATTATTGTTGGCACAATGGCTTTGTTTGTGGTTTTGTCGGTTTTTAGCGGACTAAAAGTATTTAGTCTTTCGTTTACAAACGAAATAGATCCCGATCTGAAAATTACCAGTACTTACGGAAAATCATTTTTGATTACGCCAGAGCAGGAAAATCAGATTAAAAAAATTGAAGGAGTTGTTTTATACACTAAAGTTATCGAAGAACGTGTTTTATTCGTCTTCAAAGACAAACAACAGGTAACCTACTTAAAAGGTGTTGACAAAAATTATCCGGTAGTTAATGATATAAAGAAAAGGCTTTTTAACGGAGATTGGCTGAAACCGGATACGTATCAGGTGGTTATTGGTTATGGAATTTCAAGAGATTTTTCTTTAGGGATATTAGATTTCGAAAATCCTTTACAGGTATTTGCGCCTAAACCCGGAAAAGGAGCAATCGAAAATCCCGAAGAAGCTTTTAATAAAACAGACGTTTTACCAGTTGGAACCTATTCGATCAGCGAAGATTTAGATTCAAAATTTGTGTTTGCAGATTTGGGTCTGGCGCAGGAATTACTGATGTACAAGCACAATCAAATCTCAGGACTTGAGTTTGATCTGAAAAATAACGCAGATGAAAATGCAATAGGTGCTAAACTAAAAACAATTTTCAATAATAAGATCACAATAAAAAACAGGGCACAACTTAATGAGTCCTTGTACAAAATGCTTAACACTGAAAATATAGTGGTTTACCTGATCTTTACTTTGGTCATTATTGTAGCCCTTTTTAATTTGGTTGGTGCTCTGATTATGATGATTCTGGAAAAGAAAGGAAACTTAAAAACTCTTTTTAATCTTGGAACTGAAATCAATAGTTTGCGAAAAATATTCCTGCTTCAGGGAACGATACTAAGTGTTTTTGGAGGTATAACAGGTCTTGTTCTCGGGATTATTCTAGTGCTGTTACAACAGCATTATGAATTTATTATGCTGACCCCAACCTTAGCATATCCCGTAGTTTTTACTCTTGAAAACGTAGTTATTGTTATGGGAACCATTGTATCACTTGGTTTTATGGCTTCTTTAATTGCCAGTAGCCGTGTTAGTAAAAAGTTGCTGGATTAATATTTTCTCTTAAAAAATATTACTTATATTTATCCTCTTAAAAAACTACAGTTTATGATTGTTTCTGCCTAATCCTATTTTATTTTTTTGAATAATTAGGATACTTACGTTTATTTTCTTGAGTCCAGATCTTTGCATCCGGACTAATTTTATCATTTATCCTAATACATCATGACAGAAACAACTATACAGAAAGGTTTATTTTCTAAAATTTTCACCACACTAAAACAAGCGATCAAAGGAGATGAATCTTTTGATTATACGGCAGGCAGTATCAAAAAAGCAGTTATTCTATTAGCCATTCCGATGGTTTTAGAAATGATGATGGAATCTGTTTTTGCGTTGGTTGATTTGTATTTCGTCGGGCATTTAGAGCACAGTAGTTTTGCGATCCAAACAGTTGGTTTGACAGAATCTGTATTAGCCATTATATATTCAGTTGCCATTGGAATGAGTATGGCTGCGACAGCAGTTGTAGCAAGGCGTATTGGCGAAAAAGATCCTGTAGCTGCTGCAAAGGCAGGAATGCAGGCTATCATTATCGCATTTCTCATTATAAGCATAATTAGTATTTTGGGCGTTATTTATGCCAAAGAAATCCTGATTCTAATGGGAGCATCTGTAGCAGCCGCAGAACATGGATATATCTTTACACAGATTATGATTGGTTCTAGTTTGTGTATCATGCTTTTATTTTTGATCAACGGAATATTTCGTGGAGCCGGAAATGCAGCAATTGCTATGAAAAGTCTTTGGCTGGCAAATATCTGTAATATCATTTTATGTCCGGTATTAATCAACGGATTTGGACCAATTCCGGCTTTTGGATTAACCGGTGCTGCAATTGCGACTACTTTAGGAAGAAGCATTGGAGTATTATATCAGGTGTATCATTTGTTTTTTGGAAATGGTGTTTTGAAAATTAAAATTTCCTATTTCGTTCCCGATTTTGATCAGATAAAAGCATTAGTAAAAATTGCTGCTCCGGGGATTTTACAATTTGTAATCGCTTCCTGCAGCTGGATTTTTCTGGCGCAGCTAGTAGCAACAACCGGAGGCGATCACGGTTCTGCGGGTTATCAGACAGCACTTAGAATTATGATGTTTTTTATTCTTCCGGCTTGGGGATTAAGTAATGCAGCAGCAACTTTGGTAGGACAAAATCTGGGAGCCAAACAAATTGATCGTGCCGAAAAATCAGTGTATACCACTGCGAGATACAACGTCATTTTTATGGCCACCATTATGATAATCACATTATGTTTTGGTCAGTACATCATCTCGTTTTTTACTAATGATGAATTGGTAAAAACAATCGCGGTCGAAGCTTTACAAATCATGAGTATCGGATTCATCTTTTACGGAATCGGAATGGTTTTGATCAATACTTTTAATGGAGCAGGAGATACCTGGACACCAACCGGAATTAATTTCTTTGGTTTTTGGCTGTTCCAAATTCCGTTAGCGTATGTATTGGCGAAACATTTTAATATGGGACCAACGGGTGTTTTCATAGCAATTCCTGTTGCTGAAACAGCGATTACTCTGGCAGGTATTTTCTTTTACAAAAGAGGAAAATGGAAACGTATTGAAGTATAGTTTATAATAAAAATAAAGACCTTCAAAATTGAAGGTCTTTATTGTATCTCCTTGAGAAGCTCGACAAAGATTGGGGTTATTTTGTTTAAAACTAAAGATTCTTATATTCTAAACAAATTCATATCCTGCATAAACCTGTTCAATTTCTTTCATAATGGCAAACAAATTTTCAGGTTCATCAGTCGTAACCAGTTTTTGTTTGTATTCTTTAAACGAATGGATCCCTTTAAAATAATTGGTATAATGACGGCGCATTTCAACAATTCCCAAGCGTTCACCTTTCCATTCCATCGACCACATTAAATGGTTTCTCGCAGCTTCTACACGATCAGCAACTGTTGGAGCAGGCAAGTGTTCTCCGGTTTTAAAATAATGTTTGATTTCGTCAAAAATCCACGGATAACCAATTGCGGCACGACCAATCATGATACCGTCGATACCGTATTCGTTTTTATATTTTAATGCTTTTTCCGGACTGTCGATATCGCCATTTCCAAAAATAGGCATTGTGATTCTTGGATTGTTCTTTACACGTGCAATGTGCGACCAGTCGGCGTGGCCTTTGTACATTTGTGCGCGGGTTCTGGCGTGAATTGTCAAAGCCTGAACACCAATATCCTGAAGCCTTTCAGCCACTTCATCAATGTTGATTGAGTTATCATCCCAGCCCAAACGCGTTTTTACAGTAACCGGTAAATCTGTACTTCTGATAACCGCTTTTGTCAAACGTACCATCAAATCTACATCTTTCAAAACTCCGGCTCCGGCACCTTTACAAACTACTTTTTTTACCGGACAACCAAAATTAATATCCACTAAATCAGGTTTTACAGTAGAAACAATTTTAGACGAAAGCGCCATTGCCTCTTCATCACCACCAAAAATCTGAATTCCAACCGGACGTTCGTAATCAAAAATATCCAGCTTCATTCTGCTTTTGATCGCATCACGAATCAATCCTTCAGATGAAATAAATTCAGAATACATCATGTCAGCACCGTGCGTTTTGCATAATCTGCGAAACGGCGGATCGCTCACATCTTCCATTGGTGCGAGTAATAAAGGAAATTCGGGTAATTCTATGTTGCCAATCTTGACCATCTTCAATATTTTGTGCAAAATTACAACATTTAGTTTAATTTGCGCCAAATTGAGGTTCAAAGGTTCAAAGGGACAAAGCTGCAAAGGTTTTTAAACGATATAAGTTCATTTAATAAAGTGCGCGATTAATACCAACTTTAATATGAACTTATATCACTTATATGGTGAAAAAAAATATTATATAGTTGTTTTTCGGTAGTCAAAAAATCGAATTGGTTTTCGGCTCATTGGGTTAAAAACTAATGGATTCAACGTTTCTTTTGAGGCGAATTCAATCTTTGGCGTTACTCTTAATTTGGCTCTGAAGTGATCTTTGATTTCCTGTAAAAATTCAGCCGATTGATTTTTTGCGGCGATTTTTATCAGGATTTCATCCGTTCCCAAATCGTTGGTGGAAATCTCAATAATATGATTTTCGATATTATCAAAACCACTCAAAACATCGTTCATTGCTGGCGGATAAAGCGTTGTGCCTTTGTATTTGATCATTTGTTTTTTACGTCCCACAACAGGGCCAACACGCAGCGTATTTCTTCCGCAGGCGCAGGGACTGTTGTGTAACTGAACAATATCTCCGGTTTTGAAACGCAATAAAGGCATCGCTTCAATCCCCAAAGTGGTAAAAGTCAATTCGCCAATTTCTCCGTCCTTTACAGGAATATTATTTTCGTCCAGCACTTCAACAATAATCAATTCCGGATGATGATGACCGCCAACTCCATGTTCACATTCTGTAAAAGCAGTGCTCATTTCGGTAGAAGCATAAGTCGAATACAACTTAATATTCCATTTTTCAGTGATTTTATTGGATAAGATATTCATCGAAAAATCCTGATTTCTTAACGATTCCCCAATGCATATTGCACCTTTTATGCTTGAATTATTGTAATCAATTCCGTGTGCTTCAGCATATTCAATTAACTTTAACAAAAATGAAGGAACGGTAATTAAATAAGAAGGTTTGTATTTTAAAATAGAATCCCATTGCAATTCCGGAATTCCGGCTCCAACGCGAATTACGCCTACTTTTAGTTTTCTTAATCCCAGAAAATAAGCCAGTCCGGCCATGAATTTTCTGTCGATTGTAGTCATTAATTGCACTACATCGCCTTCTGCAATTCCGGCGCAGGCAAACGAAATAGCTTCATTATAAGCCAGTCGGTCCAGATCAGAATCCGTTAAGCCAAAAGTTACAGGATCGCCTAAAGTCCCTGAAGTAGAAGCATAGTCGATGATTTTGTTTTGCGGAACACATAAAAAATCATCGTTGTATTCTTGTAAATCTTCCTTCGTTGTTACCGGCAAATATTGTAAATCTTCGAGTGTTTTAATTTTCGAAATATCAATATTCTGTCCTGCAAAAAGACGTTTATAAAAAGGGGAGTTCTGACTGATGTATTGTAAAAGTTCCGCTAATTTCTGCTCTTGAAAATTTTTAATTTGTTCTAAAGAATCTTTTTCTATTAATGGAATCATTGTAATTTTCTTTTGATTTTTTTTAAATACTTTTCAATGGCTGTTTTATCAGGAACAGTTGTGATTTCTTTGGTTAATGCTTTCTCAAAATTAGCCTGAGAAAGCAGGTATTCTTTTTTTTGATAAAAGTACAACCCTGCTTTGTAATACACAACCCAATAATCAGGGTTTAAGGATTGATAGTGTTGAATAAATTCAGGACTAATAACGTCTTTATTTTTTAAATGCGAATCGATTTTATCATCTTCAATCCTAAATTTCTGATAGTTTTTATATTGTATGGTTTCCAGAAAAGGATCTTTGGCAATATTTAAATTTTCCTGTTGGAAAGAAACAATTGATTTCGCTTTCCTTTCTTTAAAAATAGCATCTAAATTATAGCAGACAAATTCGCCTAATTGATACGGATTTGCCGATACCCAAACTAGTTTTTCTTTGGGTTTAAAAATAACTCCGTGATGTGCCATCAATTGGTTCAATGCTTTTTCGTTGCCGTAACCCAGTGCCTTATTTTGTAAACCGTCTTTGTTTCTTAGAATTTCTGAGGCAATTTTAGGATTGATTTTCGGGTTTTCGGCAAAAAGTTCCTGCATTCTTTCAAAGCGATATTCAGAATGACTATTGGTGATTTGCGATTGATTTCGTTTTTCATTTTTTAAATCTTCTCCCTGAAAATGATTCGAACAAAATAACTCATCGCTATTGGGTACTTCATAAACGTCCATTTTTTTAGGGGAAACTTCGATCAGAATGGCCTTGTTATCGTTAGCGCTTCCAACCATAATAGATTCTGAAACAAAGACTTCACTTTTTTTTGCAATGGCAATCGCTTCATCAATGTTTTTAGCGTGTTGTAAAATTTCACGTGTCAGGATCGAAATAGGTGTTTTGGCGATCAACGGAATTTTAGATTTAGAAGCATTAATCGTAACCGTTAAACCTTCTTCATTCATACCGGAAACGGCACCAATCATTCCGGGCCAGGTAACCATCATAAATTGATGACCTTTTTTTGGATTTATAAACGCCACGATTTTATTTTCCGCGAAAGCGTCATTGACATAAAAATCAAAATTACGTCCGAGGATTAAATTTCCGTCTTCAGATTTTTGTCCCCAGGCAGCAAAAGAGGAGCAGCCAACCAAAGCCAGATCTTGCAAAGCATGACCAATATCGTGTGCGCCATGCAAGTATAAACTGCGCTGATATTGCGGTGCAATGTTGTCAAAATCGTGCGACGTATATTGCGAAACGCCAAAAATTTCAGATTGATATTCTTCCGGAACATTCAGGTATAATTTCCGATTGTACCATTTCAGAAAATTCCGAAGCAGCTTCTGTTGAAATTTAGAAGGAACGATATCCTTTATTTTAGAGAAAAAAATATGTTCCTGATTTTTCAAAAGAGAATCCGACAAAGCGCCGGAGTTGAGGCCAATTTCGAGAGGATCCCCTTCAACATACAATTCCCAAATACCTTGTTTGTTTTTTAAAAGTGAATTTTTTCCTGAAACAAAAACACTGTCAGATTGTTTTGTAACAACTGGTTTTGTTGCATTATATTGAGAAATCTCAGGCAGATGACGCATGGATTTTGATGTTCCGCAGGAGGCCAGCATCAATAAAAAACTAAAGAAAGATATTAATTTAATTAGGTTTTTCATATCTATACCTATCCAAGAATAATGGATTCATTCATTGTTATCTTTCTCATAACCTTCATAGTAGTATGACTGTTCGATTCCTTTAAAAATAACTTCTCTATTGTTAACTTCGTCAGTTAGATTTTCCTTTAATAAAGTTCTTAATTCCAAATCGTTAATAGGACTTCTTTCCATTGACTGCAAATAAAGAGTTTTGTCAACGAATTGCCAGTTGACAACTTTATTGAGTTGGTTTTTTAGAATCATATCCAGCCATATTCTCATAGATCTGCCATTACCTTCCATAAAAGGATGAGCAATATTCATCTCAACATATTTAGCGATAATTTCTTCAAAACTGTTTTCTGGCATTTGCTCAATCTTCACTAGAATTTCATTAAGATATAATGCATTTGCAAATCTAAAACCACCTTTTGAAATATTGAGTTTTCTTATTTCTCCGGCAAAATCATATAAAGGATGAAATAGATAATGGTGAATTGCCTTAAGACCTTTGGTTGTGCCAATTTCTATTTTGTCTATATCATTCGATTCAAATAATCGATATGCATTTTCTAAACTGTTCTTGTCAATATTTTTCATAGAGATTTTGTACCAAATTTAAGTCGAAATCAAAATTACAATTTAATTCCTAAAATTGGGAATTTAATGTTTTCGTTTCGGAGTCATGCTCTGATGAATTACATATCAGATGCTTTGTTGATTTTAGTCACTAAATATTCTTTTCCAACAATTTCTGAGCAGGTTACTACCGCTCCAATAGTTACACCCAAAACGCCGTGCATATTAATACTTTGTCCGGTAAGATATAAATTATCCAGTTTGGTCTTAGAAGGAATTAATGTTTTCATCGGATTATTAGAATCCTTAACATAACCATACATATTCCCGTTGTCTCCGCCAATATAATCACGATAGGAGAGTGGTGTCGAGGTATGAACAGATTTTATACAGTTTTTGATACCGGGAAATTTGATCTCAATTTCTTCTAAAAATTTCGCAGCTTTTCGCGATTTAAATTGTTCGTAGCTTTCTCCACGATCGTTTTCTTCAACAGTTGTATTAAAGGTGTCCATCCAGGGAGTAACATCATCATATTTCATGTAAGTTATAAAAGTCATTCCTTCTGCCCATTCTTCCTGTTTTTTTGAGGCATTCATTGACGCCATAAAAGCTTTTGGCCAGGAATTCTCGTCATAGTCGTGAGCGCTCCAGACTTCGCTGCTTTTCTTGAAATGATAATGATTATGATTGATGTATTTGAAAGTCTCCGGTTTGAAAACAACATATAAGCTAAAAGCCGAAATAACACCTTCGAGACTTTGGACCCTGCTGTAAAAGGATTTTCTGAAGTTTTCTTCCCCAGCCATTTTCAGCGTAGTTTTCGGTTCTATATTAGAGATAAAATAAGAACCGGAAACCTTTGTTCCGTCTTTCATATCAACCGAAGTTACTTTTTTGTTTTCAACATTAAAACGGATTACTTCCTTGTATTTATAAAATTCTCCACCGTGTTTTTTGAGCTGTTTCAACAGTTGTTTCGTAATCTGACTTCCGCCATTAATACATCGCCAGGAACTTTGAATATAAGAGTTTACAGAAAGCGCATGCACATAAAACGGTGATTTATCAGCAATACCGGCATACAAAAAATTAGAACCGGCCAATACTGCTTTCAACTTTTCATTCTCAGTGCATTCCTCAATTGTCTGTTTTGCATTGAGTGCCAGAATTTCGTTATCGTATTTTCCTTCCCATTCTAAATTATAGAGCGGAAAAGATTCACAAATTGTTTTTATTTTTTTGCAGTATTCCTCAATATTTGCTTTTTCATCCGGAAAAAAGTTGACTAACTGATTGGCAAAATTATCATAACCCTGTGCATGGGGATATTTGTTTTCATCGTCTTCAAAAGAGATAATATCGAAACCATTTTCATCTAATTTTTTCAGATTAAGATGGTCCATAATGCCCAGATATTTAAAATATTTGTATAAATTCTGCCCTTCTCCTAATCCTCCGATGTAATGAATTCCTGTATCAAAAATGGTTTTATCGCGCACAAAAGTTTGCAGATTCCCGCCATATTGATTGTTTTTTTCGAGCACACAAACGCTGTAGCCTTCTTTGGCCAGAATAATTGCCGAGACTAAACCGCCTAAACCGCTGCCTGTAATTACTACATCGTATTGCTCTTTCATGCTAATTTTTTTTTAATACGATTATAGAATTATCCTCTGAAACAGATTCAAAACCAAGGTTAATTATAGTGTTTTTTAAACCCGGACTATTTATTAAAATAACACAGAAAGTCATCGCAATAATTTTCTCAGGAGCATCTTTATAATTTTCATCAGAAATTAAAACAGCATCATATTGATTTTCTAACGTCAGTTCGAGATTATCCAGATAAGATATTTTTCTCTTTTTAAGGAAATAATTCGTTTTAGCGACTTCACGTTTTTCTTCATCAGAATTGTATGAAACTATTTTTCGCTGTGGTTCCTGCAAGGTCAATAAAACGTCTAATTGCCCGTAATCATTTGACAAGTGCATTATTTTAGCTTTTGCCGAAATATGCTTATTTAGCTGATAATAAGTTTCTAAGTTATGTTGCAAATCATTTTTGACACTATTAATAATCTCAATTTCTTTGTAATCGTAACTATGAATCAGCATTTTTTTGAAATATTCCGGGCCTTCTAATTCCTGACGCACTTTCTGGAATTCGGCTTTGAAATACGTACTTAACAGTTTTGTTCTTTCGGCATAATTTTTTCCGTAAGAAAGATTGTCCGGAGCAATTCTTTCTAAAATAGAAAGCGTAAGGTAACTGTGATGAATGACAAAATCGCCTTTCGGGATTGCTTCTGAAGCACCGTGAATCAAAACAGGAACAATGTCCAGATTAAATTCTTCCGCCAGATAAAAAGCACCTTTATGAAAACGCTTGATCTGATTACTCTCTGATCGTGTTCCTTCCGGAAAAATCATCAGCGAATAGCCTTCTTTTACTTTTTGGCGTAAATGTTCAACACCGCCTTCGATTCCTTCAGAAACCGGATAAAAACCAGCTTTTCTAACCGTACCGCCAAAAATAGGAGAGTTGTACACCCAGTCATTTACTAAAAATATAATTTTAGGACTCAACATTCCCATCGCCAGAATATCGATAAAGGAAGAATGATTGGCAATAATTATCGCAGGTTTTTCGAAATGTTCGTTAAAGTTATTGATGACTTTTTTATGAATAAACGGATTCGAATACAATACTGATTTCATGAATTTTGAAATGCAATAACGGAATGCTTTCATCTTTGTTTTCTCCTTTATCGGAAGAATGGGCATGATGGTGATGCTGAAAAGTGACATCAAAATACCGCCAAGTCCGTAATAGGTAAACGAAATAATACCGTGAATAAAAGTGCGCAGTACAAACGGCGCATTTCCTTTTTTAGCACGATTCGATATAAATAATTTAAACAGAATAGGGTAGAAGATAAACGTAATAATCAGCGCAGCAAAAACCCCAATTAGGGAAACAGAAGAAATAGATCTCAAGGCCGGATGACGTGCAAAAATCATGGCACCAATTCCTAAAATAGTCGTAATAACTGCCAGGATTATAGAAGTTCTGTAAATCGCGATTTCGTTTTTACCGGTGGTATATTCTTTTTGAAGTGCACTTGTCATGAAGATACTAAAATCGACACCATGACCAAAAATCAGTGTACAGACAATCATGCTGAAAATATTCATCTGAATGCCAAAAATCCCCATAATTCCAGCCGTTACAATTCCGGTTAGCGCAATTGGGATACAACTTACGATGACCAGTTCTAATCTTCTGAAAAAGAAAAATAAAATCAGAATTACAGCAACAAAAGAATAATTAACAAGCGAGTTAAAGTCGGTTTTCAGCGTACTGAAAAACGTTTCATTCATTTGCTGACGGTCAATTGCAATAACATTATTTTTTGCTGAAGCCGATTTGACAAAAGCATCTCTTTGTTCCGGTGTAACTTTTACCAAAGTTGAAATGGTGAAGAAACCATTTTTTTCGGTTACAAATTCTTTCAGTTGCAAAGCCTGAACTTTTAGAAAATCTTCTGCCGCAATAGGCTTGAATTTATAATCTAAATGATCATAGAAAGCCGAATATGTTGTGGGTTTAAATCCGAGTTTTGAACCTTCGGAAATTAATTCAGATTCTAAAAGTTGTTTTTTATTGGTGTCCCAAAACGAATTCCATTTGTCGATTTTTTGTTGTTGCTGTTTCTGCGAAAGCATAATTCCGCCAACAGAACTGAAATGTACTATTTTGTTCGTTTGTTTTTCTTTTGATAGATCAGCAAAAAGTTGAGAATTGTTTTGTAAAACTTCCTCCATACTTTTTCCGTATGACGCCACGTAAATGGTTTTCTCCGTGAGACTGGTGCTTTCTTCGAGATCTTTTTCGGCCGCTTTGATTTCCTTTGGAACAAAATTCAATTGCGATAAATCATTATTGAAGCCCACATTATTATAAGTAAAACAACAAATGATGGTGATTAAAACACAAAATCCAATCAGGAATTTATTGTTGTGAAACGAGAAATGAGCGAGTTTATCGATCCAGTTTTTCTTGTGATCAAAATTATTTTCTTTCGGTTTATACAAATGCGGTACAATCAAAAGAGAGAAAAATGCCGAAGCCATAACAATTACAGCGGCAAAAATTCCTAAGTCGTTCAATGCATCAGATTTTACAAAAAGCAGACATAAAAAGGCTACGGCAGTTGTTGAACTACTCATGATTACAGGCATTGTAATGTCTTTGTACAACGTTTTTACGTCGCTGTTGTGTTTGTAATGCGTGAGAATATGTATCGAATAATCGATTGTGATTCCTAATAAAATAGAACCAATTCCGAGAGAAATAGCAGAAATTTGCTCTTTGACAAAATATAAAAAGGCCACGGCAAATAAAGCGCCAAAAACCGTTGGAAGGAAAATGATTAACGGAATAAATATCTTTCGATAGAATAAAATCAAAATCAACATCAGCGTAATCATCGCAATTGTCGTGGTTAAGATAATGTCGCTTTTGATTTGACTCGCATTGGCAACCGCAATCAAAGCCGAACCAAAATAACTAATCGAGGTTTTGCCTTTGAATTTTGTATTTAAATTATCCTGAATCGATTTTAGATTATTGGCAAAAATGGTATTTTTCTCCGTTTCGCTAGAAGGAAGATTTGACGTAATAAAAAGCAACAGTTTCTTTTTGTCTTTGGTCATGACAAAACCATTGTTGAGCGTAAAATCGTCACCAATATTTAATTGCTGTAATTTTTTTAAAGCGATAAAAGAAATCCCTAACGGATCTTGCAGAATAAAATCTTTGGTTACAAATCCCGATGGAGAAATTATCGATTTGTAATTTCCCTGAACCGTTGCCGCAATACTGTCTTTTTGAAGCTTGTTCTGAATCGCAGCATAATCTTTATTCTCCAGAAAAAGCGGTAAATTATTGTAGACAAAATCTATGGTTTCCTGAATGTTTTCTTCATCAATTTTTCCCTGAATTCCGGTAACGTAAGGTTTACAGGATTTGGCCACACTGTCTGAAAAAATAGTGGCCATTTCTTTTAAATCTTCTTCCGTTCCGTTTTTATCCAATTTGAAAATAACGGTGATTTTATCAGCAAAGTTGAGCTGTTTCAACACTTTTGCCGTAACATCTGCCTTATCGTTTGTTGGAATCAATTTGGTAATGTCTTCCTCAAACTTAATTTGTGAAGCAAAATATCCAAAAGCGAATAGCATCAAAATAGCCAATACCACCGATAATTTTTTTCGTCGGTTTACAAACAAGTGAATGGCGTAGAAGTATTGATGCATGGTTATTTTTTAATTTTTGTTGCCACTCCCAATAGCTATCGGGATAAAGGATTAAAATGATTTTTTTTTAGCCACAAATTTCACAAATTAATTCGTGAAAATTTGTGAAATTCGTGGCGAACTGACTCAGGATTTAAAATCAGTTTAATCGTTTAATCTGTGGCAAACTTTTACGTAATTTTTTTATTATTGTTAGAACTAAAAGCGGTTAAAAGTAAATAACTTATTAAGCCAAAAGTCAGTGCCAAAACGGATGCTAAAATAAGACTTCCCACGATATATTGTGTAGCATTTTTTTGAATATCATTAAGCGTTACCGAACTGTCTAAAATTAGAGGCGCATCATTGGAAACAAAGTAACTTCCCATTTTTAAAGAACCGTAAATAACAAAAGGAATAAAAGGGGGAAAACTTACATTCGAGGCCAGATAAGCAATGACTTTATTGAGCCTAAACAAAGCTGCGAAAGTAAAAAGCAAAACAGTTTGAAATCCCCAAAACGGAGAAATTCCGATGAAAATACCCAAAGCAATTGCGGCTGATTTTTTAAAATTAGAATCAGAACTTTCTAAGATATCTTCAAGAAAGAATTTTTTAAAGCCTTTTTTTTTTGCTCTTCTAAAAAAATCTCTGGGTTTGATGTACAACAATGCATTGATAACCAAAACGGTGTTGAGAATGCTGATTCGGGTAAAATCCTTAAACGGTCGGAAATGCGAAACGCGTTCTGCAGGATCATAGAGAATCTGAATCGGAATGTTTTTTACCACAATTCCTTTCCAGGCAGAACGGACAATAACTTCAATTTCGAATTCAAATTTATTGGTATAAAACTGCTTCGGAATCAATTGTAAAGGATACAATCGAAATCCGGATTGGGTATCGTCCAGCTTAATTCCGGTTTCAAACTTAAACCAGAAATTCGAAAATTTATTCCCAAAACTACTTTTCTTAGGTATATTTTCCTGTGTCATATTCCGACTTCCAATCAATAAAGAATTGGGTTCTTTTTGAATCTCAGCAATAAAATTGGGAATATCATCAGCAAAATGCTGACCATCAGAATCGATCGTGATGGCATATTCAAAGTTCATTTCAATTGCTTTTCTAAAACCATTTCGGAGCGCCCTTCCTTTTCCTAAATTTGCAGGATGATGAATTTGGGTAAGCTCCGAATATTGCTTTAAAATTTCATTGGTTGTATCTGTTGAACCATCATTGACAATAATGATATTGTGAGTAAAGTCTAAAATAGAATCCAGCACTTTTTTCAACGTTTTGTGATTGTTGTACGTTGGTACAATAACACAAAAATGAGTTGAATTAAGTAATTCCTGCTGAGATAAAGTTGGTTGCATTTGGGATTTTTTTCTTGACCTACTTTACAAATTGTTTCTCTTTTTCAGAGAAGCTTTTCGATTGTAAAACAAAGTCTTTCAGGTATTCTTTTAAAACACCACTTTGTTCAGCGTAATGATCAGTAATAAACTTCTTGTCTTCTTTGATGTTCTTTTTATAACCGGTAATTCCGGGAACATCTTCCTGAATACTCAATCGAATCATTCTGATTTCAATATTTTTAGGATCACTTTTTAACGTCGCTTCAAGAAGTTTAGCACCTTCTTTAAAACGCGAAATTTTGCTTCCTATCAGGTTTTCAAATTTAGAATCTACCAAAATGGAAGCTGCTTTATAAGCCACTAAAATTTTCTCATCGTTGTTTGAAATTCCGGAAAGTTTCTCTGTAAACTCTTTGGCATTTGATTCTGATTTTGCAACATCAGGATAGATTTTTCGGATCGTAGCCAAATCTGGTGTGTTGGCAAAATTTATCCATAGAAATAATGATAATAGTAATTTCATAGTTATAGTTTTTTATACACATTGCTTAATTTTAAAGCAACGGTGTCGTTAAAATATGTGGTGTTTTTCACCTTTACCAAATCATCTTCTGTGGTTGTTATGTCAAGTTCTAAACGCAATTCCGGATTTGTTTCCGGATTAATCAATGCCATGAATTTTACATTTGTAAGCGTTTGAATCATCAGCGTACTTTTAGTAATTGATTCTGTAAGTTCTTTGATAATCTGAATCATGCAAACACCCGGCATGATTGGGTTTCCTGGAAAATGACCTTTAAAAACCTCATGATTGGCATTAACTAATATACGAATATTATATTTAGCATCTCCTGTTTTTTCTTCTGAAAGTACTTTATAAAAGTCTTTTAAAACCATATTTGTATTTTTTTATTTCGTTTCAAAAGAGTAAGAAATCCCTATTTGAAAATTGATATTAGTATTATAATCACCAAACAAGTAATGACTATTAGAATTATTATGATAGTAATCGCTGTCTAAAACATCTAAAAAACCTTTTTTAAATCTAAATTCAATTGCAAGACCTGAAGGCATTCGATAAGCAATACCTGTTGTCCGTTAGCAATAATTTGTTTTAGGATTTCAGGATGCGCTTCAATATTTTTTCCGATGCAAAAGAAAGTCGCTTTTACGTCGTGTTTTTTTAATAATTCTAAAACTTCTAAAGTAAAAACAGTTGGTCCGTCATCGAAAGTGATAGCGATTTTTTTCTCCGTTTCCAACGGATTATTACAAAATGCTTTGACATGATAATCAGAAGATATTCGGGAAGAACCAACAGCGTTTATTCCCAGCCAAATCAAAACAATTGCGATATACCATGCCCAGCTAATTGCTGTATAAAAGTTCAGAAGAACCAGTAAAAGCAATAAAAAGAGAAAGAATAACGAAATGTTTTTATGCGTTATCATTTTGTGATCAAAGTAAAACTATGATTTTTTCCATTCAATTGATTGTACAATAAAATGGTATTATAAGTTGGTTTTTCAACCGAATTTACTTTTATGATTTCGGGAAGTTCCTGTGTTTTAATAATTTTTGCTGCCATCCATAAAGCAAAAGCAGAAGCAGTATCGTACTCACCGCTCAAATGTTTGTAATACAATTGAGGTGTTGCTGCAAAAGCATTTTCAGCAAGATTTTTATAATAGTTTTCGAAATCTATATTTCCGTCAAAACCTAAAACTAAAGCATCAACATCGGAAATCTCTAAATTATTTGATTTCAGAAATGATTTAATTTCGGCTTCAATTTCGTTTTCTTCGAGGGTATTTATAATGGCAATATCCAGAACTTCGGCATAAGTTGTGTCTTTTCTTTCATTTTCTAAAACAAAAAAACTGGCTCCTTCGCCATAAACAGCACCGCTTGTAGTAGAAGTCAAAACATCATAAGGCGCTTTATCGTCTTCTTTTATACGACCGGAAAGTTTAAAAAGTGCGGTTGTATAATCACCATTTTCGTCAACTCCACCAATTAAAACTGATTGGGCTTCTTCTTCCTCGATTTGCATTTTAGCATCTAAAAGTGCCGATTCAAAAGAAACAGCGCCATTTACATACGTAAAATTATAACCTTTGCATTGCTGCAACAAGGCGATTTGCGCACCAACGGTATTGTGAGTCGACTGAATAAAAGAAGTTGGTGTTAAAAACTCTTCGTTATTATCCAGGATACTTTTCAGGAATTTTTCAGAATCTTCGATGCATCCTAAACCGGTTCCGGTAATGATAGCATCTACTTTTTCGACATTGGCATCTTTCATGGCTAAAGCCGAAGCAACGATTCCGTTTTTTACGCCTTTCGCCATTCTTCTGCTGGCGGCTGGTGAAATGTATTCTTTGTAAACGGGCGGAACGATTGCCAGTACATTTTGATCATGATTGACAATAGCTTCTTCTAAAAAAACAGTATCAAATGTTTTTTGAGTCGAAATACAGCCTACTCCATTTATATATGTTTTTTTCATGCGAAGATTAAATTTGTTGTTTTAAAGGAACATGGAATCGTCATTATTAATTTATTTTTTATTGGAATCATGACGATTTCATTAGCTTTTTGAAAATATAAGGGTGGAACAATTTCCTCCAAAACCAAAAGAGTTGGATAAAACGTGTTCGATATTTTTATTTTTTAACGAAGTCTGAGGCTGCAAATCAAATTCTTCCATTTGATTTTCGAAATTCAAATTCGGATACACCACATTATTCTGAATCGCCAAAACGCTGTAAACCGCTTCAATTGCTGCTGCCGCGGCCAAAGTATGTCCGGTAAAGGGTTTTGTAGAACTAAAATCAGGCACTTTTTCGTCCTGATAGATTCTCTTTAAAGCTCTTCCTTCAGATAAATCGTTGTTGGGAGTTGCTGTTCCGTGTACGTTGATATAATCGATTTCAGAAGGTTTTAAACCCGAAACTTCAAATGCTTTTTTCATTGCCAAATAAGCACCATCTCCATTTTCTGAAGAAGCAGTCTGGTGAAAAGCGTCATTTGCATTTCCGTAACCCGAAACTCTTGCCAGCACTTTTTTGTTTTGTTTTGCCACAACTTCATCTGATTCTAAAACCAAATATGCTGCAGCTTCGCCCAGGTTTAAGCCTTTTCGTTCATTGTCAAAAGGTTTGTTGTAATCGTCTGATAAAATCATCAAAGTCTTGAATCCGTTAATCGTAAATTTTGCCAAACCATCGGCTCCGCCCACAATAACACGATCTAATTTTCCGGTTTTTATCAGTCTTGCACCCAGCATAATCGCGTTTGCTGCAGACGAACAAGCCGTACTAATAGTCGTAACGATTCCTTTTAGTCCCAGTTCTTCTGCAATTTTCTCCGCCACATCACCGCCATCATGGCAAGTAATGTATTTAACCAATTCAGGATGTGTGAAATAATCGTAATAATGTCTTTCAGTCATGTCCATTCCGCCCACGCTTGTAGCCGAAATAAGTCCGGTTCTGAATTCGTTTATCGATGTAATTCCGGCATTTTCAACAGCTTGTTTTGCTGCCAAAGTACCGATCATTGCTGTTCTCGAAAAGTTATTATCTTCAGTAAGGTTCAATTCTTTAACTAATTCTTCATTGGTTTTTTTGATTTCTCCCACCTTAATAACATCCGCATGAACTGTCGAAATATTTGTGATACGGGAAATGCCAATTTTATTTTCGATCAACGAAATATAATTTTCTTCGACTGAATTTCCAATCGAAGAGATAATTCCCATTCCGGTTATTGCAACACCTTTCATTGTAGACTTGCTTAGATTATTAGATTTTTAGACTTGCTTAGATTATTAGATAGTAGACTTCTTAGATTTTGTAATTTCCAGATTTAGACATTTTTGTCTAAGTTGTCTAAAAATCTAAGCAAGTCTAAGCAGTCTTATTTTGTTCTGTTAGCGCTAATATAAGCAGCCATCGTTTCAATCGACTGGAAAATTGTTTTTCCTTCTTTTGGGTCAACCAATTTAATTCCGTAATCTTTATCTAAAATCACAATTAATTCAAGCGCATCAATGGAGTCTAAACCTAAACCATCTCCAAACAAAGGATCGTTATCAGCAATATCTTCAATTGCGATATCTTCAAGATTTAATGTAGTAATGATTTTATTTTTTAATTCTTCTTTTAATGCTTCCATGATTATTTATTATATAATGTATTGATATTTTCGTTTGTATATTTTGTGCTTTCTTCTTTACTAATCGTGCAAAGAAACGCTTTGTAATCGTTATTAAAAAATTCTACCCATCCACAAAGAACCTTATCTGCCTTATTCGTATTCAACAGAATATCCGAGTAGTTCGACATAAATTCAGTGTTAAAGGCGTCAAATATAAAGAAAGAATTTTCACTTTTCAGCTGATGACGTATACTTATTTCGCCCAAACAAATATTTGGCAGCGTATAAACGAAAACTGCAGGGCTTGGAAAGTAGTTTTCTTTGTCTGAAATCGATTTCTGGTATTTAACATCAGTATCCAAACTCGACGATTTATTGGCAAAAACCAAAGCAATATTGTTTTCCTGATCTGCCGAAGTTATCGGACTCAAAAGCAATTCAGATCCTAAAAAAGCCAGCTTGCTCAAAGCATCCATTTTGAAAAACTTTGGATATTGAATGTCAAAGTTACGGTACGCTTGTTTAGAAAAATCACCAAAATCGGTTGGTTCTATTTTGAATACAGAAGTTCCGTTCAAAACAATTTCGTTGTTTTGGATGGTGATGTAGGATTGTATGTGAGTTTTTTGAGTCATTATTTTTTGTAACTTTGTCAAGTTATGAAATTCTACGAAAAATATCCACAGTTAAAACAGAAAAGCTTTTTGTCAAAAGTACTTACGGATACTGTATTTTCTACAATGTCTTTAGAAGACCAACAGGTTTCGAAGAGTAAAGTTGTTAAAATTGTCGATGCCATTTTAAAAGAGAAAGAATTAAAAGGAAACCAGTTCTTCACTAATTAATTGGGTTATTAATTTATAATCTCCATTTTCCAGCCCAATCGTAAAGTTGTTCAAATGCAATTTTATGAATTTCCAATACAAGCGATGTTGAAATCTCAACATCAGTTTCTAATTCAAAAGTATAAAGCTCAGCTTTTGCAATTCCGGACGCTTCAAACTCATTGATTTGATTTTTATCTGTTAAGCCAAGTAAATTATCGTCTGCGAACGGTGTCCAATTAGTTTGATTTTCCATTTCATTTTTTTAAAATCACCGGTGTATTACAAGTCTCACTTATGCCATTTTCATCAAAACCTGTTAAGAAAGACTTGCTTGTTTTCATTTTTTCTTTCCTATTTTTTTAATTTCCTTATCAAAATCTGAAATTATTTTTTGAGTTTTATTAAACTCATCATATTCTTTAATGGCTTTTTTATCAGCTTGAATTTTTGATATTTTGCCTTTTCCTTCTAAAATTTTATATTCATTGAATGAAAGAAATTTATTTACACTTGTAGCTAATTGCTCCATTGTAAAAGTATTTTCACGTTCGATCAAACCTTCAATATAATCAAAGTAACCTGTAACGGTTCTTTCAAGTTGACTTATTTCTTTTTCTTGTAAATAATTTTTAGCAACAATTACATCCGATTTTAATATTCTTCCGTCGGGAGCATTTTTCCAACTGCTAAGTCCCATGTTATCTTTCTTTTTATCTGCATTTTTATGGATAATTTCTGCAGCAGTATTTCCAGTTATAGCAAAGTGAAATTTATTTTGAACCATAGCATAAAAATTCTTCGTTACTTCTGAATTTTTATCATAATCGATACTACATTCTGCAAAAATGTCACTTACTTGCTGATAAATTCTACGTTCGCTGGCGCGGATAGAACGAACTCTGCGTAATAATTCTTTAAAGTAATCTTTGCCGAAAACAGTTTTTCCTTGTTTTAATCGTTCATCATCTAGAACAAACCCTTTTATAATATATTCTTTTAAGGTTTGGGTTGCCCATATTCTAAATTGCGTTGCTTTTGCAGAATTTACACGATAACCGACAGAAATTATGACATCAAGATTGTAATATTCAAGATCTCTATTAACTAATCTTTCACCTTCTTGTTGAACTGTTCGGAAATTCCGAACAGTTGCCTCTTTTTGTAGTTCGTTAGATTCGAATGTATTAGCTATATGCTCGCTAATTGTTGATTTTACTGCGCCAAAAAGCTCACTCATAGCTTTCTGTGTAAGCCAAATTGTTTCGTCTTGCACAAAAACATCTACTCTTACTTTTCCATTAGGATTGTCGTAAATTAGAAATTTAGTTTCGTTATTCTCCATTTCATTTCACTTTTTCAAAAACCACAGCCGTATTACAACCTCCAAATCCGGAAGCCGTCTTCAAAAAATACTCAATAGTTGTCTCTTCGTTTTTCTCAATAATATTTATCGATTCACTTACCCCCATTTCATCAAAACCTTTCGATTCAAAAAGCATATTTTGGTTTACAGATTCTATCGCGATTACGGTTTCTAATAATCCCGAAGCGCCTAAGGTATGACCGTAAAAACCTTTTAAACTATTTATAGAAACGTTTTGCAAACCCAAACGATTTAAGGCAATGGCTTCCATTTCGTCATTAAACGGAGTTGCTGTTCCGTGAGCTGAAATATAGTCGATTTTGTCCACTTCAATTTGGGCTTCTTTCAAAGCATTCTGAATACTTCTAAACAAACCTTCACCCGTTCTTGACGGACCCGAAATATGGTTGGCATCGTTTATCGAACTGTCTCCAATCACTTTTATTTTTGCGGTTGCCGGATTCGCCGAAATTAAAACAGCAGCCGTTGCTTCGCCTAAACTTACTCCGGTTCTGTTTTTAGAATACGGTTTACAAGGCAATTCGCTCATCGCCTGAAAAGAATTAAAACCGGACAAAACAAATTCTGAAACTTCATCTCCGGCTACAACAAAAACATTATCGTACAACTCAGACTGAATCATTCTTTTAGCAACCGAAACCGCTAAAATTCCGGAAACACAAGCATTCGAAACTACAATTGGTTGTGTTTGGAAGTTGAAGAAATCAGCAACATTTTTTGCCAAAATATCTAAATGTGCACTATTAAAACTTTCCTCTGAATTGTTTTTCAATGCTGTAACATTTCCTTTTGTGGTCGAAAGTATAAAAGCTGTTTTCGAATTTAATTCGATTCCGGATTTTTTGATAATCGGCTCTAAAGCCAAAATCATCATTTTTTCTAAGCGGGAATATTTGGTGTCAGTACTGATTTTCTCAAAAGCACTGTTTATTTTTTCATTACTAATAATCGAAGCATAAAACGGAATTGGCATTAAAGCAATATCCTGATGCAATTGAATACCGGAATCGCCGCGAACAATCGCTTCAATGTTTGATGCAACATCAAAACCTAAAGGCGTGATACAATTCGTTTCGTTGATATATACTTCTCTTATCATTTTATCTTAATTTCTGGCTGCTAAATGGGCCACAGATTGTACGGATTAAACGGATTAACGCGGATTTTTATTAATTTTAATTCGTGAAAATTAGTGTAATTCGTGTTTGTCTTTTATTTTAATAATCCCACTTTTCGTTTCCATTCTTCATAGAAAGGAGGATTTGTCAGCATTAGATTTCCGTCGCCGTCTAAAAATACCTGAACGGTTTCTCCAGTACAGGCCACTTCGCCTTTTGCATCTAATATTCTAAAACGATAGATCATTTTGGCAGCAGGAGTATCGACAACCGTTGTTTCTATGGTTACGACATCACCGTAGCGTAAAGACAATTTATGTTCGCATTTTGATTTTACGATTGGAGTCGTATAACCGGTATTGCCAATATCCAAATAGGTAAGTCCGTGTTGGCGGCCAAACGCTTCTCGTCCATCTTCAAAATAGGTAATATAATTGCCATGCCAAACGATTCCAAGCGGATCAGTTTCGTTAAAACGAATTCTGATTTCGTGAGAAACGGTTAGTTCAGTGGCTTCGTTATACTGTTCTTTTCTTTTTGTCATAAAATAAGGCTATAGATGTTGTGATAATAAAGAACAAAAATAACAAACTTATTTTTGGGATGATTTCGAGGAAAGAAACGTTGCGCAATAAAACATCGTAGAAAGCTTCTAATCCCCAATTCATAGGTGATGATTTAGCGATATATTGCATAATAGTTGGCATGGCAAAAACAGGCACCCAAACACCACCAACGGCAGCGAGAATAAGGACACTTGTCGCGCCAAACGGAGCTGATTGTTCTTGTGTATTGGCTACGGTTCCTAATAAAATACCGAAACCAATGGCAGCAAAACCGGAGAATAAAGCCACGACACTCATTAAAAATAAATGACCTTCAATATTTAAGGAAGGCAAACCAATATGCGGAAATAAAAAAACCGCCACAGCCACCATCATATAAAACTGAATCATACAAATGGCTGAATAGGTAATGGTTTTACCAATTATCACCACTAAATTAGAAACCGGATTGGTCAATAACCGAACAAAGGTTCCTTGTGATTTTTCTTTTACAATATTAATAGATAACGGAATCACGATAAAAAATATCGCAAAAAGTGTCCAGGCCGGAACGTTATGCTGTACCGAGTTTGGTCGAACTTCTTTGTTGTTTATTTTCGGAATTATTTCTTTGAAAGTAATGAAACTCTTTTGATCGAATTCAACAGTTCCTTCTCCCAATTGATTTTGGAACGTGGTGTAAATGGATTTGGTTTCGATTTGAGAAATCATCTTGTCAATCGAACTCATCACGGCATTTTTGAAACTCATCTGAACCGCCGGATCAAAATACAATTTTACTTCCTTTTCCCTGATTACTTTAGGTTTTTCTGTTTGTGCTGTAGAATCGGTTTCTGTTAAGCCCATTTTACTGATAATGTTCTCAACATTCTGATCGATTTTGGTTTGTAAGTCGATACTTAAATCTTTGGGAATCACAATCGCCAATTGGAATTTTCCTTTGTAAACGGCCTCTTTTGCCACTTCTTCGGTAATGGTTTTATTGTCGATTTGCGTGATAACACTAAACAAATTGCTTTTTTCAAGATTATCAAAAACGGTTTTAGACACAGAACCGTTGTCATTATCAACCAATAAAATTGGAATTTTATTGTCGCTAATGGTTTTAAAAGTACTGTCCTGAATTAAAGTTACCGTGATTACCAGTACCAACGGCATGATAAACAGAATAATCAATCCGCCTAAATCTCGTTTCAGTAAAAGGAATTCTTTTACGACTGACATCCAAATTTTATTGACCATCTCTAAAATCTTTACCGGTTAATGAAATAAAAACTTCTTCAAGATTGCGTGCTTCATCTGTCGAATCAATTAGACTTGATGGTGTTCCCTGCGCATAAATTCTGCCTCGGTCCAGAATGGCGATATTGGTACAAAAATCTTCGGCTTCAGCCAAATGATGCGACGTATATATAATCGTAGTTCCATTTTGATTGAGAACTTTCAAATAATCGATAATGGCATTTTTAGACTGAACATCAACACCAACAGTTGGTTCATCTAAAAACAGGACTTTAGGATTGTGCAAAATTCCGGCAATCAGATTCACTCTTCGTTTCATTCCGCCTGAGAAAGTTTCGATGCGTTTGTCGGCGAATTTTAACAGACCTAAAAGATCTAAAGTTTCAACGACTTTATCTTTAAGGTAGGAACCTTTTAAGCCGTACATACTTCCAAAATAATGGAGATTTTCTCTTGCTGTCAAAGTAGGATAGAGCGCATATTCCTGAGGAACAACTCCAATAATTTTTTTAATTTTAGAGGAATGATTCGTGTAGTTCAGGTTATCAATGGTAAAATGTCCGGAAGTGGGTTTGATCAATCCGCAAAGCATGGAGATTAAAGTGGTTTTCCCGGCACCATTTGGGCCAAGTAAACCAAAGATCTGTCCTTCGTTGATATCCAGAGAAACATCGTTCAAAGAATACTGGTCTGCATCTTTGTACTTTTTCGAAAGGGATTCTATTTTTATAATGGGTTTCAAAATATATCTAGCTAATCGCTTTTTTTAGTTTCTTGAAAAAGATTTCTTCTCTGTTGGCAATGCTCAAAAGTTCATCGGCAATGGCATTGTAAGCATCTTCTTTGGCACTTCTGTTTTTGTAAATTCTCGAAGCTTCTACAGCAAAATCTCGCCATGAATCTCCAATTAAGGTCATTTCTTTAGAAAGTACCTTTAATTCTTCATTGTTTAAAATAACGGAAGCTTCTTGTAAAAACGCAGCATAAATAAATCGAAAACCTCCGCCTCCGGTTCCAATTTCTTCCTGCATACGCACCATTTGTGCCAGGTAATGATTGGCTTTTTTGGTTCCGTGTTTTACGGGCCATTTACGGATTTGTTTTGATACGAATTTAATTCCGCGTACACCAACAATTGGCATTGGCGCCAACATATCACGACAAGTATTTTTGATTCCTTTGATGATGGCACTTTTTAGATCAACATTTGCGGGAATCTGAATCGGGTAATACATTTGTCCTCTTGGGGCAAAAGCGCCTTTGGCAAAACGTACTTTGTCTAGTTCGTCATGTGTCAGAGTGGTAACGGTTTCCATAACAGGATCGCTCACTAAATAATCAGTTTCAGTTTTTCCGTAAACGACTAAATTGTGTGCGTTGAAATGAAAGCGATATTCATCCGGAAAATAACTCAAATGATACACTCCAACTTGTAATCCGGTTGGGATATTGTTTTTTAAATTTTCATCCAAAGCTTTATTTGCATTTGCAGGAGAAGAAAATTTTTGTCTTTTTATTTTTAAATTTAAACGGCTGGCCAGTTTATTAAAAATTTGTCCCGGCAAAGTTCTGTAACTGATTGCAGGTGCATGATTTACTTTTAGAAAAGGCAAATACACAAAGAAAAGTCCGGAACCAATACCAAAAACCATAGGTTCGCTGATGTTGAGTCCGCTGTTTTTTAACAAATTCGAAGCAACTCCATTCTCACAATGTGCGGCTTGATGATGTGTAAAATTAGTTTGCATTAATCTGTTTTAATATTTTTTAATTCAGCTACCGAAATTTCGAAAGCATCGGCATATTTTTGTAAAATGGTATCGCTTAGTTTAGCAAAAACGGTTGGCTTAAAATGTCTTTTTACGCGCCATTTCCACATTCCAACATAACTTGCCAGAATAGTAAGATCCATTTTAGAGCGTTCCATATAATAGCAAATTGGGCTTACTTCGCCAATTTGAACTTGTAATTTTGCTTCGGCAATTCGTTCGTTTATTTCGTCTATTGAATTGGATAGTGCAATAGATTTAGGTTCCCAACCTGTACTTAGAGTAGTGGTATAATCGCCATTTTCATCGGTAGCATATAAAAGCTCTTTAACGTTGTTCGCGGTTAAGTTGCTTTTGTCTTGTGGTACTTTTTCTTTTTCCATTTCATTATTAATTTATCAGATACATAAGGCGAATGCGATACATACACTAATTATTAAAAACCCCAGATTTGCGAAAGCTAAATTTTGTTTTTTCTTCACAAATAAATAAATCATCTCTATCAGCATTCCCACGCAAAACGCCTGGATTGCCATAAGTTCTATAATAAAGAACCCTAAACCAGTATCAAAATGTTTGTGATCATCTCCATGACAATGTGAATGCCGATCAACGGTAAGATACCAAAGTAAAAAAAACGATCCAATTAATAATACTAAAATTCCAATCCGGATTAATAAATGCAGAATGATTTTTTTAGCATTCATTTACACCGAAACGATCTTTTGAATGAACAAATTAATTTCACATTCTAAAAGTAATTTATGTCCCCATATACTTTCGCAGCGCATGGTGCACAATGTATAATCGTCGCCTTCGAATTTTGAAACCAGGGTTGCTTTGGTAATAATTGTATCACCCACTTTTGGGAGTAAATGTATTTTAAGGTTTTTTATCGCACTGATAAAACCCAATACATTTACGTTTTCATTTTCTGTTCCGTCTTCGTCAAAAAAATACTTTTTGCCTACAATAGACGAACAGGTTTGTGCTGTATTTTCGATTAAACCGGCTTCGATAAAAATGTTATTGTCAATAAAAATATTGTCTTCTTTTATCAGGAAGATGGTCTCTACAAAATTAGAATCTATATCCAAAATTAAATCCACCATAAGCATTGGCGCTCGGTGCGGTAAGTAATTTTGTATATCAACTCCGGTTTTCATTGTTGCTGTCATTTCGCTAAAACAGTTTTCATTTGTCCGTTAGCAATTTCTTCATTATTCAGATATGTTACAATATCAACCAGTGTAATTCCGGCAAATTCCTGTAAAATTGTTACCGTTGATTGAATGGTATCATTAATTTTCGGCAATTTTTTAATCGCAATTTCTTTAATAGAACCAATATATCCCGTTGGGGCTATTTCGTTTTTTAAGAAAAATTGATATCCTGTATGCAAAGCTACAGATTGCGCCATATGTTCTATTAAACCTGCTTCCAGAAAAGTATCATTGTCAAAGAAAATATTATCATTTTGAATCTTAAACCCGGAAACCAATGAAGTTTCGGTATACGAATACATTTGATCGACCATAACAAAAGGGAATTTTTGCGGCAATAAATTTTCGACAGCCTCTTTTTCTAAAAGTAAAGTTGTTTCCATTAGCAAACTGTTAAATACGCATAAGCAAAAGAGAATCTTCCACTTTCAGGAACTGATAAAAGGATACGATCTCCTTTTTTTAAATTTCCTGAATTCATCAGTTCTTCTACAGCCAAATAGATAGAGGCAGAGCCTACATTTCCTACTCTCGAAAGGTTCATGAACCATTTTTCATCAGCCATTCCGATTCCTTTTTCAGTTAATCCTTTCTTTAAACCTTCAACAAAAAAGTTAGAAGAAACGTGTGGAATAAAATAATCGACCTGATCTGCTGTAATATTATTTTTAGACATGGCATCGCTCATACTTTCAGCTCCTTTAGAAAGTATAAATTCATCCAGTAATTTTACATCTTGTTTAATGGCAAAAACCGATTGGTTTAACCATTGCTCGGGAGGATAATCACTCCACGCTTTAATTTCGCCATTTTCTAATTTATCTCCTCCGGCATACATACAGGTTTCTAATTCGTACGCATACGAAAAAGCTTCCATCCATTCGATTTTTAGAGAAATAGGGCCACTTGGTTTATTTTCTAATAAAAAAGCACCGGCACCGTCAGATAACATCCAACGTAAAAAATCTTTTTTGAAGGCAATTATAGGCTGCTCTTCAAGACTTTTTAGATTGGCTGCTTCATGATTGTACATTTGAGCATTCAGCCAGGTTGAAACTCTTTCTGAGCCTGTGCAAATTGCATTTTTAGAGTTTCCTGATCTTACAGAAAGGAAACCAAATTTTAAAGAATTCATTCCGGCACAACAAACACCAGTTGACGAATTTAATTCTACCGATTTGTTTTTTAATAAACCATGAACCATCGCAGCGTGCGAAGGCAGGAAAATATCAGGTGTTGAGGTTCCGCATGAAAGCACTTCAAGATCTTGTGCTGTAAAATTTTCATCAAATAATTGTACAACAGCATTTCGGGTTAATTCAGCATTGTTATGTGTGCTTTTTCCCGTTTTATCTATGGCGTAATAACGACTTGTAATTTTATTATTGCGCAAAATAATGCGTCTTGCTTTAGAGGCAGCATCATTAATGAGTCCTAAATAATCTTCCATTTCTTCATTAGAAACAGGCTCATTTGGCAAATACTTTGCGGCTTTGGTAATATATACTTCAAACATAATCTAATTTCGTCTTCTAAACTCCTTGATAATATTGAGTTTCTTTTTTTATGGTTTTTAACTTAAAAGGGTAGGTAATAAGGTGCAATATATATACTATTGGTGAGATTAACCATATTGCGAGGAATAAATAAACATTAAATACTTTAAGAAGCTGTTTTCTGTTTTTTTGGTGCTTATATATCAGATTAGACCATTTATTGAAAATTTTATTCGCGGTTTTATCCACCGTAACTAAATACGGGCTAATTTTTACTGCGTCAATGGCTAATAATTTTGGCTGTAAATCTTCTAATTTACCTTCGTTTAATGCGGAAACAATGACATTTCCAAATTTATCCGACTCCTGAATGTCTTTGTCTGAAACTCCCGGTAACGGAAGAATTCCCAAATATTTTTTCTTTACTCCGGAGAACATCCATTCTACTATTGTGATAACGCTGATTAAATTTCCAACGCGATCTACCAAAGCAATATTCCCTACTAATTGAGCATTGGCTTCTTTTAGTAAAGTTTTGATTTTTTCCTGTGCCATAATCCACATATTACGAGAACCGCTTATGGTGACAACAGGCGTATTGTTCAGGATTTTTTTTGCATCGTCGCTTTTTAAAAATGAATTGACAGGAATCGAAGGCGACAAATACCACACCTGATAATGGAAAAGTATTAAGTCGAATTTCGCGTTTAAAATCTCTTCAGGAACAGGTTTTAATGCTGTAGGTATTTGAAGAAATGATTCAGGAAAGGCGTCAAAAAAAGAACTCTTATCCCATGGAAAGGGAAAAGGTTTCTGTAATTGTATTTCATGAAACGTTACATTTATTGCTTCTGAATTCAGGATAGGTTTTGCGATATTTCGCGCAATCTCTTCTAATTGTCCGGATTGAGAATAATAAATAACAAGAACATTTTTCATTTGGTTTGATGGCTTTGGTGGTTGCGCAAAAATAAGTATTTTTTTTAAACGAATTTCCTTATTTTATCTGTTCGTTTGGTATGTACCCAATCCGGCCATGTCGAAACATCTTCGGCATCGTAAATTCGGATTTTCTGGTTGTTATCTTCTATTAATAAATCATCAGATGTGCATCCCAAAATGGCCGCCGCAGCTGCCACGCCTGAGTATGTCGCGCCAGCAACACCATGAGACAGCGTACAGGCACCGCAAAGGAATAGGTTTTCGATTTCGGTTTTGTTTTTATACGAGAAAGGGCCTACCTGATTCAATGTTTTTTCGGTTCCGTAAACATTGCCTTTGGTTGAGTTAATATAGAATTCATTGGTTTTAGGAGTTCCTAATTCTGCCTGAATAATATGTTGTTTTGCGTTTGGAATTATTTTTTCGACATTATTCATCAGTTTATTGATGATTTTTTCTTTGAAAATTTTATACTCTTCAGTGTGATAATCGTCTAAACCATTAAAATCTTTTAAGTGATCATAATTCACATACGTTACAATTTCAAAATTATGATAACGTCCGTTGAAGCTTGCCGGATCTTTGAGTGTGGTGCAACTGATAAATACCGAAGGAAATGAATCTCCGGAATCAATGGTGTTGCTCATTAAATGTTCAAAGTTGGCATCGTCATTTTCATCTTTCATCATCCAAAAATTTCCGGAATCTATATTATATAAGGTAACATCAATGTCAAGTGTAAGGAATAAAATCAAAGAAGTAACCGAATATTTTGTCTTGTCGAGTTTTTTAAGAAGTGATTTACTGAGGTGTTCTTTGTCAATTAAATTGAGATAAGTAATAGAAGGATCTGCGTTTGAAACAATGTTTTTAGCTCTTATTTCTTCGCCATTTTTAAGCTGGATACCAATTGCTTTTTTATTTTCGATGATGATTTTACGAACGTTTTGTTTTACGCGAATTTCTCCGTGATGTCTTTTTACACCATTTGTCATGGCTTTTACAATTCCGCCTCCGCCACCCATTGGATAAAAACCGCCATCAAAATAATGACTCATTACAGAACAATGTACCGGAAAGCAAGCCCGGCTTGGTGGAAGTCCGTGATCGCCACATTGAATATTCAGTACCGCTTTTAGTTTCGGATCCTTGACGTGCCAGCCAATTACTTTTTTTAAAGGAAACAAAGCAAATTTCCCAAAATGTTTGGTGCGAAACGGAACGGTAATGTTTTGCCAGAAACCTTTCAGTTTTGGAATTAACTGCAATTCATAACTCACTTTTTCAACCAATGAAAGATATTCTTTGATGTTTTTTTCTTCGTGTGGAAAATGTGCAGAGAGTTTTTCTTTTAGATTTTCGACTCCTGCAGGAAGATCGAAAGTTTCCTCTCCAATCAGACAATGTTCGTAAGCATTGGTGTTCATTCGAAAAAAAACCATGTCGTTGGCAATTCCCAAACCTCTGTACAATTCATTGGTAGACTGTCCTTCTTCTAATTGTCCTACGTAATGTACACCCGGACTAAAACGTTGTCCTTTTAAAGTAAAACTATGACTCCAGCCACCGGGAACATAATGTTGTTCGAGTACCAAAACTTTTTGTCCGGCTCTTGCAAGACAAATTGCCGTTGATAATCCGCCAACTCCGGAACCAATAATAATGGTGTCAAATTCCTGCATACTTTACTTTAAGAATTGAAAAGTATAAAAGAACGATTTTTAATTAAATAATTTTTACGCTTTGACGGAATTTGTAAAAAAACTTAAAAGTATATTCTTTGTTAATTTTTTTTCACGCAGATTTTAAAAGATTTGAGCAGATTTCTATTTTTTATTGGAGTGTTTTTGATTTACAATAAATAGATTTGGAACAGTATAATTTATTCGTAAGACTATGTGATAAAATCTTGATTTTTTAGAACTATCTCAAACGGAGCATACAATCTATGTTTCTATGTGCTAAATTTTTTTTTCACGCAGATTTTAAAAGATTTGAGCAGATTTCTATTTTTTATTGGAGTGTTTTTGATTTGCAATAAATAGATTTAGAACAATATAGCTTATTCGTAAGACTATGTGATAAAATCTTGATTTTTTAGAACTACCTCAAACGCAGCATACAATCTATGTTTCTATGTGTTAATTTTTTTTTTTACGCAGATTTTTATTGGAGTGGTTTTAATTAAAAACACAAAAACACACATAGATTTAGAGAACACAAAGAGAGATTTTATTTTAACTTATTCCAAAAATCAAAGTAATTGAACCATTGCAGCGGGTATTTTGCCAGCATCGATTCTACGCTTTCGATATAGGCTTTTAGTAAACCTTTTTCGTCACGATGTTTGACTATAGCTTCTCTTGCATACAAGTGATAATGCAGGTTGGGCTCTTTCATTACGTAAACAAAAACGACTGGAACTTTTAATCTTGAAGCGATTAAAAACGGACCTGCAGGAAAGTTAGCTTCCTCTCCTAGGATTTTTTCAGAAAGTGATTTGGTGCCTTCAAAATAGCGATCTCCGGTAAAACAAACCAGTTCGTTTTTAGAAAGCGCGGCATTGATCTCAAAAATATGAGACAAGTCATCTCTGATAATGATAAACTTAACGGTAGGTTTTTGGGTGACGCTTTCGAGATAATTCTTAATAGCAGAATGTTCGAGATCTGTAGTCACCAGATTAATCTGAAAATCAATGTCGATATCGCCCAGAAAATGTTCGGCGATTTCAAAATTTCCAATATGGGCACTGATCAAAACACCTCCTTTTTTCTCTGCCAAAAGATTTTTCAGGATTTCGATCCCGTCAAACTCATAGGTGAATTTATTCCGCATTCCTGCCGAAATGGAAATTTTATCAATGATGGTCTGTCCAAAAGTGTAGTAACTTTTGAAAACCATTTTTTTAGATTTGAAACCTGAGTACCTGAGCCTTTCTCTGAAATAGTAAGAAATGGCTTTGTTGCTTTTTTTTAGAAATAAAAAATAGTAAGAAGCGACAAAGTAAAGTAAAACATAAGCAGCTTTAACACCCGCTTTTTTTATAAGAAAAACGAATATTCTATACCCTAAAACAGTTCCTTTTGATTTGCCATCCCATTCGCTCATTAAGCAGTTTTGGCTTTTAATTTGTTTTCAATAAGATCATAAAAACTTTGAAAAGAATCAATTCCTACGAAATCTACTTCTACCAGCTTTACACCAAAGTTAGCTTCTATCGAAACTACTAAATCAACATAGTCTAAACTATCTAACCCAAGTGTGTCTTTTAAATTAGCATCTGGTTCAATATCCTCATTATCTACTTCAAATTCATCAACTAAAAAACCATTTATTCTTGCTATAATCTCTTCTTTATTCATCGTTCAATTTAAACTTTTTAACCACCAACGCAGAGTTGGTTCCTCCGAACCCGAAGGAATTGGACAAAAATATGTCAAATTTTTTGTTTAAAGTAGTTTTGACTAAATTTAATTTAGCGGCATCTTCATCAGGATTGTCCAAATTGATGTTTGGCGCAATGAAATCGTGCTGCATCATTAAGATTGAATAAATTACTTCGCTGGCTCCTGCCATCCAGCATTCATGACCGGTCATTGATTTTGTAGAACTTACGTACGGATTTTTCTCACCAAAAACTTCAAAAATAGCTTTGGCTTCATTGCCGTCTCCAACCGGAGTTGAGGTGGCATGTGCATTTATATAATCAATGTCTGTTGCTTTTAATTGGGCATCATCAAGCGCTCGTTGCATGGCTATAGACGGGCCTTCGACATTTGGGGTCGAGATGTGTCCGCCGTTCGAAGAGAATCCGTAACCTGCGACTTCGGCAATAATGGTGGCACCTCTTGCAACGGCAGATTCGTAGCTTTCGAGTATTAAAGTAGCGCCGCCGCCACTCGGAATTAATCCGTCGCGATCAGCATCAAAAGGGCGGGAAGCTTTTTGAGGTTCATTTTCTCTATTCGAAAATACACCCAAACCATCAAAACTGCTCATGGCATATTTGTTGATTTCCTGAGCTCCTCCGGTGATGATGATATCCTGGAAACCGCTTTTTATTAGAAAATAAGCCAATCCAATAGAATGAGAACCACTTGCACAAGCGGCACTTATGGTAAGATTGATGCCACGGAGTTTAAAAATAGTAGATAAATTCATTGTTACCGTAGAATTCATCGATTTAAAAATGGCCCCGGAACCTATTAGTGCGGTGTCTTTTTTCTCTCTCACAATATCTGTTGCGTCAATAATTGCTTTTGATACGCTATCATTTCCGTACATAATTCCTACTTCGCGATTGTCAAAAAAAGCGTCGTCGATATTCGCATTTTTCAATGCTTCGATGGTGGCCATATAAGCATATTCGGTTTCTTCACCAATACTCATACGTTGTCTTCGGGTCAATAAGTTTTTCAGATCAGCTTTTGGAACCATTCCCGTAAGGGCAGATTGAAAACCAAATTCTTTTCTTTCGGAATCAAACTGAATACCGGATTTTCCGTTGTATAACGATTCCTTTACTTCTTCTAAAGAAGTTCCGATACAAGAATAAATTCCCATTCCAGTAATTACAACTCTCTTATTCATCGTCTTTTAAAGTAATTTATTTAAAGTGTAATTTTTTTAATCTCGCAAAGGCGCAGAGTCGCAAAGTTCTTCTTTTTAAATCTTTTTTTAATAAAACATTGTGAATCTGCGTCTTTGCTAACAATTTTAAAAAACTTAAAATAGTCTCGTAAACTTAGGAACTATTAAGAATATATTCCTCCGTTTATATTGATAATTTCTCCTGTAATGTAGCTCGATTTTTTAGAAATCAAAAAGCTTACCAAATCTGCTACTTCTTCGGCTTCGCCAAAACGATTTACCGGAATTAGTTTTAGTAATTCTTTTTCATCTAACTGACTTGTCATATCGGTTTTTATAAAACCCGGTGCAACAGCATTTACAGTAATATTTCGTTTCGCAACTTCCTGTGCTAATGCTTTTGTAGCAGCAACAATTGCGCCTTTTGCTGCGGAATAGTTGGTTTGTCCTGCGGTTCCTTTTACACCAGAAACCGAAACCATGTTTACGATTCGGCCATATTTATTGCGCAGCATTTTTTGAATGAAAAATTGCGTCACATTGAAAAAACCGTTCAGACTTGTATTCACAACACCGTTCCAGTCTTCGGGAGTCATCCACATAAAAAGACCATCTTTTGTAATTCCGGCGTTGTTTACAATTGCTTCTACAATCGCTTCAGGATTTGCTTCCTGCCATTGTGTTAATGTTTTTTGTACTTCTTCGAAATTAGAAACATCAAAACCTAAGATTTCTCCGGTTGCTCCTAATTTTTGAATTTCCTGAAGTGTTGCTTCGGCAGCTGTTTTATTGGAGTGATAGTTTATCAGAATGTGATAATTGGCATCAACGGCTAATTTTTTACAGATAGCACTTCCAATTCCTCTTGAACCGCCTGTTACTAATACACATTTCATATATGTTGTAGAATTTATTTTTTTTAATGTTACTTCTTCTTTTTAGCTGCTGATTTTACTGCTGGCTTAGCTGTAGGTTTTGTTGCAGTCTTTGTTTCTGTTTTTTGTTTATCAGAAACGGTTTCAGTTGTAACCTTTTTTTCTATTGCTTTTTCAGTTGATTTCGAAAACAGTTCAGCGTTTTCAAACCATTCATTAGCCAATACAGTTCCGTCCGGTTTAAGAAATCCCCATTTGCCTTCGTTTTTTACTCTTGCAAGACCATCAATAAAACCTTTGTCTTGTTGTACAAAAAGTGCAATGACGAATCCGTTTGCAGTGATGGTGTATTGAGTCGGGATAACTAATTTTCCGGATTCATTGATAAAACCCCAGTTTTTTTCTTTTACAGGAGCCAGTCCGTTTGAGCTAAAAACTTCTGCATCGCTATAGGTTGGCGGAATAATAAATTCTGCTTTTGGATTGATATACCCCCATTTAGATCCTACACAGACCGGAGCCAAATTTTTCGAGAATGCTTTTGCTTTGTCATATATAGGTAGAATCGCCCAGTTTCCTTTTAAGTCAATGAATCCAATTTTGCCGTTCTTTTTGGCATAAGTCAGATCCTGAGTTTCAAAATCCCAGATTTTTTCAGCACCATCTACCGGAATAAATTTTCCTGCACTAACGATTCCAAAAGTTTTGTCTTTTCTTGCCCAGGCTGTGTTTTTAGAGTAGTTTCCTATTTCGGCATAAGAAGGTTCTATCACTTCTTTTCCTTCAGTATTGATGATTCCCCAATTTTTGTTCAGTTCAACTCTTGCAAAACCATTTTCAAAAGATTTAATCTGATCGTATTTTGGTTCCAGGACAACGGCCATTTTTGAATTGATTAATCCAACTTTGGTATTTTGTCTGATAAAAGCAACCCCATTATTAAAATCAAATAATTTATCAGAGAAAGGTGCTTTCTGAATTTCTCCTTTAGTATCAATATAAACCCAGTCCTTATCTTTTTTTACAATTGCAATTCCGCTGTTAAAATCTTTCGCGTCACTAAACGTTGCCGGAATTACCCAGGTTCCTTTAGTATCTATAAAACCCCATTTTCCTCCGTTTTCTACGGCAGCTAAACCATCAGAAAAACTTTTGGCTAATTTGTATTGAGGTTCAATCTTAAAGTTTCCATCTTTAGAAATATATCCAATTTTGCCATTTTTTTTAACCAAAGCCAGTTCCTGACTATTAACAAATTGAATAAATAATACGAATAAAAAAATAAGTGGTTTTTTCATGATTTTAAGGTTCAATATTAATAATGTGAAAAAAGGTATTTCTTAACTGTTGATCAGATAATCTTTTACTTTTTGAACAAACGGATACATGACCTGATCTTCTGTAAATACAGGAATGATATTTCTAACGTCGTCATACCATTTTTTAGTAACGGATGAAATTTTATCTTTTTGTTCTAAATAATCAATTGCCTGAACGATTGTAATCAATTCGATTGCCAAAACTTCAAAAGAATTTTCGATAACTTTTGATGTGATAACGGCTGCATTTGTTCCCATACTTACAATGTCCTGATTGTCGTTGTTGTTTGGGATACTATGTACATACATCGGGTTAGATAACATCTGACTTTCGGCAGTTGTTGAGGTGGCTACAAACTGAACACCCTGCATTCCGAAATTAAATCCTAATGTTCCTAAGTTTACAAATGGAGGAAGGATTTCGTTGATTTTTGAATTCAGTAAATAATTCAGCTGGCGTTCTGCCAACATCGTTAATTTGGTAATAACAATTTTCAGCTTATCCATTTCAAGCGAGATATAATCGCCGTGAAAGTTTCCTCCGTGATAAACGTGTTTGTTTTTTACATCTATTATAGGATTGTCGTTTGCTGAGTTGAATTCGTCTTCAAGAATAGAAGCAACGTTATTGATTGTTTCTAAAACCGGACCTAAAATTTGAGGTACACAACGTAACGAATAATATTCCTGAACTTTTTCCTTGAAAATTTCTTCGGTGTTTTCACCAGAATATAAATGGTCTTCTCTTTTACGGATCAAAGTACTGTCAGAAAGATTTTGTCTCATTCTTAACGCCACTTCCTGTTGTCCTTTATGACGTTTGGTTTGGTTTAATTCTTCAGAGAAATGATCGTCATACGCCTGAACCAATTCGTTTATGGCGCAAGAAGCTTTTAATGACCAGTCTAATAATTTGTTAGCGTGGTGCACATTTACAACTCCAATTCCGGTCATTACAGAAGTTCCGTTGATTAGCGCCAGACCTTCTCTGATTTCTACCTGAATAGGTTTTAAGCCTTCGATCTCAAAAACTTCCTGAGTTGGTCTTCTGTCTCCTTTATAAAAAACTTCGCCTTCGCCAATTAAAACTAAAGCCAAGTGTGATAATTGTACTAAATCTCCGCTGGCACCAACACCACCGTGTTCAAAAATAAGAGGCGTAATATCTCTGTTGATCAATTCTGCCATCAGATGAATTACAGAAGGATGAACTCCTGAGTTGCCTAATGATAAAGTATTTAATCGCGCCAGAATTGCCGCTTTTGCACAAACAGGGCTCAATGGTTTTCCTGTTCCGGAAGAGTGGCTTCTGATTAAATTGTATTGTAACTGAATTTGGTCAGATTCTTTAATTCTATATTGAGCCATTGGTCCAAAGCCTGTATTTACTCCATATATTACTTTGTTTCCGGAGAATTCTTTCAGGAAATTGAAGCTTTCATTTACTCGGTTTAAAACAGCATCGCTGATAGAAACTTTGTTATTTCCAAAAATGATAGACTCGAATTCTGCTAAACTTAAATATTCATTAATTGTATTCATTAAACTGGTTTTGATTGTGCTAATTTAATTTTATTTATCAAAATAAATGTAGTTATTTTGATGATGGCAAATGTAGGTTAATAATTGATAATATTTTTAATATGATAAAGGAGTTTGTTGATGTTTTAGTGATTGGTGCGGGACCTTCAGGATGTGTGTCAGCATCTTATCTTCACAAAAACAATGTTAAGGTAAAAGTGGTCGAAAAAACAAAGTTTCCCAGACTGGTGGTTGGCGAAAGTCTTATACCCCGGGTAATGGATCATTTTGCTGAGGCTGAGCTTTTTGAAAGTCTTGACGCAATGAATTTTGAAAAAAAATTAGGCGCCCGATTTATCAGGGGAGAAGAGATATGTGTTTTTGATTTCAGTAAAAAATTTGGTGAAGGCTGGGATTGGACCTGGCAAGTGCCAAGAGCTGATTTTGACAATACAATGGCACAGGAAGTGATTCGAAAAGGGATTGATCTGGAATTTGAATCTGAGGTTTTGGAGGTTTCTTTTGAAGGTAAAAAATCAAAAACAATCGTAAAAGATAAGGACGGAAATCTTAAAGAAATCCATGCTAATTTTATTATAGATTCCAGCGGATACGGACGTGTTCTGCCAAGACTTTTAGATCTTGATACGCCATCGCAACTAGATCCCCATTCTTCGATTTTTACCCATGTAAAAGATATTAACAGAACCGAAGGCGAGGAAGGAACTCAGATTTCGTTTGATATTCTCGAAACCGAGGTTTGGTTGTGGGTAATTCCGTTTTCTAACGGCAACACCAGTTTGGGAGTTGTAGGGCCAACGGATTTTATCAATTCATTATCTGAAAATAAAAACAATGCCGAGGCTTTGCGCAATGCGATTCAAAAATCAGATTATTATATCAAAAGATTTAAAGGAACGGAGTTTTTATTCGAACCCGTAAAACTCGAGAATTATTCAAGAGCGGTAAAAAGAATGTACGGAGACGGTTTTGCCCTTACAGGAAACAGTTCTGAATTTTTAGATCCTGTTTTCTCTTCAGGAGTTGCCTTTGCGACAGAATCCGGAATGTTAGCTGCAAAATTATACCTTAAAGAATCACAAGGAATTGAAGTAGACTGGGAAGTTGAATTTACAGAATACATGAAAAAAGGAATTGCGGTTTTTACCACTTACGTGAAAGAATGGTATACCGGAAACCTTCAGACTTTATTCTTTCACCAACCGGAAAATCCGGAAGTAAAAGAAAAGATATGTGCAGTTCTGGCGGGTTATGTCTGGAACGAAGAAAATTCGTTTGTAAAAAAACACGATCATGTAATTAAGAATATGGCCTATTTACTGAATATGCAGAAAGAAGAAAAAGAAAATCAAGGTTCTTAATTAGCAAAATAAAAAAACGCAAATATCTTTTTAGATTTTGCGTTTTTTATAAAAATTATCTTCGTCTAAAGAATATTATTTTTCTTTTAGCATTTTTTCTAAAAATTCATTTTTCTCTTTTTCAACCTGAACCAAACGTTCGTAAAGTTCCACAACTTTATCAAGAGGATTGAAAGTACAATTATTATTAGTGTTATTTAAATAACCATTATTAGCACTATTATCGTAAAAGTTATTAAAGAAATTAAAAACAGATTCTTCTGTAAAATTTTCAATAGCTTCAATCGTAACGCCAAGTGCTTTTGCAATTTGTACCAATTTTTCGAAATCGACAGTTTCGCTGGTTTCAATACTGGAAACAGTTTGTTGACTTAAGCCAATTGCTTCTGCAAGTGCTTCTTGTTTCATACCGCGAAGTTCTCTGATTCGGCTGATATTTCTGCCAATGTGTTTTGGTTTAGTTGCTGTACTCATAATTCAAAGGTATTTAAAATTCTTTTACAAAATAGAAATTGGTAAAAAACAAGGTTTTTTGGTGAAATACCATTTTGTAAATAAAAGTGATTTTCGGTATAAATGTAAGTAAAATCTTTTTAAATAAAAAAGAGGATGCTGTTATAGCATCCTCTTTTAATCTTCAAAAAATAATATAGTAAAAAAATTATACTACCAGAATTTAACATACAAAGCCACAATAATCAATAATGTAATTACGATTAAGACTGTAGTTTGTGGTTTTACTTTAAACATTTCAGAGTCTATTTCAAACGCTTTTGAATTTACTTTTGGTCCTGCAAAACTGATTGCAATCATTGCCAGCATAGTAAAGAAGAATGATAATCCCATACAAATATGGAACGGGATTTCGAATGCACCTTTTCCGTTAGGATATGCTGTGTACAATAAAGTTTCGTTTCCGAATAAAGCCGGTGCATATTCGTTGAACACTACAGAAAGAACGAATCCTAAAATTACACCCACAATGGCTGCAGTTCCGGTTGTTCTTTTCCAGAACATACCAAGGAAGAACATGGCGAAAACTCCGGGGCTAATAAATCCGGTGTATTTTTGGATGTAAGTGAACCCACCAACTCCGCCAATTCCTAAAATATCATTCCACGTAAACAATACAGCTAAAAGCATTGCGGCAAAAACGGCAATTCTACCAATGTTTACCTGTTGTTTTTCGCCAGCATCTTTCTGGATGTATTTTTTATGAATATCTAATGTGTAAATTGTCGAGATACTGTTTACTTTTCCGGCCAATGAAGCCACAATTGCAGCAGTCAGGGCTGCTACAGAAAGTCCTTTTAATCCTGTTGGCAAGAAAGTCAATACAGCAGAGTATGCTCCGTCTTTTCCTCCAACCAATTGAGGTAAATGACCATTCGTATATAAAACATAAGCAGCAATACCCGGTAACATTACGATCAATGGCATTAATAATTTTAGCATACCTGCAAATAAAATACCGGTACGGGCTGTTTGCAAATCTGCTCCAAGTGCTCTTTGAGTAATGTATTGATTACAGCCCCAGTAGTTTAAGTTAATGATCCAGATACCGGCAAGGTAAGACATCAAACCAGGGAAAGTCAAATATTTATCGATATCAAGCTGAGACGATGTTGCAGTTGGTTTTGGGATGATCATTTTAAAATGCTCCGGAGCCTCTCTCATTAAAACTTTAAAACCTTCAATGGCATTTGCGCCCACTCCAAAATATTGTCCAACAGTTGTAAGAGCGATATAAGAAGTTACTAAACCTCCAATGATCAAAACAGCCACCTGAATAACATCAGTATAAGCGACTACTTTCATACCTCCTAAAGAGATAAATAAAGCGAATACCGCCAAACCTATCATGATAACGTGCAGGTATTCTCCTCCGGCCAAACCATTGATAGCAACAGCTCCTAAATATAAAATCGAAGTTAAGTTTACAAATACATATAAAAACAACCAGAAAACCGCCATGATTAACGCAGTAGATTCATTGTAACGTGTTTTTAAGAATTGTGGCATCGTATAAATCTTATTTTTAAGATATACCGGAATGAACCAAACTGCTACGATAATCAAAGCAATAGCGGCCAGCCACTCATAAGCAGCCACAGCGATTCCTAAAAAGAAACCTTCACCACTCATTCCGATGAATTGTTCAGCGGAGATGTTTGATGCGATTAATGAAGCTCCAATGGCCCACCAGGTTAAGTTTCCTTCAGCCAAAAAGTAAGCCTTAGCATCTTGTTCGTCTTGTTTACGCTTGCGGTAAACCGTGTAACCGTAGGCAGAAACTACGATAAAATAAATAATAAAAACCGCATAATCTGCGAAAGCGAGGTTCTGGTTCATTGTTAGTAGTATTTTAAAAATTAGTATAGATGATTGTTTGTTTAATTTGGTTTTTTTAAAATCAGTAGTTTAGGATATTTTTCAAACTAAGATTTTATTATTTGTATTCCTTTAAAAATAAGATATGTGTTTTTATTCTGTTATTTTTTTATGAAAATAAGAGCGAAAGCCAAAAGTAAAATAAAAAATTATAAATACACCCTTCACAAATGTGTTTTTTACATTTATAAATAAATTATTATGTTAAATTTTAAATTGGCTTTCTGTAAAAAGACTTTCGTTGGTTATTTCTTAGTCGATTTATAATGCACATCTGCTTGTTGTCTTAAAATCTCTGCACTTTTTTCAGGTGTGATATCGCGTTGTGATTCACCCAACATCTCATATCCAACCATGAATTTCTTAACCGTTGCTGAACGCAATAATGGCGGATAAAAATGCATGTGAAAATGCCATTCCGGATGGTCTAAACCATCTGTTGGTGCCTGGTGAATCCCTGATGAATAAGGAAATGAAGTGCTGAACAAGTTATCGTACTTGATCGTTAATTGTTTTAAAATTACGGCAAAAGCATTGGTTTCCTCAGCGGTAAAATCTGTAATTTTATTAACAGCCCTTTTGCTGATAATCATAGTTTCGTATGGCCAGATTGCCCAAAACGGAACTAATGCTACAAAGTGATCATTTTCGATCACAACACGATCTCCGGTTTTTAATTCAGCTTGCAGGTAATCTTCAAGAAGCGTTCTGTTATTTTTATCAAAATAAGCTTTTAAGCTGTTTTGTGTTTTCTCGACCTGAGTTGGTAATGACGACTGCGCCCAGATTTGCCCATGCGGATGCGGGTTGCTGCAGCCCATAACGCTTCCTTTATTTTCGAAAATCTGAACGTGATTGATATACTTGATATTTCCTAAATCAGTATATTCTTTTTGCCAGGTTCTGATAATATTTTCAATTCCGTCAATTTCCATTTCCGGTAAAGTAAGATCGTGTCTTGGTGAAAAACAAACTACTCTCGAAATTCCCTGTTCCGGTTGTGCTTTAAAAAAAGTATGTTTAATATCTTCTTCAAAAATAATTTCGTCCTGCTTCATGGCAGCAAAATCATTTTCGAATACAAAACTGCTTTCGTAATTCGGATTATTTACTCCGTTCGCACGAACATTTCCCGGACACAAATAACAAGTTGGGTCGTATTTTGGTAATGTTTCAGTTGCAATTGTTTCGTTTTGTCCTTGCCACGGGCGTTTTGCACGATGAGGTGATACTAAAACCCATTCATTGATTAAGGGATTGAAACGTCTGTGAGGATCTTCGTTAATGTCAAAATTTTTCATTGTAATTTCTGTGGTATTAAAGTAGTATAGTTCCGTTTGAGATTTTTACATCATAGAATTTTAATTCAATCCCAAATGTATCTAAATAAAGATTTGAAAACTTACTTTTCACCTCATTTTCATGACCTTTTTTAATCAAATTGATGGTACAGCCGCCAAAACCGCCTCCCATTAGCCTGGAACCTATAATTGCATCATCAGATTTTGCAGTATCTACCAGCATATCCAACTCTGCACAACTTACTTCATATTCTTGTGATAAACCATAATGAGTTTCAAAAAGTAATTGTCCTAGAAGTTCTATATTTCCGTTGTCCAAAGCCTCACAAGCCTTTATAACACGATTAATTTCCTTTACAACATAATGTACCCTTTTAAAAACGGTAGGATTTATTTTGTCCTGAATGCTTAAAAGCTGCTCTTCGGTACAATCCCTGAAACTTTTTACTTCAGCAAAATTAGCTGCAATAATGGCCAATCCTTGTTCACACTCAATTCTTCGGGTATTGTATTCAGATGTAAAAAGAGAATGTTTTACATTACTGTCAAATAAAACCAAAGAGTAATCTTTGAAATCAGCATTGTGATATTCAAAATCCAATGTATTGCAATCCAGTTTTATCACTTTATTTTCAAGACCGTGTACGCTCGAAAACTGGTCCATAATACCACAATTGATACCCACCCAGTGTTCTGCTTTTTGTCCTAATAAAGAAATATCGATTTTTTCAATCTTTAAATCAAAAAGTTTGGCAATGCCATAAATCATGCCGCATTCTAAAGCTGCCGAAGATGATAATCCCGAACCAACCGGAATATTACTGCTAAAAACACAATTAAAACCTTCAAAAGAAAATCCGTTATCCTGCAATTGTTTGATAACGCCGCGAATATAATTCGTCCAGACAACATCACTCAATTTAATTTCCTCAGTCAGATCAGCTTCGAATTCTTCGTTTAAATCGATCGCGATTATTTTAGATTTTTTGGTGTTGTTTTTCTCAAAAGCAAAACAAATTACTTTGTCAATTGCTGCAGGTAAAACATAGCCGTCATTATAATCTATATGTTCCCCAATGATGTTGATTCTTCCCGGAGAAAGTACCACTTTTTGAGGAGCTGATCCAAAAGATTTCTCAAAAAAAGCAGTAGTGTTCTGTATTAAAATGTCATTCATTATTTTGTAATTGAAAGGGTAATATCTTGTGTTTTTTGAACTTGCGTTAAATGGTTATTTGTTTGTATTTTCAAATTTATAGACTGTTTTCTGATGGTATGCCTCACCTTTTCTCAAAACCGAATTCGGAAAATGACTGTGATTGGGTGCGTCAGGAAAATTCTGAGTTTCAAAACAAATTCCGCTTGCCGCATGATACGTTATATTTTCTTTTCCTTTTAAAGTATCAGTACATTTTCCGCCTACATATATATGTACACTCGGCTGATCTGTGTAAACGCTCATTTGCAGATTGTGTTTTGAACTGTATAATTGCGCGACAACATCATTTGTAGCTTCTATTACAAATGAATTGTCAATAGACGCGGGACAATTTTTAGCAGTTGTAAAGTCAAAATCATGACCGGAAAGATCAGTAAAATTTCCTGTTGGGATATTGTGTGAGTCTAATTCTAGTATTTGATCAGAAGCAATAAACAATTTTTGATCTAAAACAGAAGCATCATGACCGTCAAGATTAAAATAACTGTGATGCGTTAAGTTTATAACCGTGTCTTCGGTAGTTGTTGCTTTGTACTCCAGTTTTAATTCGTTCTCTTCTGATAAAGTATAGGTTAAGTCAACCTGTAATTCTCCCGGAAAATTTTCGTCTAAATCCGCACTCAAAAGACGGAACGTAATCGAAGGATTATCACCCGAAGTTATATTGGTAACATTCCATATTCTAGCTCCAAAACCTATATTTCCGCCATGCAATGTATTTTCGTTATTGTTGATGTTCAGCTGAAAGGTCTTGTCATTAAGGGTAAACGTACCTTTGTTAATTCTTCCGGCATAACGTCCAACTGTCGTACCAAAATAAGGCGCACCTGATAATTGATAAGAGGCTAAATAAGATGCCGCATTATCAAAACCTAAAACAACATCGATAAGACGACCATTTGAAACCGGAATTTGCAAAGAAGTCACAGCAGCACCATAATTAATGATCTGAACCTTCATTCCGTTTTTATTTGATAACTCAAAAGCAAGAATTTCTTCGTTTTCCGGTGTTAAACCAAATAATTTAGATAGAGATGCATCTTGAAAATGCGATATATGTTTTATTTCCATATTATTTTTACCAAAAGTGAAATCCAAAAATAGAAACATTTCTTTATCTTTCCATACCAGTACCTACCAGTTTTTTGTATATTGCGCAAAAATCCTTCTTTTTATGAATATCATTTCAATTCAGAATAACATTGGTCTGCCAAAATATAAGCAGATAATTCTTTCAATAGAAAAAGCAATTGAAGAAGAAAAATTGGTAAAAGGTGATCGGCTTCCGTCTGTCAATAAAGTTTGTCTGGCTTTTTCCTTATCCCGTGATACCGTTTTGTTAGGATATGATGAACTTAAAAAAAGAGGTATTATTTATGCCATTCCTGGCAAAGGATATTATGTAAAAAGCATTGAAGTCACTATAAAACAGAAGGTTTTCTTATTATTTGATGAATTAAACAGTTTTAAGGAAGACATCTATAATTCGTTTTTGCAGCATATTGGTAAAAATGTACAAGTCGATATTTTCTTTCATCATTTTAATCCGCAGGTTTTTCAAAAGCTGATTAATGACAGCAGCGGAAATTATACAAAATACATCATCATGCCAACCAACTTAACGGATGTGGCTAAATTTATAAAAACCCTACCAGTAAGCGAAGTTATCATACTGGATCAAACCAATCCGGACCTGAAATTATACCCGGCAATTTATCAAAATCATGAAAAAGATATTTTTGAAGGTTTGTTTAAAGGGAAATCGAGATTAGGAAAATATGAAAAGCTAATTTTGATATTTCCCGGTTTCAGGGAACCACTCGGAATGAAAATTGGTTTTGAAGCTTTTTGTGCCGAATATAATTTTGATTATGAAATCATCACAGAGTTTACGGATCGCGAGATTACTTTGGGAGATTTATACATTATTCCTAACGATCGGGATTTAGTGCGCGTAATCGAAAAAGCCAGAGACCAGAACCTGAAATTAGGAATTGATCTGGGGATTATATCGTATAATGAAACGCCATTAAAAAAGATTGTAGCCAATGGAATTACAACTATTTCGACCCATTTTGAAACCATGGGAAAAATTCTGGCAGGCATGGTTCTTAAAGGAAAGAAAGAACAAATAGAAAATAAATCCTCGCTGACGATGCGAAACTCTCTTTGATGTTCTAAAAAAATATTTTGTCTAAGTAAATGGTTATATCACAACCATGGAGATTGCTATTCGCTAAATCGTTAAATTTTTGCTTAAAAAAATAAGGAAACAATTTTTTTGTTTTTGTGGAATTATTTTACATACATTTGTAAATGTATATTTCACACTTATTATTTGTCTGAAATAAATAAAAAATGGCTCACGGATATTGGACTGGCTATTTTTCGGGCAGATTACAAAAAGGAAATAGTAAAAGTAAATTTTTTGGCCCACGGATTTAATGGATAAAAAGGCTGTCACACATTTAATTTTTTTTTTAAAAGGGATAGCAAAATTTAAATTTATCAGTAAGATTTGATACGTATAAAACCCGTGACAATCAGTTTTTAATCCGCTTAATCCGTGGCTAATTATAAAGAGAATAATTTGTTTAGTTTTTTTAGTAGTTTTATTTGAAGAAAAAACCCTGATAGTTTGTGGCTTTCAGGGTTTTGTTTTTTTTATAATGTCCCGGATTGTGCGGTGATGCAGATTGACACGGGTTTTTTTATTCTTAATCTGATTTATGTGCTACAAAAGCGATACGACAGGAGAAGTAAATCTGCCATAACCCGTTTACTCCGTAAAATCAGTGCGCTGACTTTTATAAATTCAATACAAAATCGTTAAGTAATTTCTCTTCATATTTTTCTTTATTGAAAGTATATAAATACGATCCTTTTCTGGAAGACTGCATGTCTTTTTCATCCAGTTTGTTCAGGATTTCCAAGGAATTAATTTTACTTATGAAATTTCGTTTGTCTAATTCTTTACTCAAAATAGCTTCGTATAACTCTAACAACTGACGCATGGTGAATTTTTCCGGCAACAATTCAAATCCAATTGGTTTTATCGAAGTTCTGTAGCGAAGTCTTCTTATGGCTTGCTCCACCATTTCGTTATGGTCAAAAATTAAATTTGGTGCATCAGCAATACTAAACCATTGAGCATGATAATTTTTAATCAGTTCTGCATTATGATTTTCGATATTAATCAGAGCATAATAGGAAACAGAGATGGTTCTTTCGACAGGATCACGATCGATTTCGCTGTAAGCATATAATTGCTCCATATAAATATCGTTTAGACCTGTATAGGTATTTAAGATTCTGATTGCAGCATCATCTAAAACTTCATCGCGCTTTAGAAAACCTCCAATCAAAGACCATTTTCCCTTTTCCGGTTCAAAATCTCTCTTGATTAATAGAATTTTCAACCCCTCATGGTCGAATCCAAAAATGATACAATCTACTGCTAATAAGACTTTATCCGCAGAGCTATAACTGTTTAGCATATTCAATTTTTTATTGGTAAATATATAAACTTCCTAATACGTTTCATAATTTATTAATGTTGATTTTACACTTATAAATAAAAACTTATTTAATAATAATTAAGTTAATGATTGTTATAAAAATACACACAAAAGTAATGGTTTTTTTTTGCTAAAAAGTGCCTTGAAACGTCATTCCTTAGTAAAAGTTATACTTACTTAATAGAATTAATAAGTATAATCGATACTCAATACTGTATTCAACAGGCAAAACATCTGTTTTTAGCTGAATTTTTACATTTAAATTGAGGAATGTATTTTTATTTCATGTTTTTAATATTATTAATTTGTTTTTAAGGCTTTATTTTAGTTAATTTTACAAATGTATAAAAAACACTTAACGTTAATGTAAACCAAACCAAAAAAGGCTGGAAAGCTTTGTATTATATTCTAAACCAGATACGTTATGAAAAAAACACTTTTGCTGGCATTTCTTGTTTCGATTTGCGCTGATATTAGTTTTGCTCAAAATCAAATTACAGCAATTACTCTAGTCAGTAAGACAGATGCTCCTGTAATAAATAAAAATATTTACGGACATTTTGCGGAACATTTAGGGCGATCTATTTATGGCGGTTTTTTTGTTGGTGATACTTCGAAAATTCCAAATACAAACGGAGTTAGAAACGATATTGTAAAAGCTTTGAAAGAATTGAAAATTCCCAATTTGAGATGGCCCGGCGGCTGTTTTGCAGATACATATCATTGGAAAGATGGTATTGGGCCAAAAGAGAACAGGCCAACAATCGTAAATCAATGGTGGGGAGGTGTAACAGAAGATAATAGTTTTGGGACGCATGATTTTTTAAACATGTGTGAATTACTTGGAGCAGAACCGTATCTATCCGGAAATGTTGGCAGTGGTACAGTTCAGGAACTTTCAGAGTGGGTACAATATGCAAATTATAAAGGCAAAAGTCCAATGAGTGATCTGCGAAAGAAAAACGGTAGGGCAGAACCCTGGAAAGTAAATTTTTGGGGAATAGGAAATGAAGCCTGGGGTTGTGGAGGAAATATGACGGCAGATTATTATGCAAACGAATATCGGAAATATGCCACTTTCATGCCAAATGATATCGTTAGAATAGCATCTGGAGCAAATAGTGATAATTATAACTGGACAGAAACTTTGATGAAAAATATTCCTGCTAATATGTTAGGAGGTCTGGCACTTCATCATTATTCTGTAATTGATTGGAATAAAAAAGGGGATGGGGTTGATTTTACCGAAGACCAATATTTTGCCACAATGAAAGAAGCTTTAAAAATGGAAGAATTGGTTACTAAACATTCAGCCATTATGGATAAATACGATCCTAATAAAAAAATTGATTTAGTTGTAGATGAATGGGGCGGTTGGTATGATGTTGAAAAAGGAACAAATCCGGGATTTTTATACCAGCAAAATACAATGCGTGATGCAGTTTTAGCAGGATCAACATTAAATATTTTTAACAATCATGCTGATAGAGTTCGTATGGCCAATTTGGCACAATGCGTAAATGTTTTGCAAGCCGTTATCTTGACAGATAAAGCAAAGATGATTACTACGCCAACCTATCATGTAATGAAAATGTACAATGTGCATCAGGGAGCTACATTATTGCCTGTGAATTTTAATTCACCCAGGTATACTTATAAAGGAGAAATGCTTCCTGCCGTTTCGGTATCAGCTTCAAAAGACCAAAATAGGGTGGTTCATATTTCGCTGGTAAATATCGATTCGAAGAATAAAAATAAAATTGAGATCGATGTGAAAGGGCTGGGAGTAAAAAACTTTACGGGAACCATCTTAACATCGGCAAAATTACAAGACTACAATTCGTTTGAAGTTCCAAATAAAATTGTTCCGGCAGTTTTTAAAAATTTCGAAAATAAGAGTGGAAAACTGGAAATCACTGTTCCGCCTTTTTCGGTAGTAGTTTTAGAAGGAAAATAGAAAGTAAGCACTATTTAGCATTGTTATTTTTGAACGATTCTTTTAATCTTATAAAAGAATCCTGATAAGTCAGTTCTAAATTAAAATCAGGTAATTTTTTTTACAATTTTCAAACGAACGTTTTTCGCGCTTTTGAAAGTTAAGATGAACTAATCTCATAATAATAAATGTAAAACTGACGTTTATTTTTTGTTTTAAGCTTAAAAGGTTGTTTTTATGCATTATTTGTAAAAATTACAGTCTCTGTTTTTGTTAAGTGTTTTTTGTACACTTATAAAATATTTATTTTTATATTTGTCGTTATTATAAAATGTATTTGAATGAAAAATTACGTTATAGGATTGGACTACGGAACAGATTCTGTTCGCGCGATGCTAATTGATACTGAAAATGGGCAAGAACTGGCATCAAATGTTTCTCATTACAAAAGATGGAAGAACAAGCAATATTGTGATGCAGCTGCAAATCAGTTTCGTCAACATCCTTTAGACCATATTGAAGGATTGGAGATTACAATTCAAACTGTTATAAAAGAGAGTAAAGTTGATCCTTCGCTGGTACGCGGAATTTGTATTGATACAACAGGATCTTCTCCTGTGCCTGTTACTAAAGACGGAATTCCATTGGCTTTGACAAAAGGTTTTGAGGAAAACCCAAATGCCATGATGGTATTGTGGAAAGATCATACTTCGATAAATGAAGCAAACGAAATCAATGAACTGGCAGTAAGCTGGGGCGGTGAAAACGTAACCAAATATGTAGGCGGAATTTATTCATCAGAATGGTTCTGGGCAAAAATCCTGCACATCGCCAGAGAAGATGAAGCCGTAAGAAATGCAGCGCACACTTGGATGGAACACTGCGATTTAATGACCTATTTATTAATAGAAGATAAAGATTTAAAAACGTTCAAAAGAAGCCGTTGCGCTGCAGGACATAAAGCGATGTGGCATGAAGACTGGAACGGACTTCCTCCGGTTGAATTCTTAGAAAAATTACATCCGTATTTAGCGCAGCTTCGTGGTAATTTATATGATGAAACCTATACATCAGATGTAGTTGCCGGAAATTTAAGCAAAGAATGGGCAGATCGTTTAGGGCTTTCTACAGATACTGTTGTAGCTGTGGGAACTTTTGATGCACATTCCGGGGCTGTTGGAGCTAAAATTGGAGAAAATACTTTAGTTCGCGTAATGGGAACTTCAACTTGTGATATTCTCGTAGGTTCAAAAGAAGAAGTAGGAACCAAAACCGTTCGCGGAATCTGCGGTCAGGTTGATGGTTCAGTAATTCCAGGTTATATTGGTTTAGAAGCGGGACAATCTGCTTTTGGAGATTTACTGGCCTGGTACAAAGAATTATTGCTTTGGCCAACAGATCATTTATTAACGGCTTCGACTGTTCTAAATGACGAGCAAAAAGAGCAATTAAGAGAAGAATTCAGTGATAAATTAATTATAGAATTAACAAAAGAAGCGGAGAAAATTCCGGTTTCAGAAAGTCTTCCAATTGCTTTAGACTGGATCAACGGAAGAAGAACTCCGGATGCCAATCAGGAATTAAAAAGTGCAATTTCGAATCTTTCTTTAGGAATAAAAGCACCACATATTTTCAAGGCTTTAGTAAATGCCATTTGTTTTGGAGCGAAGAAAATTGTAGATCGTTTTGAAGAAGAAGGTGTAAAGATTGACAGCGTAATCGGGATTGGAGGCGTTGCCAGAAAATCACCTTTTATCATGCAGACTTTGGCCAATGTTTTAAACAAGCCAATTAAAATTGCAGCTTCAGATCAGACTCCTGCTTTGGGAGCCGCAATTTATGCTGCCGTTGCAGCCGGGATTTATTCAAACGTAATCGAGGCAAGTCAAAAAATTGGAAGTGATTTCGACGGAGAATATTTCCCTCAATTAGATAAAGTAGCGGCTTATAACAAATTGCTAATTGCTTACGACCGATTAAGCGCTTACGAAGATCCAACTATTAAAATAGCACAACATGAGTTCTCTTTATAAAGATTTAAAACAGGAATGTTATGAGGCCAATATGCAATTGAATGCATTGAACCTGGTCGTATATACTTTTGGGAATGTAAGTGCAGTGGACAGAAAAAATGGTGTTTTTGCCATTAAACCAAGCGGCGTTCCGTATGAAGATTTAAAACCGGAAGATATTGTAATTGTCGATTTTGATAACAATATTATCGAAGGTTCCATGCGTCCGTCATCTGATACAAAAACGCATGCTTATTTATATAAAAACTGGCCAAATATTGGCGGAGTGGCACATACACACGCCACCTATTCTGTTGCCTGGGCACAATCACAGCGTGATATTCCGATTTTCGGAACTACACATGCCGATCATTTAACAGCTGATATTCCGTGCGCGCCGCCAATGGCAGATTCGCTTATCGAAGGAAACTATGAACACAATACCGGAATTCAGATTTTGGATTGTTTCAAAGAAAAAAATCTTTCGTACGAAGAAGTAGAAATGGTTTTAATCGGAAATCACGGTCCATTCGCCTGGGGGAAAAACGCAGCAAAAGCAGTATACAACAGCAAGGTTTTAGAAGTCGTTGCCGAAATGGCGTACCTGACTTTACAAATAAATCCAAACGCACCAAGATTAAAAGATTCTCTAATAAAGAAACACTATAATCGTAAACACGGAAAAGATTCGTATTACGGACAATAAAGGTTTGTTTCAGGTTTCAGGTTTTTTTTTGTTTCAAGTTGTTGGAACGTGAAGCTTGAAACGTGAAACAAAGAAAACTTGAAACAAAATTAAAAATTAACAATTCGAATTTCACGTTCCAATAACCTGAAACCTGAAACTTGAAACAAAAATAACAAATAAAGAAATGATAGATATCTCTCAAAAAGAAGTTTGGTTTGTAGTAGGAAGCCAGGAATTATATGGTGAAGAAACACTACGAAAAGTTGCAGAACATTCGCAATTAATTGCAAAAGGATTAGATGCATCCTCTAGTATACCGGTAAAAGTGGTTTATAAAGATGTGGTAAAATCTCCTTCTCAAATATTAGACGTTTGTTTAGCAGCCAACACGGCTAAAAACTGTATCGGAATCATTGCGTGGATGCACACTTTTTCTCCGGCAAAAATGTGGATTGGCGGTTTGAGTATTTTAAAGAAACCATTGTGCCATTTACATACACAATACAACGCTGAAATTCCGTGGGGATCTATCGACATGGATTTCATGAACCTGAATCAATCTGCACACGGAGATCGTGAGTTTGGTTTTATCATGTCAAGAATGCGTAAAAAACGTAAAGTTGTGGTGGGACATTGGGAAGATCCTCGCGTTTTGAACAAACTGGGTGTTTGGACAAGAGTGGCTTTGGGTTGGGACGAACTTCAAAACTTAAAAGTAGCCCGTATTGGAGATAATATGCGTGAAGTTGCTGTTACAGAAGGCGATAAAGTCGAGGCTCAGATTCGTTTCGGAATGTCGGTAAACGGATATGATTCATCTGATGTGACTAAACATATCGAGAAAGTTACGGAACAGCAATTGAATGATTTATTAGCAGTTTATGAATCTTCTTATTCTCTAACCGACTCTTTAAAAGAAGGCGGAGCGCAAAGAAGTTCATTAGTAGAAGCAGCAAAAATTGAATTAGGTTTAAGAGCTTTCCTTGAAGAAGGAGGTTTTGGAGCTTTTACAGATACGTTTGAAAACCTTGGAGTTTGGAAACAACTTCCGGGAATTGCAACACAAAGATTAATGGCAGATGGTTATGGTTTTGGTGGAGAAGGAGATTGGAAAACTGCTGCAATGGTTCGTGCTTTAAAAGTAATGAACGTGGGTCTTGAAGGCGGAACTTCTTTCATGGAAGATTATACGTATCATTTCACTCCACAAAAATCATATGTTTTAGGATCACACATGTTAGAAATTTGTCCATCGATTGCAGAGGCAAAACCATCATGCGAAGTGCATCCGTTAGGAATTGGAGGAAAAGAAGATCCTGCACGTTTGGTATTTAATTCACCTGCAGGAGCTGCAATCAACGTTTCTTTGGTTGATATGGGGAACCGTTTCCGTTTGATCGTAAACGAAGTGGAAGCCATTAAGCCATTGGCAGATTTACCAAAATTACCTGTAGCGAGAGTTTTATGGGATTGTAAGCCAAACCTTGATATTGCTGCAACTGCCTGGATTCTTGCCGGAGGCGCGCATCATACCGTTTACAGCCAGGCAATCACAACAGAATACATGGAAGATTTTGCTGATATCGCCGGAATCGAATTATTGGTTATTGACGAAAAAACAACCGTAAGAGACTTTAAAGACAAGATCAATGCGAACGAAGCTTACTTTCATTTGTTTCAACACGGCCTTTAATGCAGTAAAATGTAATTTGTAAGATGTAAAATGTGAAAAAACTTAAAAAGGTAATTTTTACATTTTTAAAATGATTAAATTTCACGTCTAACATTTTACTTCTAACATTTAACTTTTTACGAACCAAAAAATTACCATTTATGAATGTATTAAAACGATGTGTTTTTGGAATCAGCTTATTAAGTCTGGCCGCAATTTCAGTTCAATGCAAAAACGATAAAAAAATGGATGCTACAACAGTTTCTTCAGATGAAAAAGCGACAGTTACGATCGAAAAATCTTCTTACGGAACAACTTCAAAAGGAGAAAAAGTCGATAGTTACAAATTGAAAAACCAAAATGGGATGGAAGTTGACATCATCACTTTTGGCGGAAGAATTACAGATTTGAAAGTGCCTAATAAAGAAGGAGTTTCTGAAAATGTCGTAATCGGATTTAATTCTTTGGCACAATATGAAAAGGAAAATCCATTCTTTGGCGCTTTGATCGGAAGATACGGAAACCGAATTGCAAAAGGGAAATTTACTTTAGACGGAAAAGAATATCAATTGGCAATCAATAATGCGCCAAATGCTTTACACGGTGGTCCGCAAGGATATTTTAATGTTGTTTGGAAAGCCGATGAGGTAAAATCAGGAACAGCAGCTACATTGAAATTATCGTATTTAAGTAAAGATATGGAAGAAGGATATCCTGGAAATCTTCAGGTTTTTGTAACCTATACATTGACAAATGATAATCAGTTGGAAGTTTTATACGAAGCAACAACAGACAAGAAAACGGTGGTGAATCTGACGCAGCATTCTTATTTCAATCTATCGGGAGATTTTACAAAAACAATCTTAGATCACGAATTGACTTTAAATGCTGATAAGATTGTTCCGGTTGATGCAACTCTTATTCCAACAGGAAAATTAGAAGATGTTGCCAATACACCTTTCGATTTCAGAACTCCAAAATTAATTGGAAAAGACATCGAAGTAAAAAACGAACAATTAGAAAGAGGAAAAGGATACGATCATTGCTGGGTACTGAACAATCCTGAAAAGGGAAAAAAAATCATTGCAAAAGTATACCACGCAGCAAGCGGAAGAGTGCTGGAAATGACAACAGACGAGCCTGGAATTCAGTTTTACTCCGGAAATTTCCTTGACGGAACTTTACCAACACCGAAAGGCGGTACTTTCGGACATAGAAGCGGACTTTGTTTGGAAACAGAACATTATCCGGATTCTCCAAATCAGAAAAACTTCCCGACTACGGTTCTAAACCCGGGAGAAAATTATAAAACTAAAACTACTTTTAAGTTTTCAGTGCAAAAATAATTTTTTAGAATTTGTTAATTAGTTCAATTCTCTAGAAAACCTCGAAAGTGATACTTTCGGGGTTTTTTTATGGGAAAACTGAAGAGAAATTGCACGCAAAGTCGCGAAGGCGCAAAGCTTTTTAGGTTTGTTTGTAAACTTTGCGTCTTCGCTCCTGGTAGTTATCGGGATTAATTCACGGGCATCTTTAAAAATCATAACTTAGCAATAGCAAAAAAACGATAATGAAACATCTATTCAAAGCAGAAGCAAAATGGACTTCCAAACAAAATCAAGAAGATTCAACGAAAAGGTTTTACAGTAAAAGTCATCAAATTAAAATCGAAGGGAAACCTGTTTTAGATATCTCGGCAGCCAAAGCATTCAAAGGCGATCCGGAATTATACAATCCCGAAGATTTGTTGCTAAGCAGTTTAGTTTCCTGTCACATGATGTCCTATTTATATGTCTGCTCTCAAAACGCAATAGAAGTTCTGGAATATTCAGATAACGCCGAAGCCACGCTCGAAGTTTCTGCAGATGGGAGCGGTCGTTTTACAGAAGTGAGATTAAAACCTAAAGTAAAGATTTCAAATCCTGATAAAATAGCGTTGGCAATAGAATTGCATACAAAGGCGAACCAATTGTGTTTTATTGCTAATTCATGCAATTTTTCTGTTTTGCACGAGGGGAGTTGTGAGTTTTCTGCCATATAAGTTATGTAAGTAAATATAACATTGTGTTGTAAAATGCCACCTGTTAAATGAAGGATCAAACGCAAAGCTT